>JAFGOG010000184.1 GCA_016926595.1 Anaerolineae bacterium
GCGGCGACCCCTGGTAACGCCCTTCACTCAGAAAGGCCGTGCAGCGGATCCCTGGATCTATCTGCGGCAAATGAGCAAGCAGGTTGTAGATATACCACGTGATCCCTGCGCTGCGATAGCCGCTGCCCAAAGACAAAAGATGGGCGTTCAACCCGACATGAACTGTCCGCTTAATCGCCCCGCTCACAGCTATGATTATACCACCGGAATCGACAAAGGTCAAGACCGTCAACGGCCAGCAATCAGCCCAAGGCTAATCGCCAACAGGTTATCGCACGAACAGAGCGACCGACTCGACGTGGTACGTCTGCGGAAAAAGGTCCACCGGTTGCACTTCCACAAGGTGGTAGCCGGCCTCTACCAGACGGCGGGCATCGCGGGCCAGCGTGGCGGGGTCGCACGCGACATAGGCAATACGCCGCGGCTCAAGCCGGGCAATTTCGGCCATCACCCACGCCCCGGCGCCGGCCCGGGGCGGATCGAGCACCACCAGACCCTCGCGCAATGGCCCTTCGATGTGCGGTAGGGCCTCCTCGACGGACCCAGCGATCAACCGGACGTTGGATAACCCCTGGGTATTGTGACGGAAATCATCCGCCGCGCTGCGGTCCGCTTCCACGCCGATCACCTGGCCGACCTGGCCGGCCAGGGCCAGGCCAAACAACCCCACCCCGCAGTACAGATCCACAAGCGTTTCAACGCCAGTTGGCGCCAGGTGCTCCCGGACCAGGTCGATCAACACCTCGGCGCCTGCCGTGTTCACCTGGAAAAAGCTGCCCGCCGAAACGCGATAGTCACAGCCTGCGACCCGCTCCACGAGATAGGAATTGCCCATCAACACCACCGGCTCGCCGTCGGCCAGGCGCACCACACACGACACCGGAAAATCCACTTCGATGTCGAAATCCTCATAGTGATCCAACTCGAAAATGGCCATCAGGTCGCCGGTAGCCGAGCCGCAGCGCAGAGCAAGCTGCCGGAGCTGCGGCCAGTCCATGTCCAGGGCGGCCCATAGGTCGTCGAGCAGCGGGTCGATGATCAGGCACGAGTCGACGGGTATCGGTTCATGGCTGCCGGCTCGTTGAAAAGCCGCGCGCCCATCTTCGGTCAGGCTGAACTGAACGTGGTTGCGGTAGCGCCACGGCTCGGCGGCGCCGATCGCTTCTTGCACACTGGCGTCAGCCAAACCGCCTATGCGGCCCAACTGGTCGATGACTACCCGGCGTTTGAAATCGACCTGGGCTTCATAACGGATATGCTGAAAATGACAGCCGCCGCATCGGTCGGGGCCAAAGTAGGGGCACGGCGGCGTGATTCGATCGGGGGAGGCGTCCAACACCTCGAGCAAGCGGGCTCGCGCCCAGTGGGCATGCGATTCAATGAGCTCGGCGCGGACCCGTTCGCCCGGAATGGTATGGGGCACAAATATGGTCTGGCCTTTGTAGCGGCCCAGCGCCGCCCCACCATGGGCCATGGCCGTCAATTGCAGCTCTATTACCCCGGCCACGGGCGGTCACCCCTCTGGCGGCCACCAGATCCGCTCGGCGAGGCCTGCTTCCAGGGATCGGGAGGCGGCGAAACCCCATACCCGGCTAGGCATGGCCTCAGCGCCGCGAAACAGGATGCCTAGCTGCGATCGGTAATAGTCCACAGCGCTGACCTGGGCCGCCACGTCGGCCGGGCTGAGATGGATGACCTCCAATCGCCAATCTTTGGCGCCGGAGGCGGTTAGGGCTGCCTCCGACGCGCCTGGCTGGTCGGCGTAGGGATAGTCCTCGTAGAAGGCGACGCGGCAGCCGCGGCTGGCAAGCTGCCGCGCCGCCGCGTGCACGATCTGATGATCCACGTGCCGGCCCACCGCCAGAGGGGCATAGATCACCGGATCGACTGCGTGCCGGGCAAAGCCGAGCACCTGGGCGATCAGGTCTGTTTGGGCCAATACCATCGGATCGCCAGGCTGCACCTGCCCGAGCAGGGTTTCCAGGTCTGTGTAGAGCCACCGGCCGCTGGCGTCAGCTCGATACACGGCGTCAAGGTACCCGGCATGGTACCAATCTGCCTGCAACAGGCTCAACGCCGCCACGTCTTCTGCCCGGCGAAGCGCCATCGGGCAGGGAGGATCGCCCCAGTAGTGATGCTGCAGCAGGGCAAAAGATGACAGGGCGCCGGTCGCGCCGTGAGCAGAGGCCTCGCCGGCAAAGAAGGTGAGCACCAGCACCGGTTCGCCGGCGGCGGTGTGGCGGTGGATCGCTCCGCCGCACGACAGCACGGCGTCGTCCAGGTGCGGCGACAGATAGATATGTTTTGTCATTGCCCCAGCTCGATCACCAGCTCGGCCAGCAGCGCTGCCCGGCGCGGCAGTGAGGTGAGATCCACCCACTCGGTCAGGGCGTGGGCGTCGTTGCCCACTGCACCCAGCCCGTCGAGCGTGGGAACACCCAACGCCGCCGCAAAGTTGCCGTCCGAACCGCCGCCCGTGCCTGCCGGCCACAGGTCGAGCCCCAAAGCTGCCCCTACCCGCCGCGCCCGCTCAAAAAGGGCGTCGCTTGCCGGCGATGCCTCCCAAGGCGGGCGGTTCATGCCCCCCGAGATGATCAGCGTCGCTTCTGGATTTGCCGGCTGGAGCTCCAAGATCGCCTCGGTCATGCGCCGGCCTTCTTCGGCGGTCAGGACCCGCAGGTCTATCGCCGCCCAAGCCGAAGCCGGGCGGACATTGACTTTCGATCCGCCTTCCACCACCCCTACGTTGACCGTCGTACCGCGGCCATAGTCGGTCATGGCCTCCAGGCGGAGGACCTGGTGGGCCAGCTCCTGCACGGCGCTGACCCCCTGCTCGTGCGCGGCCCCGGCATGGGAAGCAACCCCCTGGACTTCCAACTCAAAGCGCCCAACCCCCTTACGCCAGGTAACCAGCGCATTGTTGCGGGATGGTTCCAGCACCAGCACCGCCTCGCTGCGCCGGGATTCGGCTTCGATGAATGGCCTGGACGTCAAGCTGCCCACCTCTTCGTCCGAGTTGAACAGGAATACCAGGCGGTGTGCAGGTTTCAATCCCAGCTCTTGCAGGGCCATAACGGCATACAGGGCGATGACCAGCCCGCCCTTCATGTCAAAGATACCCGGCCCGGTGGCCTTGTCCTGGGACACGCGAAAAGGCCGGTGTTGCACCTCGCCCAGGGGCCACACCGTATCCATGTGGCCCAGCAGCAGCAACTGGCGGTCACCCTGGCCCCAGGAAATGCGCAGGTGGTCGCCGAATGCGGCTTGCCGCAGGCGCTTTACCGTAGCCCCTGCTTCTTTGAACGCCCGGGCCACCAAATCTCTCAGGGCATTGACAGCCTCGGGCTCATTGCTGGGCGATTCGAGCATGACCCACTGTTCCAGGGTGCGGGTCATTGCCTCCTGTCGGGCCAGCATATAGTCCAGCAACCGGCTCATTCCGGCACCTCCACCGTCAGACCATCGTACGCCAAGCTGACGTTCGGTGGAAGCTTGGCTGAAATCTGGTCATACTCTATCGTGTGGGACAGGTGGGTGAGGATCGCCCGGGCTGGCATCACCTCGCCGATCAGCTCCAGGGCGGTTGTGATATCCATGACCGATCGCCGCCACATTTCAATCCCCTCGTAGTAGTGGCTGGCGCCAAGCACCAGCAGATCCAGGCCAGTCAATGCCGCCCGGGTCTCGGCGGTTGGGCGCAGCATGTCGGATACATAGGCCAGTCGCCGGCCGCCAAAGGCGAGCAGGTACCCGTAGGCCGCGCCGCCCAAGCCATGATCTACGCGCAGCGGCCGGACTTCCAATCCCCACAGATCGATCGGCGCATCGATGGCTTGGGGTTGTATGACCTTGCGGTAGATCTTGTCTGTCCAGATATACTCGAACCGCCTGCGGACCTCTTCGAGAACGTGATCTGGAGCATAGATCGGAAGCTGCCGTTCGGCCAGGCGTTGGGCATTGACCAGGGTACTGAACCCCAAGATGTGATCGTCGTGCGCGTGGGTGACCAGCAGAGCATCGAACTGGCGCAGGCTCAGTCCCGTCGCCTGTAACCGGAACTCGGGCGCGGTGTCGATCAACACCGTCCGCTGGGCGTAGGGCGGTCCGTAACACAGCGCGGCCGATGGGCCGGTACGATAGTTGCGGCTGCCGGGCGATAGCACGTTGCGGCAGACATCGCACTCACAGCCAACGCGGGGAACACCCTTGGAGTCGCTACAGCCGAGAAAAATCAGTCGCATCGTCGTCTCCCCCGTCCCGTCAAGGCCGATAGGTATCACGCCCCAGTAGGCAGATCCAGGAACACAGTTTCCAGGTCAAACTTGTCCGACAGGTGTTCGGCCAGCGCCTTCAGGCCGACCGTCTCGGTGGCATAATGGCCGCCAAAGACGACATTGAGACCAAGCTCGTGGGCTGTGTGATAAGCGCTGTGACTCACCTCGCCGGTCAGATAAACGTCCACCCCAGCCGCCGCGGCCTGATCCAGCAAAAAGGCTGCCCCGCCCGAGACAATGCCCACCTGCCTGACGGTGGACGGGCCAAACGGCCAGATCTGGATGATCTGCTCCTGCACCACCTTTTCCACCTGGGCTGCGAAATCGCCCAAAGACACAGCCGCCGGCAACCAGCCCGCCATACCCACCGGCATGCCGTGGTACTCGCCAAAGGACGTAACCTCTTCCAGGTTGAGCCAGCGCGCCAGCACGGCGTTATTGCCCACCTCCTCATGTAGATCTAGGGGCAGATGGACCCCATACAGCGACAGGTCGGCTTCGAATAGCCGCTTTAGGCGGCGATAGTGAATACCGGTCACCATGAGCGGCTTGCCCCAAAATAGCCCGTGGTGCACAATGAGCATCTGCGCCCCGACGTCTGCCGCCCCCTGGATCGCAGACAGGCTGGCGTCTACGGCAAGGGCCAGGCGGGTCACCTCACCGGCGCCCTCCACCTGCAAGCCATTGTTAGACTCATCGTCGATGGCCTTTACTCGCAAATAGTCGTTCAGATAGGTCGCCAAATCATCGCGTTTCATTTTCGCCTTCCCAGGTAATAGCAGTATATCACCTTTCCAAGGGGGATGCAACCTGGCATTCCAACCTATTTCTGGATGCCGCCCTCTGTCATGCTGCGGGCATCCAGGAGGCGATCGGCCTGGAAGGGATCGACCACAAACTGGCCATTCCAGCGGCCGTCGATCACCTCCTGTGCTGCCTGGACGATGGCCTGACCTCGCTGCCCGTCCAACAGGCCAAGCTCCACATGGACCAGGGCTGCCGCCTGCTTGATGACAGCCATACTCCACACAAAAGCAGGATAGGGCCGCAGGCCGCTGACAGGAAAATTGCGCACGGCGCGCATTGTCTGCGCGCCGTACAAGGCATCTGCTGGCACCTTGACTGTGCCCAACGAATCCTCTTCGATCCGGGTATCGGTCATGACTTTCACCTTTCCTCCGTTGCTCACGGCGAAAGGCGCGGCTTAGAACGGCGCGAACCCCATTTCCGTCTGAAAATAGCTCATCAGGCGATTGTATTCACCCTCCAGGAGCCTCAGGTGGTCTTGTTCCATGTCGGCCAGATCGCGGAACATCCGCCGGCCGTTGGGATTATCCGTTTGCGCCGCAGCGCGGGTGTAGAAATCGACGGCGTCCTTTTCGATCAGATAGGCCACACGCAGGGCGGACAGGTCTGACGTGTGAGCCACTACGTTCTGTTTCACGCGCTCCTGCGAAAAGATCGGAGCGCCCTGGTCCACGTCCAGAGCCAATCCCTTGTACTCGGCCCATTCACCGCTCTGTTCCAACATGGCCTTGGTATTGCGCAGCATCTCGAGGTGCATGATCTCATCGCGAGCCAACCGCTCGAATATCCTCCGCGCGTCGGGCTCGGTGCTGCGCTCGGCGAACTTTTGGTAAAAGTTGTGCCCGTCGATCTCGGTCTGAATGGCCATCTGTAACACAGCGATGGCCGCGTTTAGCTCACTCATCTTTTTCCTCCAGCACCACCTCTTCCTCGCCTGTGGCCCGCAGATCCAGCAGCCAGTTATCCACAACCCCGGCGTCGATCTTGGCCTGCACGCGACGGTACCCCTCAGCGCTCAGGCGCTGCCGAAGGAGGGTCTGGCCAACCTCGCTGCTCAAATCCAGGTCTGGCCAGCGGTTTTTGACCTCCTCCTCAGTGCTCCAGATGCAGTAGCGAAAGACCCGCGCGCCATCCTTGAGAACGCGGAAAAAGTACTGCAACCGCTGTTGTGGTTCAGGTTTAAATCCTTCATCGATAGTATAGCCCTTGTACTCCCGGGCGCCATGCCCCATGCGCTCCTGGCCTACCATCGCTTCGGCCTGGGCCAGCAGCTCGTTGGGGTCGGCCGTAGGGCGGGCGCACAGAGTGCCCACACAGACATAGGCCGCCGGGGCAGGCTGAGCAGGATACCCCAGCCGGGCAAGCCGGTTGGCCTCCCACACCGGATCCACAGCCTGGATCGTCTTGTTGGGGGCATAGGCCCGCCTGGCAGCGCGGAGCAGCTCAGCCCGTTGTGGGTCCTCGTTCTCGCCAACCACCGTGATAATCAGAGGCCGCCGCAGATAGCGGTCCACCGCCAGGGCAAAGCGGGCGGCGTCGAGGCCGGCGTCGCCGTGAAAGGGAGCCAGCGTCTGTAGGGTCTGCTGAGCCGACTGGCGATACTCCTCGCGGCCGGTCAGACGGTGGAGGCGCAGGTCGACCTCCGCCGCCAGTACGTTTTCACAGAACGGCTTGCCGCGGCGGCGCAGCCGGCCTACTGCCTCCGGCACCGCGATCGAATCAAAGTAGCGTCCATCCTGGTCGCGCAAGGCGTTATGGACAAACCGCATGAGAGTCTCGGCCCGCTGCAAATAGACCTCGCGGCCAAAATGCTCATAGGCATCGAGCCAGGCCTGGGACATCCTTACCTGATCGGCCAACATGCCAGGTAAATGGGGCTGAGTGTCAAAGTAGTGGTGCATCCCCAGCCCTTGCTGGTAGCTCCTGAGCCAGACAAACTCCAGGGCGCGGATGGCCAGATCGGCGTAGCGCGGCTCGTTTAGCACGCTGCTGGCCTGCATGTAGGCCGAGGCGACGGCTGCGTTCCGCTCGGTATAGGCGATCTTGTCCACATAAGGTGCGGGGCGACCTGTCCGACCTTGGGCGTCGAGCCCGGGGCTGTAATAGTCCGGATCCGCCGCCTGGCTGCTGTAAAAGTAGCCCTGATCCCGGTCCCACAGCACAGTATCCAGGTACCGAAGGACGCTGCGGGCGGTGTCCAGGTAGGTCTGTTGGCCTGTGGCCTGGTAGGCGATCAGGTAGAGGGCCAATAGCTGGGCCTGGTCGCCTGCCATTTTTTCATAGTGAGGGGCGCTCCAGTCGGCCGCCGAAGCGTAGCGGAAAAATCCGCCGTCTATCGGGTCATGCAGCCCGCCGCTGGCCATGGCTGCCAACGACAGGTGGACCAGCTCGGCGAGCGCTTCGTTGCCGGTGCGGTGGGCCACGGCGAGGACGAACTCGAGTGCGTCGGCGTGATGAAACTTGGGCGCGCCGCCCAAGCCGCCATGCTCCCGGTCAAAGGCGGCCAGGACCGTCTGTAGGATCTGCTCCGGCAGTTTATGCAGATCCTCGACGGGCCAGCCCTCGGAGCGCAGCGGAGCGGGAGGGGAAGGGGTTAGAGCTCTGCCCGCTTCGGGGAGTTCGAGATCGACCAGCGGCTGCCCTGGCCGCAGGCCGACGATCGGGGCCTCTGCCGGCACCGCGTCGCCCTTGAATCGTGCTCCGATGCGGCGTGACGCGGCCAGCATCTGCTCAGCCGTCAGGTAATTGTGGCTCTCCAGCACCTCGCCGGCGGCGTTCAGGAAAGCGGCCGTCGGCCAGCCGCCCTGATTGTAGCGAGCATCGACGTCAGGCCGCTTGTCAGCATCCACCATAATCGGGATCAAGTCGGCGTTGATGGCTTCTACTACCTGTGGATCGGCAAACGTGGTTCGCTCCATCAGGTGGCAAGGCTCACACCAGGGAGCGGTGATGTACAGCATCACCGGCAGATCCAGCTCATCGGCCAGGCGGAATGAATCATCCTCCCACTCGTACCACTTGATCGGCAGGCGCTCGCGGCCTAACTCCAGGTCAGGCTCAAAGATGCGGCGATATTCGGCCTCCAGCAGGTCGTGGTGCTGCCGCTCCTGCTCTCTCAACATCTCAAACAGAGAGCGGGTAGCTGCGTCGCCGGCCGCCTCGGCCATGCGCGAGTAAAAATCGTGGGCGGACTGCTCACGCTGGATGGCCAGACGCCATACGTCTGGGATCTCGTTGAGCGGTTTCATAGACAGCTCCTTCCTTCTACTTGTGGCAAACTGGGCCTGTTCCAAAAGCCCGCCTTCTGCAATGCTGACGCTAAAGGCGGGCTAGGCATTTCTGTTCTGTCCGTTCTGAGCGGCGCTGGCGGTTCTTCGGTCGCTTTTCTCCCTCAGAATGACACGTGTAGGGCGCCCCGAGGGAATAGGTTACAGCGCCCCCGCTTCCAGCTTTAGCCCGTCTACGTCGAGCAAAGTCAGCCTTCGCCGGCCCGAGTCTACCAGCCCCCGTCGCCTAAACTCCTGCAAAGTCTTGCTGATCGTCTCGCGCCAGGTGCCCAACATGTCGGCCAGCTCCTGGTGGGTGATCTCGATGGTGTTATTCCGGCTGTCCGCTCGCAGCTCCAACAACAGGGCCGCCAGGCGAGAGGCGATGGTGCTATAGGCCATCTGCTCCAGGCGATTTTCCGCTTCCACCACCCGCTGACCCATTGCCTGCATCAGGCCAAAGCCGAACAGTGGATTCGTGGAAGAGATCTCTCTCGCACGCTGCCCCGGCATCACCCACACAGAACCAGCCTCGAGGCCAACCGCGTAGGCGTTAGGCCCATGCCCACCCAGCAGCGATTCCTCGCCAAAGATCGATCCCGGTTCCAAGGTTGCGATCGCAAAGCGGCGCCCATCCGGCGTGGCGCGGTACAACTGCACCCGCCCGCTGATGACCAGGAACAACGAGCTTGCCATCTCCCCGGCTTCATAGATCAGCTCGCCAGCCCGGAATGTACGGCATTCCAGCGACTCGCTCATCACCTTATTCTGCTGGACCAATTGGTCCAGGATCTTGGTCACACTTTTGTCTCTTGGCGCCATAAACGCAAGCCTAGTCCTTGGCCGCTCCCTTGAGCTTCTTTTCCAGCTTGGCGTACTCGCTTTCCAGGAAATCCGCGTGTACCGTTTCCTCGTCTCGCAGCCTGGCAAAGAACGTCTTCATCTCTGCATCTGGCGCCAGGTCCACGGCCAGTTGATACTTGGCTTTCGCCGCGTGCTCTTCCATCACCATGATCTTGATAAAGCTCAGCCAGTCCATCGTTTTCTCCTTTGATCTTGATTTTGAATACCTGCCCTAATTATACCGCCTTTGTGTTAGAATTAGATTAACGAACTTGGACAAAAGCATTAGAGTCCCATTAGAGTTCTGTAAGCTCTATCACATCCGTAACCTAGTTCTTTGCCAGGTACCCGCTATACCCCCCCTCCCACTGCTCTGTCTGGGAGCCGCTGATATACTCCAAGAGCAGCCGCTCACGCCGTAGCATAACCTGCTCGGCCCGGAGCAGATCGGCCACCGACGGCCGGCACAGCAGGTACTGTTTCTGCGCCATTGGCACCTGCAAGGCGATGGCGACCAACAGAGCCAGCGCTCGCGGCTCTTCCGGTATCTGCTCGATCTCCATGCGGTGGCCCTGGGCCTTGACCAGCAGGTTGAGATACTGCTCAAACGAAACGAGCATCGACTTGGCCCGCGCCTGCGCCGGTTCGACGGCGCCGCCAGACAGCGGCCAAGGTTCGGCGCTTCCCACCAGGTAAGGCTGGTCGTCACGTATGGCCAGCAGCCGGAACCGCTCACTGCCGATGGTAACCAGGTTATAGCGGCCGTCTTTTGTCCGGCTGGCTCCGGCGATCACTGCTGTGGTACCCACATCGTGGGGCGTTGCGCCGCCTCCCACTTCTCCACCTTCACGGATCAGCACCACGCCAAAGGGCCGGTTGTCCTTCATGCAGCGGCCGATCATCAGCTTGTAGCGCTCCTCAAAGATGTGGAGCGGCAGCACCATGCCCGGAAACAGCACCGTATTCAGCGGAAAGAGCGGCAGGTCGCTCCAGTCGTTCATGATCGGGCCGTTCAATTGGCCATCACTATCGAAGGCCGAGGGAAATCGGCTCACCCTCGAGTGGTATAGTGTGCACGACCCTTGCCGAAGGCAGATAGACAGCCGAAATGGTGCGCGACTCACGATTGGCGACGTAGGCCCATTTTCCGTCGGCGCTGATCGTCAGCGCTCGCGGCCCCTTGCCCACTGCTATGATGGTGGTTGGTGCCTGGCCAGACGGATCGACGATAGACAGCGTGTCAAGATAGTCGTTCAGCACGTACACCTCATCCTTTATCGGTGAGGCGGCCAGAGCGCTGGCGCCAAGGGCTAACGGCTGGCTCATGGAAGCAACCCCGCCCCGATCGGTCCGAACGGCAACCACCACATCCCTGACTGGACCCGGGGACCAGGTCATGTGCTGGGTATCCGTCGGCGCGCCGGTGGAGGTCAGGGGAACCGTGCTCGTCAGTATCCTGGTCTCGACAGCCGGGTCAACAGCCACCCGGGCGAGCTGGTAAACGTACCGCCCATCGGCTGATATCACGGCCCTCTCGTGCGATGACCCGGTGGGGACGCCGGCCCAGCCCCACACCGGCGTCCCATCGCCCCACGCCCACACTAGGCGGTTGGCGGCCATGAGCACATAGATGTCGGTGCCGTCCGGCTGCCACACGATCTGAGGCGCCCTTTTATCGGCCACCAGCAGCGTGTCGGTCATCAGCTTGCCGCTTTCGGCGTCAAAGGTGAACAGATGCGTAACTGCGCCGTCCTCCGCGCCGGTCGCCAGGGCGTATCGCCCATCGACAGTCAGGTCCAGGCTGCCGATCTCGCCTTTGGCTCTCAGCCTGCCCAGCGATTTTTCATAGCGGCTGTCGACGATATAACCCTGGCCATCGACGATCGTGTACAGCAGCTCCTTGCTCGGGTGGATGCGAATGTGGCTGACCGGACCCAGTTTCCAATCCGACATGCGGATGGTCCGGACGGGCAACAGGCTGGCGGTATCGATTTCGGTCACCCTGGCCCAATCCAATCCCACGTACAGCCGGTCGCCGGCGTGCGGCGCAAGCGGTACGCTAACCGTCGTCTCTTTGCCCTCAGGCACGACCACCTGTGGCTGGAACACCAGGTCATAGTCCAGCTTTTGCACCCGCACGACGTAGGTCGAGCCGGGCGGCAGGTCTCGGAAACGGGCCACACCCTCTTCGTCAGTCGTCACGGCCGGCCAGGGCTGCTCGCCCTGCGCCTGAACCTGGACCACCGCTCCGGGCAGCGGTTCGCCGCTTGTCGCGTCAAGGACCTGGACAACCAGCACGGTCGGAGAGGGCGCCGTCAAGTACAACAGAACCAGGGCGCCCACTGCCAATCCGACGGCAAGCAGCACCACGATCCGCAGCCCGCGGCGGCGCCGCTCTACCTTTTCGGACACGAGATTCCTCCTCCTTGCTTCTGTGGTTTATTATACACCAGTTCGCCTTGAACCCAAAACGCAGGCGGTGTTGCTTGTCAGGCAAAAATTGTGGAGGTGGTTGGCGAGCTCAACCTCAATGACCGTAGTCGCTCCCCGGGGGAAATCGTTCTACAGCATATGTGGTCTTTGATTGATGCGGCACAATCGCGTTGGCCGGGTTGCCATACCCGGCCCCTTGTTGTTCCTGTCGCGGGCTTGATCGTGTCAATAAACCGACAGGTACCGCTCCAGCTCCCAGGCGCTCACCTGCCGGTTGTACTCCTGCCATTCAATCCTCTTCGCCTCCACGAGACGATCGAGTAGGTGTGCGCCCAGGGTGGCGCGCACCAGGTCATCGCGCTTCAGCTCCTCCAACGCCTCGCCCAGCGACCCCGGCAGTGTCTCCAGGTTGCGAGCCTGGCGGCTCATGTCGTCCAGGCGATACAGATCCTCATTCGAGATCGGCGGCGGTTCCAGCTCCTGCCGCACTCCATCCAGCCCGGCGCGGAGCATGACGGCGAACGCCAGGTAGGGGTTGCAGCTCGGATCGGGGCAGCGCAGCTCCACCCGCACCGAGTCGGGCCGGCCGGGGGTCGATTTCGGCACCCGGATCAGGGCCGAGCGGTTGATCTGGCCCCAACTGACATACACCGGCGCCTCGTAGCCGGGCACCAGCCGTTTGTACGAGTTGACCAGGGGAGCCAGCACAGCGCACATGCCCCGGGCGTGGGCCAGTTGGCCGGCGATAAAGCGCAGGGCCAGGCGCGACAGGCCATATTCACCCTGCTCGTCGGCGAATGCGTTTTCACCCGTGTCGATCCGTGACATGCTCTGATGGACGTGCATCCCCGAGCCGGCAATGCCGGCGACCGGCTTGGGCATAAAGGTCGCGTGCAGCCCGAGCTGCCGGGCTATCTCCTTGAGGCTGGCCTTGAAGGTAACGACGTTGTCGGCGGCGCGCAGGGCATCGGTGTAGCGAAAGTCGATTTCATGCTGCCCAATGGCAGCTTCGTGATGGCTGGTCTCCACGCGGATGCCAAAGGCGGCCAGCGTCTTACTCATCTGCTTTCGGACTTCCAAGCCCCGATCGGTCGAAAGGTCAAAGTAACCTCCCTGGTCGTGGGGCACGGGCACGGCGCGGCCGTTTCCATCTTGACTTAGCAAAAAGAACTCGGGCTCTGGCCCGGTATTGTAGACAAGCCCCAGGGCTGCGGCCTCCTCCATCGCCCGCTTCAAGATATACCGCGGGTCGCCATGGAACGGTTCGCCGGTAGGCGTATAGACATCGCAGATCAGGCGGGCAGTTGGACCCCCATCCTGCTGCCACGGGATGGCTGAATAGGTGTCGAGGTCTGGCACCAGGTACATGTCGCTCTCGGCAATGCGGGCAAATCCCTCCACCGACGAGCCGTCGAACCAGATGCCCTGATCCAGGGCCGTTGCCAGCTCGCTGACCGGGATGGTCACACTCTTGACAATGCCCACAATATCGGTGAACTGCAAATTGATAAACTCTATGCCTTGCTCGGCGACGCGCCCGATGATCTCTTCCTTACTCCTCATGTTGAGCCTCCCGTTCTTGGTGCCCGGCAAAATTGGAGCGAGTATACCAGAGGTCGCAGAGGTTGTCAAGCGCCGAGTTGGAGGCCAGGCCTGGCTGTGGTATACTTGCCGGCAAAGTGAGGTGAGCATTGAAATTCCTATTCTTCATCGTGCTGTCCGGCTTGCTTGTCGAATTGATCGTACTGGGCTTTGTCGCTTTCCGGGCGCTCAGGAATAGAGCTGAAGGTAGCTCCAGGAGACAGGGGTATGCGGCGTTGGGCTGTTTTACCGTTTCGGCGGTCGCGGCCTGCCTGGTGGCGGCGTTGGGAGCCTGCTGCTGGCTCCCTGGTCGCGTCTTGCCGTCGGTCCTTGACATTGCGGCCGCGCCCTCCACTACCCCCCAGGCAGGGCACGGCCCTACCCACACCCCGGCCCCGGAGCCCTTGCCCGTCATCTCCTACCCCGGCGATACAGAGCAGTTCGCGGCAAGCATGATCCCAGAGGAACGGCCAGCCCTCGAGCGGTTGGACGACCCGCCGCGCTGTACCCTCGACGTGTCGGTGCTGTGGGATCAGGCGACGATCGTCGGCCGGGAACGGCTCCTGCTGACCAACAACGAGGCGGCACCCCTCGACGAGGTTGTCTTTCGCCTCTTCCCCAACGCCCCCTACTATCAGGAGGGCAGGCTGGAGGTTGGTGCGGTCGAAGTGAACGGCTATCCCGTTCAGTTCGCGTTGGACCAGGACGACACGGTGCTGACGGTGACCCTGCCCGCGCCTCTCCCGCCCGAAATCCAGGCCGATCTGACCCTTGATTTCACGGTGACTGTGCCCTCCCGGCCGGACCGTTTCGGCGTGTACCAGGATGTGATGGTCCTGGGCCATTGGTATCCCAAGCTGAGCGTTTACGACGACGAAGGCTGGCACGCCGATCCATACGTCCCGCTGGGCGACGCCTATTACGGCGAGGCGTCCCATTTTACACTGAACTTGACCTTGCCTGAGAGCCTGACCGTGGCTGCGACCGGCGTAGAAACGGCGCGGCGGGTGAATGACGGCGGCAGTTTCACGCTGACCTATCAAAGCGGCGCCGTGCGCGACGTGGCCGTGGTCATGGGTCCCACTCTGGAGACGATCAGCACGACGGTGGGCCAGTCCACGATCACCAGCTTTTACCTGCCCGGCGACCAAGCCGGCGGGCAGCGAGCGTTGGATGTGGCCGCCGGGTCGGTGCGGACTTATAACGAGCTATTTGGTCCCTACCCCTACGCCGATCTGGACGTGGTCGAAGGCTACTTTCTGATCGACGGCTCGCCGGGCGGCATGGAGTTCTCGGGATTGGTGCTGATCAGCAGCGAGTTTTACGCCTCAGAGGGCCCTTACACCATGATGGACATGCCGGCCATGGTCGTGTCGCACGAAATAGCCCACCAGTGGTGGTATGCCGCGATCGGCGACGACCAGGTGGACGATCCCTGGCTGGACGAGGCCTTTGCCGTCTATTCGTCCATCCTCTACTTTGAAGCAAAGCAGGGCCGAAAAGGAGCCCAAGTGCAGTTGCTCGAAAATTGCACCATCCCTTACAGGCTGGTGGCATGGGCGGGCGGCGACCGGCCTATTGCTACCTCGTTGCTCGATTTTGACGATGCGCTGACCTACTCGGCCATCGTCTACGGCAAAGGCGGCCTCTTTCTACACCAGCTCCGCCAAGCTCTCGGCGATGAGCGTTTCTTCGGGCTGTTACAGAACTACTACGCACAATTCAAGTACCGCGTTGTCCGGCCCGACGACTTTTATGCCGCCATGCTGGACGCCGCCGGCGACGCGGCGGGAAGGGAAGCAGCGGCCAGGCTGTATGACGACTGGGTGCTCGGCGCAACCGGCGAGCCTATCAGCCTGGATGACTTGCGAGGCTTGCTGGAGCTGTTGAAATAGGCAGTGTCTCGCCCGATCGCCGCTGTGGGCCGTTCACTGACTGGCAGTCAGTGAACGGCAGTCAGAATTTTGCCAAGCGGACGGTATATGGTATAATGGAGCAGTGCTGGAGACAATGACGCTCCAGAGCCACCGGTAAACTGGCGAGCGCTGCTAGAGAGGAAGCGGAATTGACCGGCTTTTCGGTAGCCAAGAAGCAAGGAGCCACGCCAATGGCAGGGCATGGTATTGTTGCCCAAGCGATTATGCCTGTTGCCAAGCAAAGCGCTCCCCTTGAGGCGTTGGTTGACTATTGCTGCCCAAGGTAGGCCTGTCAGGCTATGTGGGCAGTTTTTGTTTCCAGCAGCAAACAGCCTCCTACGCAGGAGGGCTGACGGAGCTGAAAGACCATGGAACCAGACCTGACATTCATTGACCAGGTGAGCGATCTGAGCCACCAGAACGTGCGGCGCTGCTACTACTGCCAGCGCTGCA
>JAFGOG010000185.1 GCA_016926595.1 Anaerolineae bacterium
CGCCGTTTTGCGCGCCTGGGATGGGCACGCGGGCAGGACTCGAGGAACTGTCAAGGCAGAACGGCTGTGCCAGAGGGCGGGGCGGACTTGGCGCTGGCGGCCGTGAGAGAGAACCACTGAAGCACTGAAGGGTGCTGATGCCACTGTGAGAAGCGCTGACCCTCAGGTGTTATGGATCCGCCTCGGTCTTGCCTTCCAAGCCCGATCAGGTTATAATGGAGTTCAATCGGTTATGTGGAATCGTACTCTCACGTAGGCGGTAGTCCACAGTCCGTTTCTTTGAAGGTCGCTTGTCCCGACCCATCACCGCCCTTTCTTTCTGAACATCCTGGACAGAGTAGTACAGGAGCAATCGATGGACGTCTTTGCTCTGCGTGACCAGTTGGTCCACGACTATGCAACTTGTATCCAGAGCTTTATCAACATCGGCGATGCCCGGATCCGGCAGCACGTGGACCGCGAGCTGGACGAGGGCCTGCTGTGGCCCGACCCCCTGCTCCAGCTAAACCCAAGCTTTGAGCCGGGTCCTTGGATCGACGACCTGGTTGCCGATGGGACGCTGCACCCCCTGTGCCGCTGTCCTATTGCATGCTATAATGCACCAGCAGTTTGCACCCAAATTGTGCCAGGGGTTGCACCCAAAATGCACCACGCGCTGGCGGACCGGCTGTTGCAGGCAGTTTTCGCTCGATCACCTCTTTCGAACAGGACACCATTTCCACCACGGTCGCCGCCATTTGACCGCAAGTCAGTTACAAAACAGATAGGAGGAGATACAAATGGCTTTGACTACAGCAGCGAGCGAGACGCGAGTCTATCAGCTCCGGGTAACACTCAGGAACGTCAGTCCACCCATCTGGCGCGTGGTCCAGGTCGCCGGCGATGCCACGCTTTACAGGCTGCACCTGATCATCCAGGAGGTGATGGGTTGGGAAAACTATCACCTGTTCATGTTCACCATCGACGGCGTCGAATATGGCGAGCCCGATCCCGACGATTTCCGCGAGATCAAGAGCGCGCGGCGGGTCAAGCTCAGCCAGGTCATCCGCCAGGCGCGCCAGCGGTTCCTGTACGAGTATGACTTTGGCGATGGCTGGGAGCACGACGTCAAGGTCGAAAAGGTCCTGGCGCCCGCGGCCGGCGTCCGGTACCCGGTGTGCCTCGGCGGCGCTCGGGCCTGCCCACCGGAAGACTGCGGCGGCCCGTGGGGCTACGAAGAGCTGCTGAACACCGTCGGCGATCCCGAAAACGAGGAGTACGACGAGATGATGGAGTGGCTGGGCGGCGAGTTCGACCCCGAGAAGTTCGACCTGGAGGGCGTGAACCAGGCGCTGAGACGCATGCGGTAGGTCGCCCGGGCAAGCCGGGGCCGGTTCTTGGACCAGGGGAAAAGGAGCGATGCCTCGACCCACGCGGCGGCGACTTGTTCTCAGCCTGCTGGCGACAGCCAGCCTGGGCCTTGTCATCCTCCTGATCATCCGCACGTCGCGGGCCAACTACAACCGGCTCGCGCTCGGCGCCGGGACTACTGTGGGCACGATCGACGTTGCCCTCAGCCCGCCCCAGGAGCTGGACGGCATGACCCGAGCCGCTGTCCTGGATCTGCGCCGCCAGGCCGTGGCCAGCTATCCCGATTTGCTCGCCGGCAGCTATACCCCTTCTCCCCAGGTCTTTCAGATCGGCGATAGCCTGCCCTGGTGGGGGATCGCCGGGCAGTTCTACTATGACAAGGGCGAGCACAGCATCGACGGGCCGTCCGAAGAGTCGCGCTTTATCCTCAACCCCTACCTGCTGGTCGCCGCCGAGCTGCGCGGGCTGAGCATCTGGTCGGACGGCGAGCGAGCCCTGGCCTGGGACAAGGCGCGGATTACCGGGCGGGACCTGGCCGACCCCGATTTCCCTTTCTACTGCCGGCCAACCAGCCTGCGCTGGTCGCCACAAGCTGCCCGGGCGACGGTGATCTACGACGTGTCGGGCTATCTGGCAGAGCTGAACCGCTGGACCAGCTATCCCCTGACTGTGGCCGATGCCAGCCTGGACCTGATCGCCTACAACGCCCGCGACATGGGCCTGAGTTATCTCTACCTGTCGCCAGCGGACTCGGACAACCTGTCAGCGGGCAGCCCGATGGAATCTCCCATGGCCATCCCCCATTTCCTCCACGCGGGGGGCAGTTGTGGTTATCCGGGCGGCTGCAACAACATGAGCCCGCGGGCGCCGGAGCTGGTCAACGTCCGCATCGAGCGCCTGCCGGCCCGGGCGATGATCTGGCTGTGGCGCGACGGGCCGACGGGCGTTGAACAGCCGCCCGACATGACGTTCGTCATCGATTTCCAATAGTGGTCGCGCGGTACGGGCCGGCCGGATGGCGAGGGCAGAGGGCGCGGAGAGAAAAGCGATCTGCTGGCGAGGCTGGCTTGCCTCCGGTCGGGGGTCGCCCTTACTGGCGCGCTTGACAACAGGCCAGGAGGGGATATACTGTGCGGTACAGCGCCTTGTAGTCCCAATTGTCGAGCAAAAAGCTGCGCCGCTTGAGCTAGCCACACACAGGAATCTGCCCTGCCGAACGGGCCAAGAGCGGATTTGGGGAAACAGGGCACATAGATCAGCCAAGGAGAAAGAGATGACGATCGTTCTGGATGGATCACAATTGACCGTCGACAAGCTGGTGCGCGTCGCCCGCGACGGCGAAGCGGTAGAGGTGCCCGCCAGCGCCCTGGACCGGATCCGCGCCTGCCGGCAGATGATCGAGGCCAAGATCCAGGCCGGCGAGATTATGTACGGCATCAACACCGGCATCGGCGAGTTCTCGGAAGTGGTCCTCACCGACGACCAGGTGCAGCAGTTCCAGCGCTACTTGATCTACAACCACGCCGCCGGCATCGGCGAGCCGGCGCCGATCGAGCACGTGCGCGGGGCGATGGCGGGCCGGATCAACGTCCACGCCCACGGCATGTCGGGCTGCCGGGCAGAGATCCCCCTAACCTACGCCGAGATGCTGAACAAGGGGGTCACGCCGGTGGTGTGCCAGAAGGGGTCGGTGGGCGCGTCGGGCGACCTGGCGCCGATGGCCCAGATGGCGCTGCTGCTGATGGGCGAGGGCGAGGCCTTTTACCGGGGGGAGCGGCTGCCGGGGCGGGAAGCGATGAACCGAGCGGGCATCGCCGTGCCCGACCTGCAGGCCCGCGACGGGCTGGCGGCGATCAACGGCTCGAACCTGCTGACCGCCATGAGCGCCATCCACCTGTACGACATGAACCGCTGGCTAGAGCAGGCCGAGATCGCGTGCGCGATGAGCCTGGAGGCGCTCCTGGCCAATATGAAGCCGTACGACGTGCGGCTCCACCAGGCGCGCGGCTTTGCCGGCGCGGTCCGCTCGGCCCGGGCGATCATAAAGTGCATCGAAGGCAGCGACCTGCTCACCGGCAAGCACAAGACCAAGGTCCAGGATGCCTATTCGATGCGATCCTCGCCCCAGGTGATCGGCGCCGCCCACGACGCCATCGCCTATGCCCGCAGCCAGGTCGAGATCGAGCTCAACGGCGTCGGCGACAACCCGATCTTCTTACCCGAGTACAAGCTGACCCTCACCGGCGCCAACTTTCAGGGGTCGCCGGTGTGCCTGCCCATGGACATGGCCGGGGCGGCGATCACCATGGTTTCTGTCCTGTCAGAGCGGCGGCTCAACCGCCTGACCAACCCGGCGCTGAGTGTGGGGCTGCCCGCGTTTTTGACCAAGGGGGCGGGGATGTTTTCGGGGATGATGCTGAGCCAGTACACGGCGGACATGCTGATCGTGGAGCAGCGGATCCTGTCGGCGCCGGCCAGCGTCGGGTCGATCCCGGCCGCCGCCGACCAGGAGGATTTCGTGTCGATGGGTATGAACACGGCCCTCAAGAACGGCCAGATCCTGGACAACGCCTATGGCATCCTGGGCATCGAGTTCATGGCAGCGGCCCAGGCCCTTGATTTCCGCGAGTTCAGCCCGGGACGGGGCGTGGCCGCGGCCAAGGCGGTGATCCGCAAGTATGTGGAACACCTGGACGTGGACCGGCCGTTGTACCCGGATCACAATGTGATGAAGGAGCTGGTCAAGTCGGGGGAGATTTTGGAAGCGGTCGAGGTCACCGTGGGGAGCCTGGACTGAAGCCAAGGTGGAACCTGCAGCAGGCGCAACGCACTGTAGGATGATTTCGGATCGAGCTCAGGGCGAGGCAAAGACAACATGCCTCGCCCCTACGGGACCCGGTGGAACGAGATGCTTGAGCTGAAGGATCTGATCCATCTGCCGGAGGTGGACAGGCTGTTCGAGGAAATGGCTGCGGACGGGCCGGGGCTGATCGTGGTGGCCGGGCTGGATCCACGCCCGTCAGCGGGCGCGACGGCTGGCGACCGGTTCCTGCCCAGCGGCCGGTCGGCCATCTTTCGGATAGTCATGCGGCAGATATTAACAACCCGACCCAGAACGCAGGCGATCGTGTTGGCGGAGAGCGAGGAGGCGGTGCGGCTACCGCGGCAGATCCGGCGGCGGGTGACGCTGTCGCTGGTGGACAAGGCGCTGCCCTATGCGCAGCGGATCACCCAGGCCGCGCGCAAGCGACCGGACCTGGTGGTGATCGACCGGCTGTGCGCCGAGAACGCCGTGGCAGCCCTGGATGCGGCTCAGCGGGGCGTGCGCGTCCTGGCCCAGCTCGATACTGTCTGTCGCGGGGCCGAGGTGGCCCGCCAACTGGCCGACCTGGGCGCGTCGCAGGAGCAGATCCGCACTTTGCGCTGGGTGGTGGCCGTGCAACGCCTGGCCTCCTTGTGTCCGGTCTGCAAGCAGCCGGCTCCTCTCAACGCGGCCCAGATGGCCAGGCTGCAGCGCCTATACCCCGACCTCGACCTGGACGATGCGGCGGCCGGCGAGGGAGAATCCGCCTTTTTCCAGGCATCCGGCTGTGAGGCCTGCGGCCACACCGGCCGCGAGGGCGAAGTGGCCGTCTTTGACATCTACCGCGCCGGCCCCGACGCCATCGACTCTTTCGCCCAGCCCAGCCTGCTGCCGCTGGAGGCCTACCTGTTCGGCATGGCGGCGCGCGGCTACCTGCCGCTGGACGACCTGTTCCACTTTAAGGCCGACCAACTGCGGCGCACCCAAAGCCTGCTGGCCGCCAGCGAGCAGGCCCTGGCCCAGGCCAATGCCGCGCTGGAAGCCAAGCTGGCCGAGTTGGAGGCCGCCAACCGGGTGCTCCAGCAGCGGACCGAGGCGCTGATCTCGCTGCAGAGTATCGGCCAGGCGCTGATCGCCTCGACCAGCCTGGACGAGCTGGCCGGACGGCTGTGCCAGCACGCCTGCGACCTGTGCGGCGCCGAGCGGGCCATCCTCTACCTGGCCCACCCTGATGGCCAGACGGCGGAGATACTCGCCGCCATCGGCTGGGACACAGCGCCGATCCGCCAGCTCCTCGACGCGGCCCAGGTGTTCCCTGCCAAGGGCGACGGCGATCCGGCGCCTTTTAACGGCTGTCCACCGGGCGTGCCGGAGCGCCCGACCGACGCGCCGGGCCATGCGTTGACCGGGCTGCGCGTCCCGCTGGTCGCCCAGAAGGTGCGAGTGGGCCAGATGATCGTCCATACCTTCCACCGGGTCCAATTTACGCCGGGCGCGGTTGCGCTGCTCCAGACCTTTGCCAACCAGGCAGCGCTGGCCATCCAGCGCGCCCGGCTGGTGGAGGCGCTCCAGGACAAGATCGTCCAACTGGAAGCCGCGCAGGCCGAGCTGGTCCGGAAGGAACGGCTGGAGCGCGAGCTGGAGCTGGCCCGCCAGGTGCAGCAGAGCGTGCTGCCGCGTATCTTTCCACTGGCGCCAGGTTATACCTTTGCCGCGCGCAACGAGCCGGCCCGCCGGGTCGGCGGTGACTTTTACGATGTGATCCTGCTCGACGCCGGCCGCTTTGGGGTGGTGATCGGCGACGTTTCGGACAAGGGGATGCCGGCGGCGCTGTACATGGCCCTGGCGCGCAGCCTGCTGCTGGCCGAGGCCCGCCGCGAGTCTTCGCCGCGAGCCGTGCTGGCCAGCGTTCACCGGCTGTTGCTGGAGTTGGGCCAGCCGTCGATGTTTGTGACAGTGTTCTACGGGGTGGTCGACGGCTCGACCCGGCAGTTGACCTACAGCCGCGCCGGACACGAGCGGCCGGTGCTGCTGCGCGACGGGCGCGCCCATTTCCTGGGCGGCGAAGGCACCTTCCTGGGCTTGATGGAGGACATTCAGCAGGCTCTCACGGAAGAGCGGATCGATCTGGCTCCCGGCGACCGCCTGGTGCTGTATACTGACGGACTGACCGACGCCCAATCCTCCGACGGCCACGCCTTTGGCCTGGAGCGGCTGGTCGAGATGCTCCAAGCACACTCTGGGCTCTCGCCCGACGAGCTGTGCGTACAAGTGTTCGCCGACCTGGCGGCCTACCAGGGCTCTGCCGAGCAGTATGACGACATGACGATGGTGGTGGTCGAGGTCGGCGAGACAGGTTGATCTCCTGTCCTCCCAACCGCCGAAATCGTAGGGCAAGCGCCGGCCCAGCGTCCTTGACGCGCGGCCTGGTGTGGAGTACAATAGAGAACATCATGTCCCGGCCGATTGTTACCCTGACGACCGATTTTGGACAGGCCGACGGCTATGCCGGCGCAATGAAAGGCATCATCCTGACCATCTGCCCGGAGGCCATCCTGGTGGACATCAGCCATGAGGTCAGGCCCCAGGCCGTGCGCCAAGCCGCCTACGTCCTTTCAACCGCCACGCCTTATTTTCCGGCGGGCGCCGTGCACCTGGTGGTGGTAGACCCGGGGGTGGGCAGCGACCGGCGGCCGATCGCGGTCCGTTCGGAACGAGCAACCTATGTCGCGCCGGACAATGGGGTGTTGAGCCTGGCGCTGGCCCTCGACCCGCCGCAGGCGGCCGTTCACCTTCGCGCAGACCGGCCGATCGGCGCCACGTTCCACGGGCGCGACCTATTTGCTCCGGCAGCAGCGCGCCTGGCCTGCGGCGCCGACCTCGACGAGTTGGGCGAGGCTGTCTCCCTGACCGGTCTGGTCAGCCTGCCAAACCTCTCTCCCCAACAGCAGCCCGACGGCTCATGGATTGGCCACATCCTGCACATAGATCGTTTTGGCAACCTGATATCCGACATCGAGTACCCGGTGACGGACGCCCCATCCACAGCCCTCAACTCGCAGGGTGTAGTGTGGGTGGGAAAGGTGCGGATCGCCGGCGTGATCCGCACCTACAGCGACGTGGCGCCGGGAGAGCTCGTGGCCTATGTCGGGAGCAGCGGCCACCTGGAGATAGCGGTGCGGGATGGGAGCGCAGCAGTCCGGCTGGGCGTAGGTGTGGGTGACGCAGTGCGGGTGGAGGGCCTGCTATGAGCGCCAGTCCGCAGACGGTGTGGGACCGCCTGGAATTACGGCTGATCCGGATGTTGACAATCGGCCTGGCCCTGTTCGACAGGCTGTTCAACGTAAACTGGGGCGAGCGGCTGCTGGAGCGGCAGAGCAACCGGTGGCGGGCGCGGCTGGCACGGCTGCAGGAGGAGATGGATCGCCTGGAAGCCGAGCGCAGCCGGGTGCAGGCGCAAGCCGAGGCGCTGGCGCTCCACGTCGCGACGATCTACCTGGGCGGACGCAGCCTGGCTCGCCACGAGCTGCGCTTCGACCCGGCCGATCCGCACGAGGAAGGGATATTGGACGCCACGATAGATCTGCTGGTCAGGAACCGCCTGGCGGCGATCGAGGACAGGGAATCTGAGCCGGGGCGCCACATCTATTACCTGGAACCCAATTGGCCCGCCATCCGCGACCGGCTGGCCGAGGCGATAGAGCTGGCCGAGCCGCAGGCGGCAGAGTTGTATCGTGAGAGCCTGGTTTTTATCGACGAGACGTTTCTGGCCGGCAAGGGAGATACTTATCGCCCTGCAGCTCCCTGGCCTGACCGGCCAGGAAAGGCAGAATGACATGGGAGGCAACTCTTGGAGAAATTTGTGATCGACGGGGGGATACCGCTGCGCGGCACGGTGATGCCGAGCGGCAACAAGAATGCTGCGCTGCCGATGTTGGCCGCTACCCTATTGACCGACCAGCCGGTGACCCTACACAACCTGCCGGACATTGGCGATGTACAGACGATGCTCGAGCTACTGGAGGATCTGGGCGTGGGCGTGCAGCGTCACGGCGGCCACTCGGCAACACTACACGCCGCCGAGCTGCGCTCGACCTGCCCGAGAGCGGACCTGTTCAGCCAGATCCGGGGCTCGCTGACGCTGATAGGGGCGATGGTGGCCCGCGCCGGGCGGATCAAGCTGGCGCTGCCCGGCGGAGATCGGATCGGACGGCGGCGGATCGATACCCATCTACTGGCGCTGGGCGCCCTGGGGGCTGTGACCAGGCAGAACGACGATTTTGAGATGTCAGCCGCCGGCCTGCACGGGGCGGAAATCTGGCTGGACGAGGCCAGTGTAACCGGCACCGAAAGCGCAGTTATGGCCGCCTGCCTAGCTCGCGGCGAGACGGTCATCCGCAACGCGGCATCAGAGCCTCACGTCCAGGAGCTGTGCCACCTGCTCAACCGGATGGGAGGGCGGGTCGAGGGGATCGGATCGAATGTGCTGCACATCCAGGGGCGGGAGTGCCTGCAAGGCGCGGAATGGACGGTTGGGCCAGATTATATGGAGGTCGGCAGCTTTATCGGGCTGGCCGCCGCAACGCGAGGCGAGATACTAATCAAGAACGCGGGTCCAGAACACCTGGGGATGGTGCAGATGGTGTTCGAGAAGCTGGGTGTCCACTTTGAGGTGCAAGGGTCCGACCTGCTGGTGCCCGCCGGACAGTCGCTGGCGATTGTGGACGACCTGGGCGGCGCTGTGCCCAAGATCGACGACGCGCCGTGGCCGGGCTTTCCCAGTGACCTGATGAGCATCGCCCTGGTGGTGGCGACTCAGGCGCAAGGCACGGTGTTGATCCACGAAAAGATGTACGACAGTCGCCTCTATTTCGTGGATCGGCTGATCACCATGGGCGCCCGGATCATCCTGTGCGACCCGCATCGGGCGGTGGTGGTTGGGCCGGCGCAGCTCCACGGCGAGACGCTGCAGAGCCCCGACATCCGGGCCGGGATGGCGCTGTTGACTGCCGCGCTGTGCGCCACCGGGCCAAGCGTCATCTACAACATCAGCCAGATCGACCGGGGCTATGAGCGGATCGAAGCCAAGCTGCAGGGGCTGGGGGCCAGGATCAGGCGAGAGTGACGTGGAACAGACTCTCGCACCTTCTATCCCAGGGGTGCGAACGCTGCCTTGACGTTGTTGGGAAAATGTGGTAAAATGGCCGCGGATCGAGACACGGCCTGGGCAGATCCCCAAAAAAGATCGACTAAAAACAAGGAGGCTTGTATGCAACAGAAAGGGTTTCTAGGCGCACTGTTTGACCTGTCGTTCAGTGAGTTCATCACGACCAAGCTGATCAAGCTGTTGTACATCCTTTTGCTCATCGTGCTCGTCCTCGGCTATCTGTTCCTCGTGATTTCGGGGTTCGCCGATAGCCTTGGGACGGGCCTGCTGATGATGTTCATCGTCGGCCCGCTTGGTGTGCTGCTGTACCTCATCATGATCCGCGTCTACATGGAGATCATCATGGTCATCTTCCGCATCGAGGAAAACACGCGGAAATAGCGAAGCAAAGCCGGCGAATAGGCGCCGGCATATTGCGCTGAGGCTGGTATCTCGTCCAAAGAGGCGGCTGCACACAAGCAGTCGCCTTCTCTAACTATAGACTGACCTGCGAGAGGGTGTGTGATTCAAAGACTGTCTACGGGGATGCTCCTCCTGGGCGGGCTGCTGCTCATGGCCGGCCTGGGCTGGGCTGTGTGGCGATGGGCCAATGCGCCCCCGCCGCCGGTGGAGATGGACGCCGGGGCGGTGGTGCTGGCCATCACCGCCACCCCCACGCTGACCCCTGAACCGACGCAAACGCCCACACCGTCTCTGACCGCGCCGCCCGAACCGGCGCCGAGCATGGTTCCAACCAAACCGCAGAGCCGGTCAAGCCCCATGCCGACGGCCGTACCCGCCACGCCGACCAGGCCGGCACCGAGCCCCGCACCAACCGCCACGCGTGTCCCGCAGCCGCCAACGCGGATTGTCGCCCCGGCGATCAGGCTGGACGCGCAGGTGGTGGTGATGGGCTGGAAAACGGTCGAATACAACGGCCAGCAGGTTGCCGAGTGGGACGTGCCCAAGAACGCTGCTGGCTGGCACGTCAATTCGGCGATGGCCGGCCAGCCGGGGAATACTGTCCTGTCGGGCCATCACAACATTGAGGGCAAGGTGTTCCGCTACGTGGTGGACCTGGAGATCGGCGATGAGATCACCCTGTACGCCGACGATAGAGCTTTTGCCTACACGGTGACCGAAAAGTATATCCTGAAAGAAGCCAGCATGCCGTGGGCGGTGCGGCAAAAGAATGCCCAATGGATCGCCCCCACCATTGACGAGAGACTAACCCTGGTCACCTGCTGGCCCTATGAATGGCCGGGGAACACGCACCGGGTCATCGTCGTCGCCAAGCCTATGCCCGATCCTGAGAGAGAGAGGAGCGAAGATTAGCTGCCAGCGCGATCCTGTGGATAACGTCGCCAAAAGCTGTGGATAACTCTTGTTTTGAGTGGACAAGTGGTGTATTGATCCCGCAGCCACAGGGGAATTTCCAGCGATTATCCCTCTGTGGAGGCCGGTCAGCTAGAGGCGCTCGCTGTGTACAGGTGTTCATACACCAGATATCCACAGGCCAAGGGATAACCGGCGAGGCCGGCTGCCCTGATATTAGTAGCGATGGAACAGCCAATCACAAGCTATAGATGGAATTTCTTTTCGCGAACAGTTGTACACATATCCACTCCCCCTATTACTATGACTAGAAAGAATACTTATAGATCAGGTTGGGGGAATAGATCCTGTACAGACGGCAAGCTTGTGTTTTCGCGCCAGGTTCGTTGGCGGTTGTTCTGCATTTTGGCCAGGTATGCGGTCTCTAGATCGATGCTGGTATAGTTTGCCAGCTTGAGGAGGTACGCCATACAATCTGCCAATTCACCCGCGATCTCCCGCCGGCGTTGGTCAAGGGCGGTCTGTAGTGCTTGCGGCGCTGGGTGGCCCTGCTCGCGCAGGGTGTTTTCTTCTTGCCACAGCTTGGCGATCTCGTGGCCCAACTCACCCATCTCCTCACTCAGACAAAGATAGTTAAAGTAGATGTCGGTGTGGAAACCTTTGGCTTTGTCCATCTCTTCGTGGAGCTGCTGATAGTCGGCCAGTGGCCTGCCCTGAGCCAAGGTGGGCTGCCGGTCGACGGCTAATTCGAATTGGGGCAAGGGTTGTTGGAAGGGCCCTTCCTGCAAAAAACCGCGCACTCGATCCACGATCACTTGGAAGTCGGATTCGCGGGTGACGATGTTGAGCGGATTGGTGTCGACGTAGAGGACCGGGGCAGGCTGTGGGCTGGAAAAGAAACGCTCGTAGGATTGGCGCAATGATTCGAGGTAATCGCGGTCCATGTCGCGCTCGTAGGTCCGGTCTCGATGGGAGATGCGCGCCATCAACGACTCGATGTCTGCCTGGAGGTAGATGATCAGGTCGGGGGTTTGGATCCGCTCGGCCAGCGCCTGCTGGATCTGCTGGTACATGTCCCACTCGTCGCCAGCCAGGTTCAGTTGGGCGAACAGCCGGTCCTTGGCGAACAAATAGTCAGAGATCAATGGCCCCTGGCCCAGGAGCCGGGGCACCTCGCGGCTTTGCTGGCGGAAACGGCTGAGGAGAAAGAACATCTGGGTCTGGAAGGCGTATTGAGGTCGCGACTCGTAGAATTTGGGCAGGAAGGGGTTTTCTTCAAAGGCCTCGAGCAACAGGCCGCTGCCAAAGTGATCGCGGAGCATGCGGGCCAGGGTTGTTTTGCCCACGCCGATGGCTCCTTCAATGGCGATGTACCAAAAGCGGTTTGTGGGACGCATGGAACCTCCTTGGTTAGACTGCCCCTTCGACCCACCCCTGCCTCGCTTCGCGCTTTATACAGTTGTCTCCCCACAGAGGCAAGGTGGCCGGGCAGATGTAAGGATACCCGGTTGTGGGAGAAAAGTCAAGCTGGGACTTGAAACCTTTGGCGAGATCGTCCGTATAGGGACATGCATGGGGGATAAAGGGGATGGACGAAGAGCGAGCCTGGATAGAACAGGCTCTGAAAGGAGATCGGGCGGCTTTTGGCCGCCTGGTCCAAGCTTACGAGCGGCCTGTTTATAACCTGACATATCGCCTGTTGCACGATGCGGTGGAGGCCGAGGATGCGGCCCAGGAGACGTTCCTGCGGGCGTATGACAAGCTGGCGACTTTTCAACCGGAGCGCAAGTTCGTGAACTGGTTGTTGTCGATCGCTTCGCACTATTGTATCGACTGTTTGCGCCGTCGGGGGCGGGCGCCGCAGTTGTCGCTAGATGGCCCGCTGCCGCCTCAATGGCTGGCAAGCGACACGCAGCGCCCCGATCAAGCGGTCAGTAGAATGCAACAGCAGGAGCAGGTCCGGCAATTACTCAACGTGCTGGACCCGGACTATCGCGCGGCTGTGGTATTGCGCTACTGGTACGACTTGTCGTACGAGGAGATTGCCGAAGCGATGGGCACGACAGAGAGCGCCATTAAATCCCGGCTGCACCGGGCGCGGCGGATGCTGGCCGGGCATCTCCAGGCAGCGTGATTGGGTAGGAGGAGGAAAAGGCCATGGGTGAGCCTGTGGTGTGCAAAGATAGTGAACGGGTGAGCTTGCTCATGTCGCTGGCCCTCGATGGCCTGCTGGCTGCCACCGACCAGCAGGTATTGGCGGGCCATTTGGCCGTCTGTCCCGCCTGCCGGGCAGAGTGGCAGGCTATGCAGCAGGTTTCGGACTTGTTCAATGGCGCAGAGGTGGTTGGCCCGCGGCTGGGCTTTGCCACCCGCGTCGAGCGGCGGCTGGCCGACAAGGCGAAGAAGCGGCGCCGGCTCTTTGGGGGGGCGGCTGTTTTGACCGGCTCGCTGTCGCTGGCGACCGTTACGGCGGTGGTCATGGCATTGCTGGTTGTGGGGGTTGTCGCCTGGAACTGGCTAGACGTGCTGCCCGACGTCAAGCAGGGAACCGATACCGCCTCTCAGATCGCGTCGGGAGTAAACCTGATGGGCAAAGGAGTGAGCCTGTTCCTGACCGACTTTTTGCGGGCTTTTGGCCTGCCAATGGTCATAGGCGTGGGGATTGCCCTGGCGCTGCTGCTGGTTGTCTGGATCTGGTTGTTCGTCAAGCGGCCCAGCGGCTACCATCACAACGGATATGCGTAGAGCTGATAGCTTGTGCGGTAAGGGGATGAGAAAATGAGAAAGAATGCGGTATGGCTGGCGCTGTTGGCCCTGCTGTTACTGTGGCCGGTAGCCGTTGTATGGGCTGACGATCCCGACAGCCGTACAGTTGGCTACAAGTGGAGCTTTGACGATGGCGAGACCTTTTTCAACGAGGATGTTACCATTGAAAAGGGAGAGGTGGTCGACGGGGATCTGGGCGTTTTCAACGGCGATCTGGCGTTGGAAGAAGGCAGCGTCGTCAATGGCGAAGTGTTTGTCTTTAATGGGAGTGTTCAATCCGCAGGCCGGGTGAACGGCGATTTGGCTGTTATCAAGGGCGATCTGGTAGTGACGCAGGCCGGCTGGGTGACAGGCGATCTGTTTGGCATGGGTGGTACGCGGGACATAGCCGGTCACGTTGACAGGAACCTGTCTGGGCTGTTTGGCAAGACAGTGCTGCGCAGCACGGCCGTCGTCGGCGGAGATGTGCTTGGCGACCTGGTTTTGGAGCCAGGCGCGCAAATCGGCGGCCAGGTGGAAAGGATCTCTGCTCCGTCGCTTCCATTTCTGGAGCCAGGAGCCGATCTCTCCGAGTTGAACCTGCCGTCGCTGCTGGATCCGTCTGGAGGCGCGCCTGACACGCCAGGAGAGCGTATCGGGCGTTTTGTCGGGCGGGTGTTGGCTGCGAGCATGCTGAGCCTGGTGTTGCTCGCTGCAGGCGCACTCGTTGTCGTCATTTGGCCGCGCCCGACACGGCGAGTAGCCGACTGTATTGCGGATCTGCCGCTGCGCAGCCTGGGGCTGGGCTTGCTGACCTTTCTGATCGCTGTCGCGCTGGAGGTGTTGGCGGCGATTCTGTTGGCCTTGCTCGGCGTGATATCTGCTGCTCTGATGGCGACCGTCATCCTGATACCGGTCGGATTGCTTTTGATCCTGCTCGGGGTATTGCTGCTCGCCGTGGTGCCGCTGGCGCTGGCGGTTGGGATGCTCTTGGGTTGGGTGGCGCTGGCTGAGCTGATCGGCCAAAAAGTGTTGGCGGCGCTCAAGGTTCAAAAGGCAACTCCCTTGGCAGCAGTAGTCGTCGGTTTGTTGGTGACGGTGTGGCTGCCGGCTGTGCTGTGGCTCATCGAGCCCTGCTGCCTGGCCTGGCCGGTTGTGATCTTGCTCACCAGTGTGGGGTTGGGGGCGGTGATTCTCACCCGTTTTGGCGCCAGGCAGTGCCTGCCCACCAGGCCGCCCGCCTCGCCCGTGGCAGTGGATGTCTTGCCCGCTGAGTCGGCGCCGGCGCTGCCTGCCGACGCGATGGATCAAGAGGTCGGGCAACCCGACAGCCCGCCGCCGATAGAATAAGAGCCGTCTCAGTCAAAATGCCGGTTAGACAGGGCGAGGGATGCACATCCCTCGCCCGTTTTGTGTTTTGTCGTCGGGCTGTGGTGATGCGACAAAGAAAACGAATTGTGGTATAATAGGCGGGTGTGACGCGCGAGGTCTCGCTACCCGGTGCAGATGCAGAATGTGAATCGCTTGCCTAAAGGATGTCCGGCGGACCGGGTCTGCCTGCCGGGCATTGTTGGATTGTGGGCGGTTCTGTGTGGCGTGCTGGCTGCTTTGCGGTGGCCAGCGCAGCCTGCGGATCTGGTCACGCTTTTGTTCGTCGTGATCCTGGTGATCCTGGGCTGGGGCACGGTATGGCATCTGACCACCGCGACCGACTGGTTTGGGGTTGTGGCAAACGGCCGCCCTTCACAATCCGCCTCGCGCCGGGGCTTGCCTTACACCCAGCCCGGTTCGCCTGCTGGACGGTTGGGACAGCGGATTGCCTTGGTCGCCTGTTGGTGGCGAGCGGCGTTTGGGCCCAGCCTGGGCTCATTGGTGATGGGGCTGCTGGCTGCGGCTGCGTTGATCGGCGCCTCGCTGCTAATCTTGCCTGCCCGTCTCGGCCCTCTGCACCTCGCGTTTGGGGCATTGGTGGGCTTGGCTGTTGTCTGGCAGCGGAGGGGCAAGTGCTCGCCGGGATGGGAAGCGCTGGCGAGGGTCGGCCTGGGATGGCTGGCCGGGTACCTGGCCTTTGGCGAGATGCAGTGGCCGTCACTGGCGCTGGCGCTCTGTTTCGCGCTCTGCGCCTGGGGAGCACTGCGGATCGGCAGGGGGCAGCAGATCGCGATCGCCGGGCTGTGGCTGTTGAATGGGAGCCAGGTTCTGGGGTTGGTTGTGATGATAGCGGTCAATCAGCCTTTGGCCGCGGGTGGTATGGGGCTGGCCCTATTTGGCCAGGCGGCGCTCCAATTGCCGCTATCCCAGGGGGGCGATCCGCGTAGCATGATCCGCCGCACCTGGCCGTGGCTGATGGCCGCGATGGCTGTGGCTGCGTTGGCGATCCGATGACTTGGCTGGTGGCGGCAGGCTGTGTCGTTGTACTGCTGATGGCGGCGGCACTGGTCTATTGGCATATGATCATCGCTGAGGGAGCGTATATGGGACCGCGGGTGGTGGCGCGGACCTACGATTGGGTGGCCCGCCGCTACGATGTGATCAAGCAGTTTAGCCCCGGCGACGAGGATTGGTTCGTCGCCGCGCCGCTGTGGCGCCGGCTGGCCGGTGTAGAGCGGCCGTTACTCCTGGACGTGGCTACAGGGACCGGGCGGGTGCCGCTGGCTTTGGCGCGCAACCGGTTTTTAGTAGCTGGGGGGCAGATCGTCGGGCTGGATCTGTCGTGGGGCATGTTGCGGCAGGCCCGAACCAAGCTGCGGGACTATGGCGAGCAGGTGGGTCTCATCTGGCAGGATGCCAGCCGGCTGCCCTTTGACGATGGCGCATTCGACGCCGTGACCTGCCTGGAGGCGATGGAGTTTTTGCCGAGCCCGCGCGAGGCGCTGACTGAGATGGTGCGCGTGCTGGCGCCGGGCGGCCTGCTGATGGTGACGAACCGGGTGGGGCGTGCCGCACGGCTTTTGCCCGGCCGGACGTTCTCCCGTTCGCTTTTCCAGCAGGCGCTGGCTGCCCTGCCACTGCACAACGTGGAAACGCAAGCCTGGCAGGCAGACTATGATCTGGCTGTGGCACGCAAGGTGGGCAGTGGCAATCTGGCCGGACGGGGTGGTGTAAGCCTGGCGTCGTTGCTGCGCTGCCCGGTGTGCCGGGATCATGTGGCGCAGCCGTCCGAGCGGTTGGTGTTGGTGTGTGTGGGGTGTGGGCGGTTTTTTCCCATCCGCGATGGGATTGTGGCCCTGGCGGAAGGAGAGAGGCGGGGCGGCCGGCGGTGAAGATCGGGTTGATCGGCGATACGCATGTGCCGTCGTTGAGTCCGGTGCTGTCGGCGCACATTGAGATGGCGTTCAGCGGCCTGGATATCATCTTGCATGTGGGCGACATCTGCGAACTGTACGTGCTCAAAGAGTTCCAGGAAAAGTATACGCTGACCATAGCCGTGGCGGGTGAGTCTGACAGCGAAGAGGTGCGGCGCTATGTGGATGAGAAGCGGGTCGTCAGTTTCGGCCAGCGGCGGATAGGTATGATCCACGGCCATCAGTTCGAAGCGCAGCACCATGGCATGCTCGACAGCTTGAGACGCTGGCTCAAGTTAAGACCTAGCGAGGCGGCATTCGAGGCCTTTTTGCTGAGCCAGTTTGCCGACGACCAGGTGGACGCCATTGTCTATGGGCACACGCACCAGCCATACGTGGGGATGCACGGCAACATCCTGCTTTTCAATCCAGGGGCAGCGGTAGCGATACCTGGTCACAGGGCAAGCGTTGGCATTCTGGATGTAGGGATACGAAATATCACGGGCAAGGTTGTGTATCTATAAACGAGGAGGAGAAAGTGGCACATCCCTTTGAAGTGGGCAAAATGTATCGCAATCGAGTTGGTGAGTACACTGTGGTGGAAATCGAGGGCGACAGGATGACGATACGCTACACCAATGGAAGCACCCTCGTCACCAACGCTGCCATCCAATCGCGCATCTGGGAGAATATCCAGTTTGAAGAGCAAGCGGCGCGCGAGGAGGAAAAGCAGCGATTGGCCCAGGAGGCCAGGCTGGCCGCCAGAAAGCGGGCGGCACGTCCGGCGGCCTCGGCTGAGAGCACCGCCAAGCCGAGAGGCCGGTTTGTAGGGTTTCAGGAAAGTGATTTTCAGCCCAGGGCGCGGGGTATCGCCTGGTCGAGCCGGGTGGCATTGGGCAGGATCATGGCCAATGAACTGAACCGGCGCACTGGGAAAACGTTTGGTAAGTGGCTCGTTCCCCTCCAGCCTGAGCTGCATATCGCCCGCCCAGAGCATTACGATCCCGAATTGGGCAACCGGAATGCGGCCTTTTTTGTGGCCATCAGTGAGCAGGGGGCGACTTTTGGCTTCTGTGTTGGCAAGCCCGACGGACGAACCGATCCAGCCTGGTCGTGGTCTACCTTGCTTGCCGCCCTGGCCGCTGGCAAGCAGTTGCGCAAGGCTGTCGAGTCGGTGATGAAAGCCCATGCTCTCAGCCTGGACGTGTATGGTATGGAGGTGAGTTATGGGCAGGTGGCGCACATCACGTTGTCTGGGACTGGGTTTTTGTGGGAGCGCGAGACCGATCAGCAGATGATCAGCCGCGAGATGGACTGGGATGAATTGATCGGGTATTTGCAGGAAGCGGGCGCCGAGGCGCGGGTAGATCTGTACCTGCGCAGCGTTCTGTCCAGCGAAGAAGCGGTGAGTGCCGGTGCAGGCATATCGCGCGACATGGTGGCTGCTTTCGTCGCATTGATGCCCCTGTATGAGGCAAGTATCGGGGTCTGACGTCGCCCTTCTATGAAACAGCTACGGGGAACGCCGCTCAAGCGGTTTCTGAGGAACCTGCCGCCGCCGCCGTCACCGACCGATCTGGTGGTGGTTTGCCAGAGTGTGGCCTATCCGATCAACGTTGGCTCTATTTTCCGGATCGGCGATGCACTCGGCGTAGCAGAGATCGTACTAACCGGCATCACGCCAACGCCGCCCAATCCGACAGTGACAAAGGTGGGGCGTGACAAGGATCGCCGGGTGCCGTGGCGCTATGTTAAGGAGCCTGAGGCGGCCCTGGAGGGGCTACGGGCAGATGGATTCTGGATTGCAGCGCTAGAGATCACCGACGGCAGCCATCCCTATTATGCTGTGGACTATCCGGCGCGGGTGGCGTTGGTGTTGGGCAACGAGGATCACGGTGTCACCCGCAGTTGCCTGGCGCTTTGTGACGCAGCGATCTTGGTGCCGATGTACGGCAAGGGCAAGTCATTGAATGTTCACGTGTCGTTGGCTGTGGTTGGCTATCACCTGTTGCACCGGCCTTCAGCAGTTGTTTCTTGATGGTGGCTTTGGCGCTATGGGTCTATCGGACGGAGTAGGACGATGAGCGATCTAATCGAGAAGTTGATCGGCGAAGTGGACAAGGGAGGGGGGATAATCAGTGGACTGCGGCAGCGCCTGGCCGACGCCGACCGCAAGCGCAAGGTGAACCAGCTCAAGCAGCAGATCCAGGACCTGAGGCTGCAGGAGACGCAGTCGATCAATGCGCTGAGCGCCCAGGTGATGGCTTTGCATGAAGCCAGGACGTTGTCCCAACCCGAGCTAGTCAGCCTGTGCCAGGGCGTGGACAATGTCCGGGCGCAGATTAAGGATCTAGAAACCGAGCTGGAAAAGCTACAGCCGCCGCCGCCCATACCGGCGGCCGAGAGCCGTTGTCCCAGGTGTGGATCGGTGTTGGCAGCCGGGGCGATGTTTTGCCAGACGTGCGGCAGCCGGATTGAGGCAGCGCCCGAGCCATCGCCCATGCCGGTGGCCCCGGATCGCTGCAAATGTGGAGCAACGGTGGTGGCTGGGGCGATATTCTGTCAAGCGTGCGGCGCAAGGCTTGTGGCCGAGTCCTCACCGGCGCTGGCGCCTGTCCTCTTTTGCGCCCATTGTGGGGCCAACCTGCGCGAGGGGGCAATCTTTTGTCCGGCGTGTGGAAAAGCAGTAGATAAGAGCTGAGCAGGAGGTCTTTTTGATCGTTGTCACATTGCCGGTGGGCATCATTCAAACCAACTGTTACGTCGCTGGCTGTGAGGAGACGAAACAGGGGGTGATCATCGACCCGGGTGGGCACCCTGAGCGGATCATGGCCGAGGTCGATCGTCACGGGCTGACCATACGCTATGTGCTCAACACTCACGCCCACTTTGATCATACGGACGGGAATAAGGCCGTCGTCGAGGCCACCGGCGCGGCTCTGGCCATCCACCCCCTGGACCGGCCGCTGTTGGAGGCCGGCGGCGGCGGCGCCTGGTTTGGTATGAGGACTCTGGCCAGCCCCTCGCCGACGGTGGAATTGCAGCCCGGCGAGCCGCTGACCGTCGGCAAGCTGTGCTTCGAGGTGCTCCACACCCCGGGCCACTCCCCCGGCCACGTCTGCTTTTACGAACGGAAGGAGGGGGCGCTATTTGACGGCGACGTGTTGTTCAATCGGGGTGTGGGCCGGGCAGATCTGCCGGGCGGCGATTGGCCACAGCTCATGGACAGCATCCAACGGGTGCTTTTTGCCCTGCCGGACGAGACGACCGTCTACCCAGGCCACGGGCCGGCGACGACTATCGGCGAAGAGAAGCAGTTCAATCCCTGGCTAAGGTAGCCGGGGCGCACAAAAAAACGAATAACCAGGAGGGATTTGTGAGCGATCAACGAGAAGCAGTTATCGTCAGCGCCTGCCGGACGGCAATCGGCAGGTTTATGGGCGGCCTATCGACCATGCCGGGGCCGCGCGTGGGCGCCGTTGCCATCCGCGAGGCGATCCGGCGGGCCGGCATCGATCCGGCCATCGTGGACGAGACTCTGATGGGCTGTGTGGTGCCGGCCGGCATGGGCCAGGCCCCGGCCCGCCAGGCAGCGATCCACGGCGGCATCCCAGCCGAGGTTGGCGCCATGACGATCAACAAGGTGTGCGGATCGGGATTAAAGTCGGTCATGCTCGCCGCGGGGGCGATCCGCATCGGCGATGGCGACGTGTATGTGGCCGGCGGCATGGAAAACATGAGCCTGGCGCCCTATCTGCTGCCCCAGGCCAGGGCCGGCTACAGGCTGGGCGACGGCCAGTTGGTCGACGCCGTGGTTCACGATGGGCTGTGGTGCGCTTTTACCGACAAGCACATGGGCAATTCGGCCGAGTTTATCGCCGAGCAGTATGGCCTGACCCGCCAGGAGCTGGACGAGTATGCATTTCACAGCCACCGCAAGGCGGTCGAGGCGATCGACACCGGGCGGTTCAAGGCCGAGATCGTGCCGGTGGAGATGCCGCAGCGAAAGGGCCCGCCCATCCTATTTGACACCGACGAATGCCCCCGCCGCGATACGACGCTGGAGGCGCTGGCCAAGCTCAAGCCAGCCTTCAAGGATGGCGGCATTGTCACCGCCGGCAACTCGCCGGGCATTACCGACGGGGCGGCGGCGGCGGTGGTCATGAGCCGGGGCAAGGCCGAGGAGCTGGGCATCAAGCCGCTGGCTCGGATCATCGGCTATGACCAGGCGGCGGTGGCGCCGGAATGGCTATTTATTGCCCCGGTGCACGCCACGCGCCGACTGCTAAAGCGCACAGGCACAACCCTGGCCGACTATGAGCTGTTCGAGGTCAACGAGGCGTTCGCTGCCCAGATCGTGGCCGACGGCAAAGAGATGGCAGACGAAGGGTGGGATTGGAGCAAGGTCAACGTCAACGGCGGAGCGATTGCGCTGGGCCACCCGATCGGCTGCTCTGGGGCGCGGGTGCTGGTGACGCTCATCTATGCGCTCAAGGACCGCGGGCTAAAGCGCGGTATGGCCAGCCTGTGCCTGGGCGGCGGCGAGGCGGTGGCGATGGCTATAGAGATCGAATAGGAATATCGCCGAACAGCAGATCGGACAAGCGAGCCGGGGCCTGGTTGGTCAGACCCCGGCTCTGTTATTGTCTTTACTTCAAGTTGTTCAGAATCTCATCCTGCCTGGCCCACATGATGGCCTGTTCGGCCTTGGTGGCGTGGTCATAGCCCAGCAGATGTAGCAGGCCGTGGACGACCAGCAGGTCGAGCTCCTGGCCGGCGGGGTGGCCCTGCTCCGCCGCCTGGGCGACGGCCTGAGGATAAGAGACGATCACGTCGCCCAGGTAGTTGCCTGCCTCGGGGGCGACGACGAATGGGCTGGCGGCCTCCTGGGCGCCGAACGACAGGACGTCGGTGGGGGCGTCAATGCCCAGGAAATCGCGGTTTAGCTGGTGGATGCCCGCATCGTCGGTGATGACCACTGTCACCTGACCGTAGCTGCCTTCGTGGCGCAGCACAGCCTCGGCTACCTGCCGGAGCCGATCTTTGGAGATGGCGCTGGCAAAGGCAGTCGCCACCTGCACCTCAACGCCGGTCTCTGTCTCGTCAACGGATGATCTCTTGTCCATGATGTCCTTTTACCTTCACCGGCTCTGGGTATTTCACCCGGGGGTGGAAGATACCGCGCAGAGTATCGAAGAACGCAGCGCGGATCGCCTCTAGGTCTCGCAGGGTCAGATCACACTCGTCCAACTGGCCTTCGGTGATCTTGTTGTCGATCGTCTCGCGGATGATCTGTTCGATCTCCTCTGGGGAACCGGGTTGGGCGCTGCGGACCCGCGCCTCACAGCTATCGGCCAGCATGACAAGAGCCGTCTCGCGGGACTGAGGTTTGGGTCCGGGGTAACGAAAGTTCTCTTCCCGAACCTCCTGGCCGCCGTCGCCGGCAGCAGCTACGGCCAACCGATAAAAGGCCAGCGCTAACCCTGTGCCGTGATGCTCGGGGATAAAGCTGCGGATGGCCGATGGCAGCCGGTACTTTTCAGCTAATGCCAGGCCGTCGTTGACGTGGCTGACGATGACCTGGGCGCTGATTTGGGGGTCTAGCAGGTCGTGAGGGTTGACATCACCGACCCGGTTTTCGGCAAAGTAGAAGGGCTGAGCTATCTTGCCCACGTCGTGGTAGTAAGCGCCGACACGTGCCAACAAGGCATCAGCGCCGATCCGCTCGGCTGCCTCCTCGGCCATGTTGCTGACCAGAATGGCGTGATGGTAGGTCCCGGGAGCTTTCAGTAGGAGCTGGCGGAGGAGAGGGTGGGTTGGTCGGGACAGTTCTAGAAGCTGGAATGGAGTGACGATATCCAGGACAGCGCCCAAGGCTAGAAACGCCACCAGGGCCAGGCTAGCGGCCAGTCCCCCCATGATCAGCCCTATGGGCATATACAGGGCCAACTCGACCCAGTCCTGCTCTGGCGCCAACAGCCCGAAAATGACGATCACGGCGGCATTGGTCAGGGCTACGGCCAGGCCGGCCCAGAGGAAGGCTTTCAGGCGTTCGCCCCGACCCAGCGCCAGCGCGCCGACCAGCGCGCCGGCCACGACATAGACCGTCATTTCCAGTGAGCCTCCCGTGATAAAGGCGGCCACCAACCCGAGCATGATCCCCACTGCGATGCCGAGTGCCGGTCCAAAAAAGATAGCCAGCAGCATGGACAAAGCCGGCAAGGGGTAGAAATAGGCGACGACGGGGCCGATGGAGCTGGCCAGCATCAGCTTGGCGATCACGACGTAAAGGGCGAGCAGCATCATGGTCACGATCGGCACCCGACGCCGCGCCCAAAGGGAGGGTTGGATGCGGGCGATCAGAAGCATCGTCAGGACGGTCACGACGGCGGCAAAAGCGACGGTGCCGGCAACCGCCGGCCAGCGGATCTCTTGTTGGCGCAGGCCAAAGACGTCCAATGCCTCGATCTTGGCCAAGGTGACCCGGTCGCCAACCCGGACGATCGCCTCGCCCTGCCGGATGGTTACAGTCACAGGCGCGGTGGACTCGCGAGCCTTCTGGCGAGCCTCTTCCGTCCGAGCCGCGTTGAAGAAGGTATTGGGCTTGACCAACCCACCGGCGATCGCCTGGACGATCTTTGCTTCTTTGTCGGTCAGGGTGTAGATCATCAGCGTTGGCAGGCGGCGGCGGACGTCGGTTACCTGGTTCTCCCGGATCTCGCCCTGCATAGCCCCGGTCAGGACGCGGAGGATCTCCTGCCTGACCTGCTGCCAGTTTTCTTCGCTCAGCGACAGGATGTTGTCGATGATTTCGGGGGTCATGGTCAGATCGGGGATGGCGGAGATCCATTTCTGCTTGTTCTGTGCCGAAGCGTGGGGATCCTGGCGGACGCTGCTGATGAAATCGATGATCTGCCGGGCGCGTACCTCTTGCTGCCGAGCCACAGAGGTGTCTGGTGGATCGAAAACCTCCTGCACCGAGGCGGCGGCTGCTTCCTGCGCTGTTATCGTCCTGGTCTTGCTTTCGTAGGTCAAATCGGCCGGAGCCAGGATCAGGGCCGGGCTGACGTCGCCCTGGTTGAGGAGCACCCGATTGGAAGGCAGGAGGTCGGCGAGCAGGACGGCGCTGGTTACGGCAGCCAGCAGCAGGCCCAAGATGACGGTCCGGGCGGCGATCCAACGGGCTGAGCGGGGTGGACCAGCGGAGGAAGGACGCCGGCGGGGCGACCTAGTTAGCATCGAATCTATCCGGCCAACATCTCACGCACTATTTGGTTGACCAGCCGGCCATCGGCGCGGCCTTTGAGGCGAGCCATCAGTGGCTTCATGACGGCTCCCATGTCCTTGGGGCCGCTATCCCCTATCTCGGCAATTACCTCACGTACTTTTGCCTCGATCTGCTCACGGGTCATCTGCTGGGGCAGGTAGGCGCGCAGTATCGCCAGTTCGGCCTCCTCAGCAGCCACAAGGTCCTCCCGCCGACCTTTGCGAAACTCGACGATAGACTCTTCTCGCTGGCGGGCCTGCTTGGCGATGAGGGCCAAGATGTCGTCGTCCTTCAGGCTGACCCGCTCGCCGTCAGGACCCAGTTCTGTTTCCGCTTGTTTGATGGCGGCGATGATCGAGCGGATAGCCACTTTGCGGCGCTCATCCTGCTGGCGCATGGCCTGTTTCAAATCGTCGGTCAATTGTTCTCGAAGGCCCATCTTTGCTCCTTATGGCATTTGCCTGCCGATTCACGACATCATTATAACTGCCAACCTGGGCAAAGTCAAGTCAGGTGGTCGCTCCCCCTCCGGAGGGATTACGTCTATCTGCCCGGGATAGTACCCCGCAATATCCCCTCTGTAGGGGATTGTTTTCTGACCATGCTCGCCGTATACTCAAAATGGCCGTATCACCTCGATAAATGAGGGGAAAGTCGGGGTGTGTGCGGGCACCGCACACACCCCAATCCCCAACTATTGATAAGATACTGTGAAAGTTGATCAACCGAGCGATATGATCTAAAATGAGAGAGTACAAGCTGCGCGAGTGCAAACCCGGCAAGTTTGTCTGGGTAGATCCGGTCACCGGGGACGTATTCGGATCGGCGGCGCCTGAGCAGGTGTCTCTATGGCTCAAGGGTGGGCAGGCCGTCGAGGTATTTGCTCAAAGGCCTGATAGGCAATCTTCGTGGTCCGCGTCCAGATCGGCGCGGCAAGAGCTGTTGTGGCTGCTGTGGGCAATGGCGATCGCTTTGCTATTGATGCTGCTCATGCTGGTGTTCAACGCGTTGCCGTAGGGGGTGCGAGGTGAAGATTGCGATCCTGGGCGCCGGCGCCGTCGGCGGCTACTATGGGGCGCTGCTGGCGCGCAGCGGCCAAGAAGCGACGTTTATCACCCGCGGCGCACATCTGGCAGCGATCCGCGACCGTGGCCTGCGTGTGGAGAGCGTCCACGGTGATTTTGAGGTCTATCCGATCCATGTCAGCGACGATCCGGCGCAGGCCGGCCAGGTCGACCTGGTGCTGGTGACGGTCAAGAGCTACAACCTGGAGGATGCGGCTGAGGCAGGCCGGTCCCTTATCGGTCCAGAAACCGCCGCACTGCCCTTGCTCAACGGCTTGGACGCGGCTGACCGGCTGGCGGCGGCGTGGGGCGGCGAGCATGTGCTGGCTGGCCTGACCCACATTTCGGCCAGCGTGCCGGCGCCAGGCGTCATTCGCCAGGTCAGTGCGGTACGGCGCATCACCTTTGGCGAGCGTGACGGCGCGATCACCCCCCGCGCCGAGCGGATCCGCGCCATCCTGGCTGCCAGTGGCGCGGAAGCGGTCCTGACGCCGGCTATCGACGTCGCCCTGTGGGAAAAGTTCCTGTTCATCGCCTCGATCAGCGGCGTATGCTGCCTGGCCCGGCAGCCGATGGGCGCCGTGCTGGCCACTCCGGAGACTCGACAATTGTACATAGAAGCTCTGTGCGAGGTGGAAGCGGTAGCCCGGGCGCGGGGTATAGCCCTGCCACCGGACGCGATCGAGCGGACGCTGAAAATAACGGAGGGATTCGCCCCCCAGACCAAGCCCTCGCTGTTGGCGGCACTGGAGGCCGGCCAACGCCTCGAGCTGGAGGCGATGAGCGGCACGGTGGTGCGCTATGGCCGCCAAGCCGGCGTGCCGACGCCGGTGCACGCCGTGATCTATGGGGCACTCAAGCCGAGCCGGGACGGCGTTGGGTGATTTGCGACAGGAACAGGTGCGCCAGCATCAGTCCACCTTCAGGGGGATAATCGCGGGTTGTGTTTGGCGTCATCTATGGTATACTATAAGGCGTGATGACGCCGATCTCGCATTTTGTGCCTGGCAGTCGGGCTCAGGAGCAGGCCAAAGAGGTCCTGCCGCGCCTGCGCTGGCCCATTCCGCCAGGTGTGATCCATGCCTATGTGGAGGCCTACAGCCGACCAGGTGATAGAGTCCTGGTACCGTTTTGCCAGGACGCGGCCGAGGTGCGGCAGGTCCTGCACCTCGAGCGCCAGGCTATCGCCCTGCACTATGACCCTGTGTTGCTGCTGCTGGTGCAGGCATCTTTGGAGTCTGTCCCGGTCAGGGAGCTGGACGCCGCGGTAGCACGCCTGGGCGACAGTCTCAAGCAGGGAATTCCTCTCCGCCAGCACCTGGAGGCGCTGTATGCCACTACTTGCCCGGCATGCCTGCGGCCGGCAGTGGCCGACTATTTCATCTGGGAGCAGGGCAAGCCGGTCGCCAAGCAGGTACGCTGCCCGGCCTGCGATTATGATGGGCAGGCTGGGGTCGAGCCGGCTGACCTGGAACGCCTGGCCGATATCCCGGCGCGGGGCATGCACTTTTACTATATCCTGGACCGTGTCGCGCCTCAACCCCCTCAGCCGGGAGGCGAAGGCCTGCGGCCCAGACTGGAGTCGCTGCTGGATCTCTACACGCCGCGCAACTTGGATGCCCTGGCCGATCTAACGCTCAAGATCGAGACCTTGTTTACTGCTGGGCCACTCCACAGGGCGCTGCTGACCCTATTGCTGGATTGCCTGGATCGCTGCTCGGCGCTGGCGCCGCTGCCGGGCAGCCCCGCACGCCGGCGCAGCCTGACGCGCCCCGGCCGCTTTGTCGAGTGGAACGTGTGGCGCGCTTTCGAGGAGGCGGCCGGGCGATTCCGATCTCTGACTGCGGCCAGCAGGCCGATGTCAAGCCTGGCCGACAGCTTGGAGAGGTACCAGGTCGAAGGGGAGAAGGCGTGGGCAGGGTTTGTCGGACAGGGATTGGTCCGCGATCTGCCTCGCCACATGGCGGCGCACAGCCTGCCGCTGGCTCTGGTCAGCCCGCCGCCCCTCGACTCGGCGGCTTGGGCGCTGTCGTATCTATGGGGCACCTGGCTGCTTGGCCCGGAGGCGGCTGCGCCCCTCCGCCCGCTACTGCGGCAGCGTACCCCCGATCCGGCATGGTACGCCCGGGTAATGGCCGGGTCGTTTCGCACCATGGCCGATCTGCTGACTGCCGATGGTCGCATTTTGGTGGCTCTCGCCGAGCAACGGCCTGCCGTCCTGGAGGCGCTGTTGTGGGCAGCGGCCCGAGCCGGACTGCGGGCCGCGTGCCTGGTGCAGTCTGGGGATGACTATCGCCTGGAGCTGGTGGCCGCCCCACCGCCGTCCACAGCGCCTGATGCTGTGAACGGCGTGCAGATCCGGCAGGTAGTTGTCGAAGCCTTGGTCGAGACGATCCAGGCGCGCAGCGAGCCCACTCCATGGCCTACCCTGCACGCGGCGGCCTATCGGCGACTGGCCGAGACCGGCCTGCTAGGTCGAACCGCCTGGCAAGAGGGGGAGGGGGCTATCGACCTGGAAACGGTTGCCGAGTGGGTCAAGGCGGCCAGGGACGACGCCCGGCTAGTGCAACTGGCGGACGGCGAGCGCGGCGAGGATCTGTGGTGGCTGGCCCAGCCCAGCGGCCTGCAGGCCCCCTTGTCTGACCGGGTGGAAGCGGCGGCCTATGCCGTGCTGCAAGAAACGCCTGTCCTGGACGAGAACTCTTTTGCCGAGAAGGTCTATGCCCGGTGTCCCGGCTCGCTCACCCCCGATTCGGGGCTGATCGACGCCTGTCTACGGGCCTATGGTCACCAACCGGCTCCTGGACAATGGCGGCTTCGACTTGAAGACCAGCCCGAGACGCGCGAGGCCGAGCGGCGGCGGATGATCGCCGGCCTGCTGGAGCTGGGCCGGCGCCTGGGCTACCAGGCCAAGGAGCTCGACGGTTTCGATGCAGCCTGGCTCGACGGCGCGACTGCCAGCGGAAACCGAGTCCGGGCGGCGTTCGTCGTGCGCTGGCAGGCGGCGGTGAGCGAGGCGCTGTCGCTGGGCGAGAAAGCGCCCGGGGCCAGGCTCTACCTGGTCATCCCGGGCGGGAGGGCGGAGCTGACCAGCTACAAGCTGGCTCACAATCCCCTGTGGCAGGCGACGCTGGACGAGGCCGGTTGGCGGTTCATCAAGTACCGGCACGTGCGCCAGTTGATGGCCCAGCAGGAGGTGGACGAATATGCGCTGCGGGCCATTGTGGGGCTGGACCCGATCGTCGAACGGGAAGCGGTGCAGATCCCGCTGTTTTAGGACACCTGGAGAATTCATTGGAGGTTGAGATCATGACTTTGGCAGGAAAGCGGGTGGCCGTGTTGGCCGAGGATGTGTACGAGGACTTGGAGCTGTGGTATCCTTTGCTCCGGCTGCGAGAAGCTGGCGCCGAGACATTCGTCGTCGGAACCGGCAGCAAAGAAGAGTATGCCAGCAAATATGGCCATCCGGTCAAGGTGGACCGGGTCGCCGACCAGGTGAACGCCGCCGAGGTGGACGCCGTCGTCGTGCCGGGCGGTTATGCACCGGACAAGATGCGGCGTTATCCGGCTGTGCTCAAGCTGGTCCGTGATGCTTTTGATCAGGGCAAGGTGGTGGCCGGCATCTGCCACGCCGGCTGGGTGTTGATCTCGGCAGGCATCCTCAAGGGCAAGAGGGTGACCAGTGTGTCGGCCATCAAAGACGACATGGCCAACGCTGGGGCGACCTGGGTCAACGAAGAGGTGGTTCGTGACGGCAATCTGATCACTTCGCGCACTCCGGCGGACCTGCCAGCCTTCTGCCGGGCGATCATCGCCGCGCTGGGAGGGTGAGCCATGCCAAGCTCTGGATTCTACACCCGACGCGGCGACGACGGTTACACCAACCTGCTGGGGCCAGACCGGGTACCCAAGTATGACGCACGGGTAGAAGCTTATGGCATGGTCGACGAGCTCCAGGCTACCTTGGGACTGGCGCGGGCCAGCGGCTGTGATGCGCGGGCCCAGGAGATCCTGCTGGCCATGCAGCGGGACTGCCACCAGATGATGGCCGAGCTGGCAGCGACCGAATTTGCTGGCCGCCGTGGCGCAGGTCGCGCTTTTGCCGGTGGCATTACCTCCGCGCACGTGGACACGCTGGAGGAGTGGATCGGCGAGCTGGAGGCGCAGGTCGAGATGCCGACAGGGTTTGTCGTCCCCGGCGACAGCCAGCCTGGGGCAGCGCTTCACCTGGCGCGGACGGTCTGCCGGCGGGCGGAACGGCTGGTGGCGCAACTGGCTCACAAAGGGCTGCTGGCCGGCGATGGGGCGCTGCGCTACCTGAACCGGCTTTCGTCGCTGCTGTTTGTGATGGCCTGTTTTGAAGACCAGGCTGCCACGGGCGGCCACTCAACCCTGGTACGGTAGAGGGACCATGACTGAGGCCAAGTTACTGCTCGGGGCGCACCAATCGATCGCCGGTGGAGTGCACCAGGCGCTGCTGCGGGGCCGGGAAGCGGGCTGTGACACGGTCCAGATCTTTGTCAAATCGCCCAGCCGCTGGGTGTCCAAGCCTTTGGGCGCGGAGAATATCGCCGCCTTTCAGGAGACCAGGGCCGAGACCGGCATCTGGCCAGTCTTTGGCCACAGCCTGTACCTGCTCAACCTGGCTACGCCCGACGATGGGTTGTGGCACAAATCGATCGATGCCCTGATCGACGACCTGGAGCGGTGCGAGCAGTTGGGACTGCCGGGGCTGGTGATGCATCCCGGCTCGCACATGGGCAGCGGCGAGGCAGCCGGCCTGGTCCGGATCGCCGCCGCCCTGGATGTGGTCCACGCCCGCCTGCCCGGCTACCGGGTCCAGGTGTGGCTGGAGATCACGGCCGGACAGGGCGATCAACTGGGCCGTACGCTTGGCCAGTTGCGGGCGATGATCGACGGGGTGAAGGCGCCGGAGCGGCTGGGCGTCTGCTTTGACACGGCCCACGCCCTGGCGGCTGGCTATGAGCTGCGCACGCGCCAGGGCTATGACGCCACGTGGGACGAGTTTGACGCCACTCTCGGCCTGGGCCGGCTGAAGGCCATCCACCTCAACGACTCCAAGGCCGATCTCGGCAGCCACGTGGACCGTCACGAGCAGATTGGCAAAGGTTTTTTGGGCCTGGAGCCTTTTCGTTTCCTGGTGAACGATCTTCGTTTTCGAGGCATCCCGATGACCCTGGAAACGGACAAGGGGCCGGACCTGGCCGAGGACAAGGAAAACCTCAGGATCCTGCGCTCTTTGGTTGGCACAGAGGTAACGGGCTGACCGGCATGGGCATTCTGCCGCCGCCCACCCTGACGCTGACCAAGACCGACGCGCGGCGCTTTTTGCTGGCGCACCACTACCTGTGGCCGCCCCGGTCGCTGACCGGCAAGGCCGGGATCCTCAAATTCATCCGCCACGTCGGGTGTGTCCAGTTTGACCCGATCGACGTGGTGGGACGCAACCCGGACCTGGTGCTGCAATCCCGCGTGGCAGACTATTGCCGGCCGATGCTGGAGGAGCTGCTATACGCCGATCACCAACTGCTGGATGGCTGGGACAAGATGGCCGCGATCTACCCGGCGGCAGACTGGCCCTACTTTGCCCGTCACCGGGCCAGAATGGTCCAGCAGCATGGCGATCCATCCAGTCCCTCGATGGCTATTGCGCCAGCCGTGCTACAGGCGATCCGCGAGCGCGGTCCTCTGTCCTCTATAGACCTTGATCACGCCGGCACCGTCGATTGGTTTTGGGGACCAACCCGCCTTGCCAGGGCTTCGCTGGAGATCCTGTATGCCATGGGCGAGGTGACGATCCACCACCGGGTCGGCACACGCCGCTTCTTCGAATTGACCGAGAGGCTCCTTCCGGCCGATCTGCTGTCCGCGCCCGATCCGAACCCGACCGAGCAGGAGTATCAGAACTGGCACGTGCTGCGCCGGGTGGGCGGGCTGGGCCTGGCCAAAACAGGCGCCGGCGAGTATTGGTACGGCATCTTGGGCGTCAAGACCGAGGCCCGGCAGGCCATTCTGGCACGCCTAGTGGAACGGGGCGATCTGGTTGCTGCGGCCATCGAAGGGGTGCCCAACCGGGCCTTTTTCATCCGCACTGCCGACCTGTCTGCGGTGCAGGCAGCGCAGCCCCGGCCTTTGACCGAGCCGCAAGCGGCGATCGTGGGCGTGCTCGACAACATCATGTGGGACCGTGACCTGCTGCGCCTGGTATTCGATTTCGACTATGTGTGGGAGGTGTACAAGCCGGTTGCCCAGCGCAAATACGGCTATTATGTGTTGCCGGTGATCTATGGCGACCGTTTCGTGGCCCGCTTTGACCCGGCTTTCGACAAAAAGACGCGGGAGCTGACCATCGCTAACTGGTGGTGGGAAGAGGGGATCCGGCCGGACGAGGCGATGCAGGCGGCGATCTTGGGCTGTTTCCGGGATTTTATGCGCTACCTCGACGCCAACCGGCTATGGCTTGGGGCCAAGGCCGCAGAGGCCAGCTTCCTGCTTGACCTTGCCTCGGCGAGCCCACGCGTGCTATAATCCCACTGCCGGCGATCCCGGCCAATGACGGGAGCCTGGCGAGGAGCCTACCATGAGCAAGCTGGAATCGATTGTCGAAGAAGTCCGCGCTGTCTTTGAAAGCAAGAATGCTGCCCGCGACGCGGCCCTGGAGCGCTCTCGCGCCCTGATCCGCCACTGCGCCAACGCCATCCGCGCCGCCCACCGGGGCGAGCTGGCCGATGCCCGGCTCATGCTCGACACGGCAGGGCAGGACGCCCGCGACATGATGGCCGACCTGGAGCCTTATCCCGACCTGTACTACGCCGGCTACGCCCAGGACGCGCTAAAGGAGTACGCCGAGGCCCGCCTGACCTACGCCTTTATCACCGGCGACGCGGCCCCTGGTCCGGCTGAAGTGGGCGTCGAACCGGCAGCCTACCTGAAGGGCCTGGCCGAGGCGGCCAGCGAGATGCGCCGCCACGCCCTGGACCTGATGCGGCAGAACCGGCTGGAACGGGCCGAGCAGATCCTGGAGATCATGGACGAGGTGTACAGCCTGTTGATCGCCGTCGACTTTCCAGACGCCATCACCGCCGGCTTGCGGCGCACCACCGACGCCCTGCGCGGCGTTTTGGAGCGCACCCGCGGCGACCTGACCACCGCCATCCGGCAGGAGATGATGCGCCAGGCGCTGCGCGAGTTCGAGGCGCGGTTGGACCTGCCAGATGCTCAATCAGGGCGTGACGAGCAAGCAGCCGTCTAGCGGCTGGCGCGCGCGTTGGGCGCAGTTGAGGCCGGCCGCGCGCGTCGGGATGCGGAGCTACGGCCGCATCCTGGCTTACGTCCGGCCGTACTGGCAGGCGCTGGCCGCGGCTGCCGCCAGCCTGGTGCTGATCAGCCTTTTCAGCCTGGCCATGCCGTGGGCTGTGCAGAGGCTGATCGATTCGGTTGTCGTCGGCCAGGACCTGGCCCAGCTCAACCAGATCGCGCTGATCCTGGCCGGCATCTTTGTCGCACGCGCGGCCTTGAGCGCGGTTTATACCTATCTGATCTCCTGGGTCGGCGAGCGGGTGGTCGCCGACCTGCGGCGCGACGTTTATGGGCACCTGATGGGGCTGTCGCTGGGCTTTTTCAGCAGCCAGCGCGTGGGCGAGATCGTCTCGCGGCTGAGCAGCGACGTGCAGATCATCCAGAATGCGGCCACCGGCAACCTGGTGGCGCTGCTCCAGGAGATCGTCACGGCCGTGGGGGTGATCGCCGTGGTGTGGGCCATGGACTGGCGGCTGACGGCGTTGATGGCTGTGGCTCTGCCCGGCGTAGTGCTGGTCACGCGGGCTATGGGCCGCCGCATCCGGCGCATCACCCGGACTGTGCAGGATACGCTGGCCGAGGCCTCGGCCGTGGTCGAAGAGACGGTGAGCGGTATCCGTACCGTGATGTCGTTCGCCCGCGAGGAGCACGAGATCGACCGGTTCGGGCGCAAGATAACCACCCTATTCAAAGCGGCCATGCAGCGCACGCGAGTGTATGCCACGTTGGGGCCGCTCATCTCGCTGCTGATGTATGGCAGCCTGGCCCTGGTGCTGTGGTTCGGCGGGCGAGAGGTGCTGGAGGGCCGCCTGACCCCCGGCCAGCTCATCGCTTTTCTCTTTTACGCCGCCATGCTCACCGGGCCGCTGGGCGGGCTGGCCAGCCTGTACGGCCAGGTCCAGACGGCGCTGGGCGCCGCCGAGCGCGTCTTTGAGCTGCTCGACACGCGCTCCGAGATCGTCGAGGACCCCCAGGCCGAGCCTCTGCCGACGATCGTCGGCCACGTGGCTTTTGACGGCGTCAGCTTTGAGTACGACCCCCGCCAGCCGGTGCTGCGCAACATCACGGTGGAAGCCAGGCCCGGGCAGGTGGTGGCCCTGGTCGGGCCCAGCGGGGTGGGCAAGACGACGCTGGTCAACCTCATCCCGCGCTTTTACGACCCCACTGCTGGCCGGATCACGATCGACGATCACGACGTGCGCGACGTGACCCTCCGCTCGCTGCGCGACCAGATCGGCATCGTGCCCCAGGAGACGCTGCTGTTCAGTGACACGATCGCCGCCAACATCCGCTATGGCAAGCTGGACGCCACGCAGGAGGAGATCGAGGCCGCAGCGCGGGCGGCCAATGCCCACGATTTCATCGTCCACGAGCTGCCCGACGACTATGAGACCCAGGTGGGCGAGCGCGGCGTCAAGCTGTCGGGGGGACAGCGGCAGCGGATCGCCATCGCCCGGGCTATTCTCAAAGACCCGCGCATCCTGATCCTGGACGAGGCGACCTCCTCCCTGGACACCGAGTCGGAAAAGCTGGTGCAGGAGGCGTTGGAGCGGCTGATGCATCCCGGCCAACCCGAGACAGGCCCCGTCACAACCGGCGGCGGAGTGCTGAGCCGGACGACTTTTGTGATCGCCCACCGGCTGTCGACGATCACTACGGCCGACTGGATCGTGGTGCTCAACGAGGGGCAGGTGGTCGAGCAGGGCACGCACGCCGACCTGCTGGCGCGGGAGGGCAGCCTGTATCGCCACTATCACGCCCTGCAGTTCCGCTGGGACGAGGAGCGCCCGCCGCAACCCGGCGAGGCGCCGGCCCAGCCTTTGCCGCAGGAGGAGCCCTGGTCCGACCTGACTGTGCCGTTTCTGGGAAGGGCGATGTCGCCCGACCCGTACACCACGCCCGGCGAGCCGGGACTCGCTTCCGATTCTGATCCCCTGGGCTGAAAGGCCTGAATGGCGCAATTGCCCTTGGCGACTGGTCATTGACCCATGGCCTGGCTGGTGCGACAGATCGTTGACCTGTTCAACTCGCTGGCGGCGTGGTACTACCGGCGCAAGTACGGGGCCGCGGCCAAGCGCCTGGGCCGCCTGCCTGACGAGGAGGTAGACGACCGGCGAGGGTTTATCGCCCTCGAGATAGACGGGCTGGGCCATGACTATTTGCTGCGGGCGCTGGAGCAGGGCGATATGCCTTACCTGGGGCACCTCGTCCGGGATGGAAGCTATCGGCTGGCCCGTTGGCGGTGCGGCCTGCCCAGCACGACGCCCGCCGCGCAGGCGGGTATCCTGTATGGCAACAACTGGGATATCCCCGGCTTTCGGTGGTACGACAAGGCCAGCGGCGCCTCGGTCATGTGCAAGCTGCCGGGATCGGTGCGGGCCGTGCAGGAGCGGATTTCGACAGGCCGGGTTGGCCTGCTGCGGGGCGGGTCGAGCTATACCAACATGTTCGACGGCGACGCCCGGCTGGCGCTCTTTACGCTGGGATCCCTGGGCGGGGAGTACCTCTTTGAAAACGTGCGAGGCCTGGGGTTTGTCATCCTCTTTGCGTTGAGTCCGCTGCGCATCGTGCGGGTTATCGCCCTATCGTTGTGGACCTGGCTGGTCTATGTCGCCCGGCGCCTGGCAGCGTTCTTCCGGCCAGGCCGGTCCCACTTTGTCTTCCTTGGGTCTCTGTATGAGATCGCCAACAACGTCATCTTTCGCGAAATCACCACGTTCAGCATCATGCTGGACATCTACCGGGGTATGCCGTCGGTCTATGCCTCGTACACCGGCTATGACGAGATCGCCCATCATTTTGGCGCCGACAGCCGCCAGGCGTTCCGGGCTCTGCGCGGCCTGGACAAGCAGATCCGGCAGATCGACCGCATGCGGCGGCTCTATGTGCGGCGTGAGTATGACCTATACATCCTGTCGGACCACGGCATGACGCCGTCGCTGCCGTTCCGGCAGGCCTATGGCCAGACGCTGGAGCAGTTGATCGCCATCCACACCGGGCTGGAGGTGCGTAACGGGGAAGCGGCCGACGACGGCGAAGGCCTGGCGGCGGGCCGTCTCCGGTACCTGGCCGCAGAGATCCAGCACATCGAAAGCCGGCAGCGCCGAGAGCTGCCGGCCCGGCTGCTGCGGGCTACCCGCCAGCGGCTGGAGGAACGCCTGCCGCCTGATTCGCTGGAAATCGATTGGGACCTCAGCCGGCGGACCGACATCGCCATCCGCAGCTCGGGATCGTTGTCGCACATCTACTTTGAGGTTACGCCTCAGCAGATGGAGCTAAGCGAGGTAGCGCTGCTGTATCCTACGCTGCTGGACATCCTGATCCGGCACGAGGGGATCGGCCTGGTGGCCGGCCGGGACGGGGAGAAGGTGGTCGTGGTGGGCAAGGCCGGCAGTCTGTGGATCGGCCCGGACGGCTCTCAACTGGAGGGGAAGGATCCCCTGGCCGGCCTGCCCGATCCCGCCTGGGCGGCGGATCAACTGGCGCGCCTGGCTCGCTTTCCCCACGCCGGGGACCTAATCCTGCTTGGGGCGTGGGATGACAAACGGGTGATCAGTTTTGAGGAACAGGCGGCGTCGCACGGGGGGTTGGGGGGGGGGCAGAACAGCCCGTTCATCGCAGGGCCGAGCCAGGCGCTGGTGTCTACGGAGGGGATCAGGGGGGCGGAGGAGGTGTATGGGCGGTTGGCGGGCGTGTATGGAGAATCCAGCAGGGCTTGAAGCAGGTTATGAAGCATTGAGGGGGCAACTGCCTGTCAATTCGACTATCCCTGAGTTGTACTTTGCCGCATGGCAGGGACCGGGTGAGTCTGACGCCGATCTCGCCGTGTGCGGGTAGAAGGTCAGGAGCCGCCCACCGCGCTTGATCGCGACCGTGTTGGCGCTGAGGCCGCACGTCAGGCCTTATGCGCTGTCCTGCCAAAGGCGGAGCGCTGAGGCGGGACATGGCTGCTGAGCGTTGGACATTTCTTTCCATCTGAGGTACAATACAGCCGGAGGTTAGGGATTGGAATACCCGACCTCCAGCTTTCAACATCCAAGCACGGAAGCGCAATCATGCTAGCCAAAGTCACCAGCTTTGCCCTGATCGGCCTGGAGAGCACGCCCGTCCAGGTAGAGATCGACATCAGCCGCGGGCTGCCCTCGCAGACGATCGTCGGACTACCCGATGCGGCAGTGCGCGAATCGTCCGAACGCGTCCGGGCAGCCATCGTCAACTCTGGCTTGATCCACCCTCGCGCCCGCCTGACGGTCAACCTGGCCCCGGCCGACCTGCGCAAGGAAGGCCCCGCTTACGATCTAGCCATTGCCGCGGGCATCTTGCTGGCGACAGAACAGGTGAGTGCCGACCTGTCGCGGGCGGCGTTGGTGGGGGAGCTTTCTCTGGATGGGGAGGTGCGAGGCGTGACCGGCGTATTGCCCATGGCTGCCGGTGCTCGGGAGCAGGGACTGACTACCTTCTATGTGCCCCAATCCAACGCGGCAGAGGCAGCGCTGGTGGAGGGGTTGGAGGTGATCCCAGTAGCCAGCCTGGCTAGTCTGGTGGGGCACTTTCACGGCTACGCGCCCATTCCGCCCTTCCGGGGGCCATCGGTAGCTGATGATGCCCCGGTGGTGTATCCTGTGGATTTCCGCGACGTGAAGGGCCAGGAACACGTCAAGCGGGCGCTGGAGGTGGCGGCGGCAGGCTCCCACAATGTCCTTCTCTCGGGACCTCCTGGCGCCGGCAAAACGCTCCTGGCGCGGGCGATGCCCTCGATCCTACCGCCGATGACATTCGAGGAATCGTTGGTCGTGACCAAGATCTACAGCGTGGCCGGGATGCTGCCCGACGACACACCCCTCATCCGCCATCGCCCATTCCGGGCGCCCCATCATACCGTCAGCTACGCCGGCCTGGTGGGCGGTGGCCAGGTGCCTCGTCCTGGTGAGATCTCCTTGGCTCACCGCGGGGTACTCTTCCTGGATGAGCTGCCGGAGTTCGGCACCAAACTGCTGGAGATGCTTCGACAACCACTGGAAGACAGGCAGTTGACTATCGCCCGCAGCTCCGGGTCTCTGACGTTCCCGGCTGGGTTCATGCTTATTGCTGCTCAAAATCCTTGTCC
>JAFGOG010000016.1 GCA_016926595.1 Anaerolineae bacterium
CCCGCCCAGCCCTCGCTGGCCTTGACCTCGCCCCAGGGGGGCGAGATCTGGCCCGTGGGATCGACGCAGCAGATCGGTTGGACCTCGACCAATGCGAGCGGAAACGTGCGCCTGAGCTGGTCGTTCGACGGCGGCCCGGCCCGCGTGATCAGCGATACGGTCCCGATCAGCGCCCAAGCGTACGCCTGGACCGTAGAGCCGATCTGCAAACCGTTCTCCGAGAACGTCCAGGTCACGGTCGAGAGCCTGGCCCATCCCGGCCTCAGCGCCACAAACCCGCAGCCCTTGACGATCAGCACACCGGCCCTGCGGGTGGACGCCGGCACCTGCCTGCCGCAGGGGAGGTGTTACCTGACCAACGATCCGGCCATTGGATCGGGCGGTTACCAAAACGGCACAGTCTCTGCGCCCTGGCTGCTCACCGGGCAAGAGGCGGTAGAGGGAGCGGCCCAGGACCTGGCGCTTGAAGAGTTCCGCCGGGCACTGTACGAGCCCCTGCTTTGCGATCAGTTGGGGAACGGGCCTTACGAGCTGGTCATCGTCCTGTGCACGGGCGCCGAGTGCACCACCAGCCGCTGCCAGTTTGCCTACGATGCACAGGGCCAGGTGATGGTCACCTGCTTTCCCAAGGAGCCGGCCCTGCCGGCCGGATGGGGCGTCGCGCTGCCCTTCCCCTACATCCTGGCCGGGGGACTGGCCCTGGGCGCGCTGTTGATCGGCGCCGGCCTCTACCTGCGACGGCGGGGACGCAGGTAAGCCATGAGCAGACGCCAAGACCTGGAACAGGCGATCCGCGAATCGTATGACCTGATCCGCAAGTACGAGGCCATCATCCACTGAAGCATCGCGGAAACTGCGTCTGCGAGTAGCGAGGACAGACCCGATCAGCGTCTATCTGTGCTCATCAGCGCCCGAATCTTAATCCCCAGGCCTCGTATGTCGTAGCGCCAACGCCACGACCGCCGTCCAGGGCGCGAGCTTGAACGCGCCGGCGTCGAGTGCGGCCTCGACCTCTGCCCGGCTGAGCAGCAGCAGCTCCTGCTCTTCCAGGTCATCCGCATCGGGCTCGGCCACGCGCTGTGTGCCGAGCGCCAGGTAGAGGTAGGCCGTCCCCGCGCCCCGGTTGCCGTCCACCGCATAGTGCCCCAGGTCGATCCACTCGCGGGCCGCATAGCCCGTCTCCTCGAGAAGCTCGCGCCGGGCCGCGGCCAGCGGATCTTCGCCTGGTTCCAGGTACCCGCCCACCGGGGCCAAGGTCGTACCCTGGACGGCGTACTTGACCTGGCGAAAGCAGAGGTAGCGCTCCTCCGGCGTCACGGCCACGACGCAGGCATAGTCGGGCGTGATCACCCACGCCCAATCGTCGATCACCCGCCCGTCGGGCAGTTGGACGGCGTGGCGCTCCACCACCAGGTACGGGCTGTGGCTCAGGAGGACGCTTCTGGAGAGGGTTTTCCACGGTTTCAGGGTTTTCACATTGGGTTTCTCCCGTCGGAAGAATGGCCTGTCTATAGGTTCATTGTACACGGATCGATGGTATCGGGCAATCTGCAAGCAGAAACAAGACGGGGTCAGCAACGTGTGCCGACCCGGTCGATCGCGCGCAAGAAATGAGACTAAAGTCGTAGCCCTCGTGGGAAAAACTGACTATCATGAGGGTATCTCCAGGTGTGAGAGGAGGTCATGCTTGACTCCGGGGTTGTGTGTCCGCCTGCTGGGTGATTTTCACCTCTTGCATGATGAGAGTACGGTGAGCGATGTCGACGCGCCGCGCTTGCAATCGCTCCTGGCCTATCTCGTGCTGCATCGCCATGCTCCCCAATCGCGCCGTCACCTGGCCTTCCTCTTTTGGTACGACTCGACCGAGGCACAGGCGCTCACTAACCTGCGCAACCTCTTGCACCACCTGCGGCATGCCTTGCCCGAGGCCGACCGTTTCCTGCAGGTCGATGCGCAGACGCTACAGTGGCAACCCGATGCCCCGTTTGTTTTCGACGTTGCCGAGTTGGAGAGCGCCATAGACGAGGCGCGGCGGGCAGAGCAAGCCGGCGATCGATCCGCGCTCCGGGCGGCGCTGGAGCGGGCGGTGGCCCTGTACAACGGAGACCTGCTGCCCAGTTGTTACGACGATTGGATCCTGCCCGAGCGCGAACGGCTGCGCCAGGCGTTTTTCGACGCCTTGGAACGGCTCATCCTGCTGCTGGAGGGCCAGCGCGACTATCACGCTGCCATCGAGCACGCCCGACGTCTGCTGCGTTACGATCCCTTGCACGAGGCGACGTATCGGCGGCTGATGCGCCTTTATGCGCTCAGCGGCGACCGCGCTGGTGCTCTCCGAGTCTACCACACCTGTGCCACCCTCCTGCAGCGCGAGCTTGCCGTGGGACCCGGCGCGGCCACTCGCGAGGCGTACCAACGCCTACTGCAAGCCGAAGCGCCGCCTGGGGCCACTTTGCCCTCCGGGGCCGAGTTGGCAGGTTCCCTGCGCATGGTTGGGCGGGAACGCGAGTGGATGCGGCTGCAGGAAGCGTGGCGGGCAGCGGCCGCTAAAGGGCCACATTTTGTGTTGCTGAGCGGGGAAGCGGGCATTGGCAAGACGCGGCTGGCGGAAGAGCTGCTGGCCTGGGCCGACCGGCAGGGGATTGCCACCGCTGGCGCCCGTTGTTATGGTGCCGAGGGCGAGCTGCCTTATGCGCCGGTGGCAACCTGGCTGCGCGCCCACGCACTGCCGGCCCTCGACGATGTCTGGCTCACTGAGGTGGCGCGGCTGCTGCCCGAATTACGGGCCGGGCGGCCCGACCTTCCCGCGCCCGCTCCTTTAGCCGAGATGTGGCAGCGCCAGGGTCTGTTTGAGGCCCTGGCACGGGCGGTGGCTGGCGGCAGCCAGCCCAGGCTACTCTTGATCGACGACCTGCAGTGGTGTGACCGGGACACGCTCGAATGGCTGCACTATCTGCTGCGCTTTGACCCACAGGCGCGGCTCCTCGTCGTCGCCACGCTGCGGACCGGAGAGAGTGCGACCGCCAGCGCGCTGGCCGCGCTGCTGGAGGCGCTGCGCCGGAGCGACCAGTTGATCGAGCTCGAGTTGGGTCCGTTGAGCCAAACCGAGGCCCTGTCTCTGGCAGCAAATCTGTTGGGCAGAGAACTTGATCCCGCCCTGGCGTCCCCTCTGTACCAAGCCAGCGAAGGCAATCCTTTCTTTGTGGTCGAAATGGCACGAGCGGGGTTGTCCGGCGGCGAGCCGTGGGACGCACGGCACGCGCAGGAAAAGGCAGCCGCGGCTGCCTTGCCGCTGCCGTCCAAGGTACGGATGGTGATCGAAGCCCGCCTGGCACAGCTCTCCCCATCCGCCCGCGAGTTGGCGGGACTGGCCGCAACCATCGGGCGCGAGTTCACCTTTGCCGTGCTGGCGCAGGCCAGCGACGAGGAGCAAGACGCCCTGGTGCGCGACCTGGACGAGCTGTGGCGGCGGCGGATCGTGCGCGAGCGGGGCGGCGAGGGCTATGATTTCAGCCATGATCAGATACGCGAGGTAGCCTATGCTGGCCTGAGCGCTGCACGGCGGCGACTACAGCACCGCCGCATCGCCCAGGCATTGGAGATGCTCTACGCTGGCGGCTCATTGGCGTCAGAACCTGGGCCGCGGTCAGGACAGGGCCTAGCCCTGGTGAGCGCTCAGGTAGCGGTTCACTATCAGCGGGCTGGCCTGCCCGAGCAGGCGATCCCCTACTACCGGCAGGCAGCCGAGGTGGCTCAGCGGATGTACGCCAGCCAAGAGGCGGCAGACCTACTCACCCGAGCGCTGGAGCTGCTCAAGGATATCCCTGAAACACGGGAGCGGGATCAGCGTGAACTGGAGCTGCAGATCGCGCTGGGTGTTCCGTTGATCCTCGCCCGCGGGCACGCGGCGCCAGAGGTGGAGCAGGTCTACCGCCGGGCGCAGGAGCTGTGCGAGCGAGTATGCGAAGCGCCGCAACGCTTCCAGGTGCTGATCGGCCTGCGCAGGTTCCACTTTGTCCGTGGAGACCTGCAGGCAGCGCACGGCCTGGGAGAGCAGCTCCTCGCCCTGGCGCAAAGCATGGGCGATCCGGGCTACTTCTCGCGGGCATACGCGATGCACGGGGAGACCCTGTACCGGATGGGCGCTTTCACGCGGTCACGCGAGCACTGCGTCGCGGGATATGACCTCTATGATCCCGTGCAGCACCGCTCTCACGCTTTCCTGTACGGAAACGACACCGGCGTTGGCTGCCTGGTCTTTGGCGCTATGTCCTTGTGGTACCTGGGCTATCCAGATCAGGCTTTGAGGGAGGCACGCGCGGCAGTCGCCTTAGCCGAAGACCTGGATCACCCGTTCACGCGCTGCATGTCCCTGTTTTTCGTCGCCTCGCTCCATCGCCTGCGTCGGGAGGTGCAGGCTACTCAAGAGATGGCAGAATCTGCACACCAGATCGCCACCCAGTATGGGTTCGTGCTTTCCCTGGCGTGGGGAGGTGGTCTGCGGGGTTGGACGCTTGTCGAGCAAGGGCGCGCGATCGAGGGGATCGACCAGATGCAGCAGGGCCTCGCCGCTTGCCGGTCCATCGGGGCAGGCATCGAGCTGACGAATCTGCTGGCGCATCTGTCGGAAGCATATGGCCGCATAGGAAAAGCCGAGCAAGCGCTCGGTCTGCTCAATGAGGCGTTCACGTTGATGGAGGCGAGCGAGGAACGTTCCTGGGAGGCGGAGCTGTACCGCTTGCGGGGTGAGGCACTGTTGAGACAGGGAGAGCAGGTGGACGCCGAGGCCGCCTTCCGGCGCGCCATCGACGTCGCCCAGCGCCAGGGTGCCCGGTCCTGGGAGCTGCGCGCGGCGACCAGCCTGGCCCGCCTGTGGCGGGAACAGGGCAAACGAGCCGAGGCAGAAGAGCTGCTGCGAGCGGTGTACGATGGGTTCAGCGAGGGTCTTGACACGGCAGATCTTGTTGAGGCCAGGGCGCTCCTCCAGGCCCTGACCTAGTGGACCATCGAGACGGGCAGGCCGTCCACTGGGGGTCTGGCACGCGCAATGCGACAATCCGAACCCCATTTTCTTTACCCTGCGCAATTCATTCCCCATGAAACGCTGCACGAAACGCTTTGGAAACGCCGCACATGGTACACTTCAGCCAAACGGAAAGCACAATCAGCTTTCCAGGAGGAAGGCAAGATGTACAACTATGAGCTAGAGAACGATTACGCCAGATTCAAGATTTCGCAGGCAGATCGCAAGGCCGCCGAGGCGTGGCGGTTCCGGCACCTGAAACCCAAGAACACCCAGGTTTTGAGCGTGATTTTGGGCGCCATACACAGGTTCCTGCAGCCGGTGTTCCATTCCCAACGGGCGGCCATCGGCCCGGCTTGCGAGCAGCCGTCCTGCTAGAGAACCGGCGTGGTCGTCAAGCTATTTGACATACTGATGACCATGCCAGACAGAAAGGAGAACAGACCATGTCACAGGAAAACAAAGATCTGATCCGCCGCTATGTGGACACATTCAACAAGGACTATGCTCTTGCCCTGGCCGAGTATGTCGCCGACGAGGGCATGAGGAGGCACGTGGCCATGATGCAAGGTCCCTTTCCCGGCTACCAGTTGATCGTCGAGGACATGATTGCCGAAGGGGACAAGGTGGTCATCCGCGCCACGATGCACGGCACGCACCAGGGGGATCTGATGGGCATTCCCCCAACCGGCAAACAGGTGACGGTATCCATGATCGTCATCTATCGCATCGTCGGCGCCAAGATCGCGGAATACTGGGTGGTTGCCGACCAGCTTGGGCTGATGCAGCAGCTTGGGGCCATACCTGGCTGAGGCAGAGAACGGCATCTGGCACACTTGAGCATAGCCAAGCGAAAGGGGCCATGATCGGACGAGGAGAGCAGCGATGAGCACAAGCTACCGTTGCAAGATCGGCAATCTGGCGTGTACTGTGATGAGCGATGGCACATATACGTATCGCGATCCGGCGCGAGTCCTCTTTGCCAATGCCCCCCAAGAACACCTGGACCGGGCATTGCGCGAACGCGGGCTGGATCCTGTAGAATGGAAAGAGCTGGTCAGCCCATATCCTGCCCTGTTGATCCGCACGGACCGGCACCTCGTACTCGTGGATACGGGCGCGGGAGACATGGCGCCGACAACGGGGAAACTGATCCCCAACCTGCGGGATGTGGGAGTCGACCTTGAGGACGTGGACATGGTGATCCTGACCCACGCCCACCCGGATCACATCGGCGGAAGCCTGGATCGCGAAGGCCGGCCCATGTTTCCCAAGGCCCGCTACGTGCTGAGTCGGGCAGAGTGGGATTTCTGGACCTCCGAGCCCGACCTGTCTTCGTTACAGATGGGCGAGCCTTTTCGGAAACACATGATCGCGTGTGCACGGCACAACCTGCCGCCGCTCCAAAGTCAACTCGATCTGGTTGAGGGTGAAACAGAGATCGTGCCCGGCATTCGCGTCATTCCTGCCCCGGGACACACGCCGGGGCAGGTGGCTGTCGCCGTTCACGGCGCCGGCGAGCAACTGCTGTACATAGCGGATGCGGCGCTTCATCCGATCCACATCGAGCAGCCCGGCTGGTATGCTGCCGTGGATATCGCGCCTGAACAGGCGCTGGTCAGCAGACGCCAGCTGCTGGAAAGAGCTGTGGCCGAGGGAGCCCTGGTGCACGCCTTTCATTTTCCCTGGCCAGGCCTGGGGTATATTGCGCGCACCAGGGATGCGTGGCAGTGGCAGCCGTTGGAAACGTTCCCCTAGCGGCTTGCTGCTGTGCGCGACTATGCTGCTGGGGTGCTACAGACAGGGTGACAAAGTCGCAATCATGGACGAATAGAGGGAGTGTTGGAAATGAAGCTCGTGGTGTTGGGATCAA
>JAFGOG010000186.1 GCA_016926595.1 Anaerolineae bacterium
AAGCCCACAGACGGCAGACCGTACAAAGCGATCTGGTTCCAGGTGACGCTGTCCCTCCAGCCCGGCCCAGATGGTGCCCAGGTGAGCGCAATCCCATTTCCCTGAATGAGCCGGGCGCCATAAGCGCCATCGTCCACGCGGTTTGCCACACGGATGGTCGGTCCAACCGCCAGCCCCAGACCAAACAGAAGGGGCAGGCCGATGGCGAGGAGGTAATGCAGATTGCGCCGCCACCAGCGCGGGTCAGGCGCGCCCGGTATCTGTCTGCGGCGCCGCGCTTCGAGCAGGAACAGAACGCCGACGAGCGCCAGAAGCCCACTGACCGGGAGCCAGCTCAACACAATCGGCACGCTCAGCTCAAAGCGCTCGGCAGCGTTCCACAGCATCCAAGCGTAAAAGCCTGTGCCTGCGCCGATCAGCAGGCAGGCACCGAGGCGCGGCCAGGTCAGTGCGATGAGCGTGAGTGCCATGCACACGCCTGCCGGCAGCAAGAAGAACAGCCACTCGAAGGGAGCATACCAGCCTTCGTGGAACATCTCTATTACGCCCCAGAGAGTCCACGAGCAGGTGGCCATAAGGCAGAGGAACAGAGCCAAGTTTCCCGCCGACACGCGCTTTTTCATGGTGTGCACCTGGAACAAGTCGCCACACAATCCACGCCTGGACAAGAGTTACCAAAACCTTCGTTGCCTTGGTGTCCTTGGTGGTTGAATCATTCCAAATGGGTCACCACCTCGCCCAGCGGCCGGCGCGGCCGCCGGCCGGGCGCTTCCGCCGGCTTGCCGATCGGTAGGATGGCGATTGGCCGGTGGTGAGCGGGCAGGTCCAGGACGCGAACCGCCTCGCTCTCGTCAAAGTCGCCTATCCAGCAACTACCCCATCCGAGCGCCGCGGCCGCCAGCAGGATGTGCTCCACGGCGGCGGCGGTATCCTGCAGGCAGTAGAGATCGCGGCCCCGCCGGCCATATCGTTCCGCCGACCCTTCGGCGTCGGCGCAGACAACGATAGCCACCGGCGCCTGGCCGATAAAGCCCTGGCCGTGGGCGGCCGCGACCAGCCTCTCGCGCAGCTCCGGGTCGCGCACGATGTAAAAGTGCCACGGCTGGCGGTTCCCCGCCGACGGCGCGAGGATAGCCACGTTGAGCAGGCGCACTACCGTCTCCGGCGGGACCTCTACCGCCGGATCAAAGCGGCGCACGCTGCGCCTTGATTCGATCGTTTCAAAAAAGTCCATGCTCTTCCTCTTGCGGGGCAGGCAGGAATGCCTACCGGTCCTTACCGTGGGAAGGTCCACGTCCGCAGATCTGGCAGCAGCTCGTGGGCGGTCAGATCCAGGCGCATCGGCGTGACCGACACGTACCCGTTGGCCACAGCCCAGATATCGGTACCCTCGTCCAGGTGTCCGCCGGGTATGTCACCGCCGATCCAGTAGTAGGGCCGGCTGCGGGGGTCCTGGCGCTCGATCAGCACGTCACGGTAGACACGCCGGCCCATGCGGCTGATCGCCACGCCCTTAACCTCCGAACCGGGCGGCAGGCAGGGTACGTTCACGTTGAGAAAGACGCCGGCCGGCAGTCCCCGGCGCAGCACCTGGGCAGCTACCCCGGCCGCGACCTGGGCCGCCAGGCCGAAATCGTGGCTCTCGTAGCTGTCAAGCGACACGGCCACCGCCGGCAGCCCAAAGATGACCGCCTCCATCGCCCCGGCCACGGTGCCCGAGTAGGTCACGTCGTGGCCCAGGTTTGGCCCCTGGTTGATGCCCGACACCACCAGGTCGGGCCGCTGGGGCAGGATCCCCAGCAGGGCCAAGGCCACGCAGTCGGATGGGGTCCCGGTGGTGGTGTAGGCATCGGTCCCGTCGGGCAGCGGCACGTGGCCAACCCGCAGCGGCTTGTGCATCGTCTTGGTGTGTCCCGCCGCCGACCAGTTGTGATCCGGGGCAAAAACGATCAGTTGGGCCAGCGGCGCCAGGGCTTGTCGGAGGGCGTCGAGCCCGGGCGCGTTGATGCCGTCGTCGTTGGTCAGTAGAATAGAAAACCCGGTCCCCCGCTCGGCGGGAGACCGGGCTTCTGCTCGGCTAGAGTCGCTCATCGGCCCCAACGTCCAACATAACTAGGCCGGAGATCATCTTGGGATAAAAATCGGTGGACTTTTGCGGCATTTTTTCGCCCTTGTCGGAGCAGGCCTTGACCTCGACGATGCGTGTCGGGTTGAGGATGAACAGGCAGGTCGCGCGGCCAGCGTCCACCTCGGCCAGTGCCTGGTTCAGGTCGCGGAAATAGTCGAGGTAGGTCTTGGCCTCCACCTGCGCCTTGGAGATGTCCATCACCCGCTCGATGGCCAGTTCGTGCAGGATGCTCACGTCGAGTTGGCGCCACTCTGGGGCGCGGTCGGGCACGATCCGGTCCATGATCCCGGCGCCTTTGAGCCGGAGTAGGTGGTAGCCGCCATCGTAAAAGCCGATCCGCCGGTCCTCGGCCGTGGCCAGGGACAGGGCCGCCTCCAACGCCCCCCAGTCCGGCAAGGAGGTTACCTCAAAGTACTCGGCGGCGCCGGCCAGGATCTGGGCCGGCGTCTTGGCCGTATAGTCGTGGATCAGCCGGTGAGTGGGCAGGATCACCAGGCCCGGATCGTCCATGCTGACCATGCTGATCAGGGCATAGTTGAACGCGGCCCTGGGTGAGGCCTTGGGGTGCCTTTGTCGCATCTCAGCCCGGTAGTTGAGCGCCGTCTCGTAGCGGTGGTGCCCGTCGGCGATGATCAGCCCGGTCTTGGGCGCCATCTCGGCGGCGACGGCGGCCAGGACGTCGGGGGCGGTGACCACCCACATCTGCTGCCGCACGTCCTTCTCGAACAGCTCATACACGTCCACGTCGGCCGGGCGTCCGCCGATGGCGCTGTCGAACAGGGCGTCGATCCGGCGCTGCGGGTCGGGATAGAGCATAAAGATCAGCTCAAAGTTCACGGCCGTCGCCCGCAGCAGGTTGAGGCGGTCCACCTTCGGGCCAGACAGGGTCCGCTCATGGGGCAGGACGATCCCCTCTTCGAACTCGGCCAGTTGAAAGGCGGTGAGGAATGCGTTGCGGGTTCGCTGCTGGCCGCCGGGCAGGGTGAAGGTCTGACGGTAGACGTACAGGGCCGGCCGGGTCTCGGGCAGCAGGTAACCGGCGTCCAGCCAGGTCCGGTAATAGTCGCGGGCGCGGGAATAGACGTCGTGACCCGGTCGATCGTCCTCGTACTCTTTGCCCTTGATCAGGCGGGTGACATTGTACGGGTGCAGGTCGTAGTACTTGTCCTGCAGGTCGGGGCCGATCCGATCGTAGGGCTGGCTGACGACCTTGCTCAGGTCGCCAACCTTGTTCGGGTTGTAGCGGATTCCGCGAAAGGCTGCAATCGTGGCCATGGCTCAAAAGTTCTTTTTGTAGCAATCGATCAGGATGTCGGCCACCTCGGCCCCGACGCGGCCCTGGCCTTCGGAGGTGCTGGCGCCGATGTGGGGCGAGCCGATGACCAGATTGAACCCGTTCGCGTCCTTGAGCGAGAAGAGTTTGGCGTTGCCCGGGTTTACCTTCTCGTCAGCGAACACGTCCATCGCCGCACCGGCCACCTTGCCGCTGACCAGCGCGTCGTACAGGGCTTCCTCGTCGACCGTACCGCCGCGGCCGCAGTTGATGATATACACCCCCTGCTTCATCTTGGCGAATGCCTCGGCGTTAAGCAGGTTAGCCGTGTCTCCCGTCTTGGGCACGTGGAGCGAGATGTAATCGGCCTGGGCCAGCAGCTTGTCCAGCTTGACCTGCTTGGCATAACGCACCTTGACCGGGGTGCGCCGCCAGAAGAGGACCTTCATGCCCAGGGCCGCCGCCCGCTTGCCCACCGCCTGGCCAATGTTGCCAAAGCCGATGAGGCCCAGTGTCTTGCCGGCAATCTCGGAGCCTACCAGCTCCTTCTTCTTCCACTCACCAGCGGCCATGCTGGCCGACGCTTGGGGGATTTTGCGCGCCAGGGCCAGCAGGTAACCGATCGCGAGCTCGGCCACCGAATCGGCGCTGGCCTTGGGGGTGTTGCGCACGGCGATGCCCTTGCTCTCGGCGTATTTGACTTCAATGTTGTCCAGGCCCACGCCGCCGCGGACCAGGATCTTCAAGTTGGCGCCGGCGTCGATCACCTCTTTGGTGATCCGGGTCCGGCTGCGGACGACCATGCCGTGGTACTGGCCGGCGTCGCGCAGCAGCTCCTCTGGGGTGATGGTCGGCCGGTTGTCGACCTCGATGCCCGCCGCCCGGATCAGGTCGAGCGCCGATGCTTCGGTCTTGTCACAGATGAGCAACTTCATGGTTTACTCCCTCCTATAGGGGCGACCCCCTGTGGTCGCTCTCCCCTGTGGTCGCCCTAAGCAAACCCCAGGACTTCATTCATCTGGCCGATCAGCCATTCGATGTCGGCCACCTGCAGGTCACCCATGTGGGCGATGCGGAAGCACTTGTCCTTGAGATCGCCATAACCGTTGCCGATCACCGCCCCGCGCTTGCCCATCTCGTCCTTGAATTTGGCAAAGTCGAGGTTGCGGGTGTTGGCGATATTGGTCACAGTGTGCGACAGGTAGCGCTCGTCGCCGTACAGGGCAAAGTACTTGCGCGCCCAGGCGCGGACGATCTCGGCCATCTTCAAGTGGCGGTCGAAGCGGTTTTCCAGGCCTTCGGCGAACATGTCGTCCATCTGCTTGTTGAGCGCCTGGATGAGGCTGATCGCCGGTGTGGCGGGCGTCTGGCTCTTCTCGTAGCGTTTGTCCATCTGGTCGTAGGCGAAATAGTGGCCGCGGTTGGGCACCTTCAACGCTCGCTCGCGGGCCCGGTCGCTGACGGCGCACACGGTCAGGCCAGGCGGCAGGGCGAAGCACTTTTGCGTGCCGGCCAGGCACACGTCGAGCCCCCAGGCGTCGAACTCGATCTTGACCCCTGACATGCAGCTCACAGCGTCGACCAGGATCAGCACGTCGGGGTACTTGGCCCGGATCAGCGCCGCGGTCTCCTGGATCGGGTTCATGATGCCGGTGGCCGTCTCGTTCATCACCAGGGTGATGGCGTCGTAATCGGCCTTGGCCAGCGCGGCGTCGACCAGGTCAGCGGTGACGGCCTGGCCCAGCGGCACCTCCATCAAGTCACAGGCGATGCCGTTCTGCTTGGTGATGTCGTGCCACCGCTTGGAAAAGGCGCCACAGGCGGTATTCAGAGCCCGCTTGACCGATGCCTGCCGCACCGAGCCTTCCATCATGCCTGTCGACGAGCAGGCATACAGGTAGACCCGTTGCCCGGTGTAGAGCAGCTTTTGCAGCTTGGGGGTCACTTCGGCTTGCAGGGTCGAGTATTCCTTTTCCCGGTGGCCGAGCATCGGCGCGGTCTGGGCCTGCAAGATCTCGTCCCGTACGTGGGTAGGACCCGGAATAAACAGCTTTTTGTACATGTCTTACCTCCCTGTAAGATATTGTGGCATTGGACTCGCAACGGCGTTGTGCTTGGCGATTCGAGACCGGTTCGCTTTCGTCCGTTTGGGAACAAAGAAGGCGACAAGTTCTCGTCTCGAGTCACGTGCCGCATGGTCATTCTACCAGTCTTTGCGGAAATGGGCAACTTGGCGATGGACTGTGGCGTAGGGGAGCGGTCGGCCATCAGCTATCAGCAGTCAGATGCCGGTTTGGGGATTGCTTTGTCACTAATGCTCCTCGCAGACAGACCTGGCTTTGGGGCGGGTGGGTCACTGTTGCAAAAAAGCCGGACTTTGGTATGATATGTGTGATCCCCTTTGCGCTGCGGCGGAGGGGAAGTCGTTCGCTGTAAACGAGGGAGGCGCTCTCCGACCGGTTGTCCGTAACCGCATCGTAGCCTTTCATCCCCTACACGCCGACCCACCGGCGACCAGCCCCACGGGTCCGGGATGCAGCAGAAAGGAGGTGGCAGATAGAAACCAGCTTGTGTGTCACGGCGGCAGGCCTGGGCCTCCACGCAACAGGGATGAAAGGAGATCATCCATGAAAACCTATCGGTTCACTTTCGTATTGGCCGCGGCCATCGTGGCCGCGCTGTTGGCCATCGGGCTGACTGGCGCCGCCGCCGGCCAGGGAGCTGACGCCGGCGCCCCGTCGTTCTTCAACTACCAGGGCCTGCTCCTCGACGACCAGGGCCGGCCGGTGCCTGACGACGACTATGACCTCACCTTTGCCATCTATGACGTCGCCGCTGGCGGCGCTGCCCTGTGGAGCGAAGTGCAGACGGTGGCCGTCGAAGACGGGCTGTTCAGCGTCACCCTGGGCACGGTGACCGCCA
>JAFGOG010000187.1 GCA_016926595.1 Anaerolineae bacterium
AGAGCTGGCCATGGAGATCGGCGGCGTCGAGTCGTTTGACGAGGTTTCAGAGGCCGACTTGGTCGCCACCTGCGAGCGGGTGAAGGAAGCCATCGTCGCCGACGACGAGGCGGGCACGGTCACTTACAACCTGAACACGGCCACGCCCTGGTTCCTGGCCATGATGGTCAACTCCTTCATGGGCGCCACCTACGACATGGAGTGGATGGCTGAGAATGGCGACTGGGACGGAAGCTGCGACAACTGGGTCCAGTTCCACGACCCGGCTGCCGAGGACACGATCCTCTTCAACACGGCCAACGGCACCGGCCCCTACGAGCTTGACCACTGGACGCCCGGCGAGGAGATCGTCCTCGTGGCCAACGAGAACTACTGGCGCACAGAGCCGATCTGGGAAGGCGGGCCGAGTGGCGCGCCGTGCATCGAGCGCGTGCTGATCAAGAACATCGACGAGTGGGGCACCCGCCTGGCGATGTTTGAGGCCGGCGATGCGGACTATATCTATGTACCGCCCCAGTACCGGGCTCAAATCGAGCCCTACTACCAGACGATGTGCGAGGCCGATGGCACCTGCACCGAGGCCAATCCGGATGGCTACATCCAGGCCTGGGTGAACCTGCCGACCCTGGCCATGACCCCTGCCCAGTTCAACTGGCAGATCAACGTCGAGGGTGGCAACCCGTTCGTCGGCTCCGGCGCATTGGACGGCAACGGCGTCCCGCCCGACTTTTTCTCCGATCTCCACATCCGCAAGGCATTCAACTACTGCATGGACTATGACACCTTTATCCAGGACGCGCTTGCGGGGGACGGCATCCAGGCCCAGGGCCCGATCATCGCGGGTATGATGGGCTATCGCGAGGGCGAGGATCCCCTCTACTACTTTGACCTCGCCAAGTGCGAGGAAGAGTTCAAGATGGCCGACGTCGACAAGGACGGCATCCCGGCTGGTGAGGACGAGGACGATGTGTGGAGCACTGGCTTTTACATGCAGATGGCCTACAACACCGGCAACGACACCCGCCGCCTGGCCTCCGAAGTCCTGAAAGCCGGCCTCGAGGCTGTCAACCCGTCGTTCTCCGTGTCCGTCGTCGGCATGCCGTGGCCTGTGTTGCTCAACACCCGCCGCGAGCAAAAGCTGCCCATCTATGTCGGCGGCTGGCTCGAGGACTTTCACGATCCCCACAACTGGGTGCACCCCTTCCTCCACTCGACAGGCGCCTATGGCCGCGTCATCAACATGCCCCCCGAATTTGCAGACAAGTATGACGCCCTGATCGAGGAAGCGGCGGCAGAGACCGATCCCGCGGCGCGCACAGCGCTGTACGAGAACATCCAGCTCCAGGCGCAGGAAGACGCCGTGGTGATCTGGCTGTACCAGGGCACCGGCCGTGTGCACCTGCAGTCGTGGATCACCAACTTCTACTACAACCCGGCCTACTCTGCAGCAGACCACAGCTATGTGTACGCCCTGTGCAAGGAAGCGCCCTAGAAACTAGCGCGCTAGCGAAGAAGGTAAGGTAGGGAGCCGGAGTCCGACTCCGGCTCCCTGTTCCCTGAAAGCAGAGAAAGAGAAATTATGTTTCGTTATATTTTTCGCCGATTGTTGATCATGCCCCTCTTGTTGGTCGGTGTGACGATCCTCATCTTTGCCATGCTCTCCATGCTCACCCCTTACGAGCGCGCCTCGCTTTACGTGTCCGACATCCCCAAGCGGCAGGGCGCCATCGAGGGCATCATCGAAAAGTATGGCCTCGACGATCCGATCCCGGTCCAGTATTGGTACTGGATGGTGGGCCGCAAAGACTCGGACACGGGTGAAATCAAGGGGGGTATTCTGCGCGGCGACCTTGGGTGGTCCAAGGTTGGGAAAAGCTCTGTTGCCGGCGTCATCGGTCGCCGCTTACCTGCCACGGCCGAGCTGGCCCTTTGGTCCGCCATCCCCTTGATCGGACTCAGTGTCTGGATGGGCATCCAGGCCGCCGTCCACCACAACAAGCTGATCGACCAGGTGTTGCGTGTCTTTGCCATCACCGGCTGGTCGATCCCCACCTTTGTGTTCGGCCTGCTGGTGCTCATGATCTTTTATGCGCGCCTCGGCTGGTTCCCACCAGAGCGCCTCTCTGTGTGGGCCGAGCGCGCTGTCCAGTCGGCCGACTTTGTGCGCTATACCCAGATGAACAGCGTCGACTCACTCCTGAATCTGCGCTTTGACATCTTTGTCGACTCGCTACGCCACCTGGTGCTGCCGGTCGTCACGCTGTCTGTGGTCAGTTGGGCCTTTCTGCTGCGCGTCACGCGCACGTCGATGCTCGACACGCTGCGCGAGGACTATATGACCACGGCGCGGGCCAAGGGCCTGGAGGAGCGCAAGGTGGTGCGCCGCCATGCCGTGCCCAATGCCCTGATCCCCGTCATCACCGTCGGTGGCCTGACTCTCATCGGGCTCTTTAACGGCGTGGTCATCACCGAGACCGTGTTCAACTACCCTGGGATGGGCTCCTTCCTGGCTGAAGCGGCCCTGTCGCTTGATGTCGTGTCGGTGCTCGGCGTCACGCTGTTCAGCAGTTTCGTGCTCGTGTTTGGCAACCTGATCGTCGACGTGCTCTATGGCGTCGTAGATCCCCGCATCCGGTTGGAGTAGCGGGCCGTTGAGCAGACATGTCCATTCATCACACTCGAGGTGATATCCAACAATGAAAGTCTTGAAACGCTTGCTCACCAACCCAACTTCTCTGACCGGGATCATCCTGTTGGTGGTCTTTGTGATCATTGCCATCCTGGCCCCTGTGCTGGCCCCGGTACCCGAGCGCTCGCGCGACGCCTACATGATTCCACGCGATGGCTTTGGCTCCACGCCCGAGGGCCCGAGCGACGAGCACCCGATGGGTACAACCGAGGGGCAGTATGACATCTACTATGGCGTCATCTGGGGCACCCGCACCGCCTTTCGCATCGGCGTGGTCATCACCCTCTTTACCACCATCATCGGCCTGCTGATTGGCTCCATTTCCGGGTTCTATGGTGGCTGGGCCGACGAGATCCTGATGCGCTTCACCGAGATCTTTCAGGCCTTTCCCTTTCTTCTGGCGGCCATCACCCTGACTTCGGTTTTGCAGACAGTCTACGGGCGCGGCGAAGCCGGCCCGCTGATGTTCGTCGCCAAGATCCTGGCCATGGTCACCTTTGCCCAGAGCCCGGCCCAGGAGATCGACCCGGTCCAGCTCCAGATCTTGACCGGCATGTTTGCCATCATCATGTTTGGCTGGATGACCTACGCGCGCGTCATCCGCGGCAACATCCTGGCCGTCAAGTCGTTTGATTACGCGCTGGCGGCGCGCACCATCGGCGCGGGCAACATGCGTATCCTCTTTCGCCACCTGCTGCCCAATGCCGTCTTTCCGGTGCTCGTCATCGCTTCCATGAACATCGGTTCCTACGTCCTCACCTTTGCCGCACTCAGCTTCCTGGGCCTCGGCGCGCAGCGTGGCTATGCCGACTGGGGACAGATGATCAGCTTTGCGCGCAACTGGGTGCCTTCGCTCGCCGACCATTGGTACATTGTCATCTTTCCGGGGATGGCCATCGTGCTCTTTGTGCTGGCCTGGAACCTGGTGGGCGACGCGCTGCGCGAC
>JAFGOG010000188.1 GCA_016926595.1 Anaerolineae bacterium
AAGTCTTGATCTTGGCAGCAAAATCGTACAGGTCGAGAAAGCTTGACCCGAAATTCTGCGCTGCGCCCCGCGCGGTGTCGTATTGGTTGTGATAAAGTGGCTCATAGATAATGAGGGCATATGCCAAGTCGTCCACCGCCTGGTTCAGCTCGGTATAGGCCGCGCCCAGGTCCTTGGCCGATTGGGTCTCGTCGTTGCCGTACGATTCGTAATAGCGTTGGACAATGTCATAGCCCAATTCGGCTGGCGTCCAGCCCGGGTTGGCTTTTAGATCGGCCATGATGGTATCATATGGCCAGCCGTCCCACGGCTCGTTGGCTTCGGACGAGACACTGACCGCCGAGCCAAAGGGCTTGATCTGGTTGTCCACCTCCCACATGGCCATCACGCATGCGTCAAAGCCCACCTGGTCCAATGGCGCCGCGCCTCCGCTGGTCACAGAGTCGAGCAACTGGTACAGCTCGGCGCTGGTGATCGCATCGCCGCCGTTGGTAGTGTCCCAGCAAAAGTCCTCGATCGTGCCCCCCTTGTCACCGAAACCCTCCAGCCAGCCGCCGCCGTGATTCCAAAAGATGAGGGCATAGTGGTCTGCGGGATAGTTGGCCCGCGCCCAGGTAACAAAGTCGATGACCGTCTGCGGGTCGCCCATGTTGGCTTCGCCGATATCCATGACCGCCTGGTCGGGCAAGGGCTGCATACCTGCGCCGACCAGGAACCGTTTAGTCGTCCGCCAATCGCCGTAACGGCTGTCATAGCCGGGGATCCGGTCGAACTGGACGACGATGTTGAGGTTTTGATCAGAGCCGGCGACGGCCATCTCTAGGAAGTCGTCGATGCCGGCGCCTTCCAGGTTGTTGTCGGCGGCCATATAGACCATGAAGGTCCAACTGGCCTGCTGAGGAGCACGCGCCCCCTCAGCCGGGAACGACACAGTCCAGGACACAGCCAGGACCAGGATGCCCAGCACGAGCAATCGCTTGACCATTTGATCCTCCTATCTCCCCGTCCCCGATTGGGGACCTGGATCAAGGCTGTGGGCCAGGTCTGCGGCCTGGTCCACAGCTTCCGACACATTAGGGTGCTCTTGGCACAATCGGCAGGTAGATATAGTACTTGACCACCGGTTGGAGCACGGCGACGTCGTGCTCGACAACCTGTTCGCCACAGGCGTTCGTCGCCGTCAGCACAACTGTATAGATGTCGCTGGCCGCGTAAGTGTGGGTCACCACCACGCCGTGACCCGTCGTCCCGTCGCCAAAAGCCCAGTCGAACTCGATCGGCGCCGTGCCGCTGGCGACGCCGGTAAAGACAACCCCCTCACCGGCCAGCGGCGGGTCCGGCAGCCAGGTAAAGCCGGCATTACTCACCCCCTCGCAGGACGACGGCAGTACCACCACTGCGTGCTGCACCGTGTCGCTACCCACGCCATTCGTGGCCACCAGGGTCACGGTGTACGACCCAGTCGAAGTATATACGTAGCTGGGATCGGTTTCGGTCGACGCGCCGACGCCGTCGCCGAAATCCCACAGGTACTCCATCTGCTGGGTGCCCGTCGTCTGGTTGGTAAAAGCCATCGGCTCACCTAGCATCACCGGGCTATTGCTGGTGAACTCGGCCACCGGGGCCACGGCCGGCACGCAGGCCGGCCCGCCGCCGGTTAGCACGATGTCGTCCACATGCCAGCCGTCCGCGACCTGATAGGTGTCCGACGTGAAGCGGAAGCGGATGCACGCATTGGACTGCCCGTCGAGCTGTGGCAAGGAGATCTCCTCGTACATCCACGTCGTCTGATCTTCGCCATCCCAGCTCGCGGCCTCGGTCCATGTCGAGCCGCCATTCGTCGAGTATTCAACACGGCAAAAGTCGTAGTCCGGTTCGGTGTCATAAATGTGCCAGAAGCTGAGACTCAGCCCGGCATAGTCAGCCAGATCCCACACCGGCGAAGTGAGCGAGATGTTGCGGTTGTTGCTATAGTTGCCGCCGGGGCTGTCAGTCCAGGAGTGGGTGGGGCTGTGGGATGCCTCGGTCGTGATGGCCCACGGCGATTGGGCCGTCCAGCCGACGTTGCCGTTTTCCACGTCGTCGGCGAACACGTCGCAGATAGGCCATAAGCCAAAGTCCTGCTGCACGTCGCCGGCGACGTCGACGATCGCCGTCTGGGCCACATGCTGCGCGGCCGTCGCCTGCATCGTCCATGTGCCCTCGGCCACGGTGATGGTGTAAAAACCGGTCGCCGGATCGGTGGTGACCGGTGGGACCGGCGCGTCGAGGAACTCGACCGTCGCGGCCAGCGGCGCGTTGGTCCCCGCATCGCGGACATAGCCGCTCACGGTGTGCTCCGGCAGGGCCGTCATCTCGATATCGAGGGTAGTGACGGTGTCGGTCACGACCTCAACTCCCGTCACCGTGGCCGGCAGGTAGCCGTACGCCTCGGCGGTGACGGTGTAGGTGCCCGACAGCAGGGTCCGGGTGTAGTAGCCGGTGGCATCGGTCGTGTCCGTAAAGGTATTGCCCGCAGCGTTTTGGGCGGTGACCGTGGCCCCCTCGATCGGCGCGCCGCCGCTGGCGGCGGTCACGTGCCCGTCCAGGGTGCCGAGCCCGGTAGGGATCAGGCAGCCGGTCATGTGGGCAAAAGCACCCACCGCAGCCTTGACAAACTGGGTATAGTAGGGCATGTTCAAGTATTGCAGCTTGTCGTTGACCGTGTGATAATAGTCGTTAAAGTCGTGGTAGTTGGGGTAATAGTCCTCGATGCCCAGGATGGCCGTGTAGCTATAGTCCCAGAACGAGGCGTGGTCACTGGCTCCCGTGCCGTTGGCAATGATCTCGGGGATCAGGTTCAGCTCGTAGGCATCCACCACGTCGGCAAAGAGCTGAGCCAACACCAGGGTTTCGGGCAGATCGGAATCGGCATGGAGATCGATGTCGGGTCCATACAGCTCATCCCAGGCAATCATATCAAAATTCAGGACGCCGACAATGTTCTCCCCGGCGTTGTACGCTGCCTGAGCGTAGGCGTGACTGCCCAACAGCCCTTGCTCCTCGCCGGTCCACAGGGCAAAACGCAGGGTGCAGCCCCATTGGTACTGGGTCAGGATGTCGGCAGCCATCAGGACCGCCACCGTGCCGCTGGCATTGTCGTCGGCGCCGGGAGCGATGGGACCAGAAGGCATGTCGTCGACGTGAGCACAGATGATGAAAATGTTGTCCGGGTTCATCGACCCCAGCCGCTCGCCGATGACGTTGCGCCCAGAGTAGCCGCCAGAGCTCCAATAGTGATATTCCACGTCCAGGCCCAAGCCCTCCAGGTGTTCGTAAACGAACTGGGTGGCCTGTTGGATCGGCGCGCCGCTGGTCGTGTGACGGGTGACGATGGTGTAGGGCGCGCCGCCAATGTCCACCGGCCACTCGCCGCTCAGGCCGCCGGTATAGTCATAGACTGTGGCCTGGTCCACCTGGTCGATCATCATCTGAATCATCGGATCGGGCGTGATGCTCGTGGGCAGGACGCCCGCGGGCGAGGAGGGCCGCAGCGGCTTGGGGTCCAAGGTCACGGCCCGGAGCTCCACGCCGAGCCCGGCCAGCCGCTCAGCGTCCTGAGGTGTAGTGCGCAGCAGCGCCTGCTCGCCGTCGCCGAGCAGCAGTTGGCCATAAGCGCTCCACTCCGGACGGGGTCGGTTGGGGGCAGGCCAGGCCAGGTAGTAGGTCGCACCGGTCATGTCGGGATCCAGGACGCGGGCCGGCAGGCCTGCGGCGTTCAGCGCCTCCAGACCGGCGGGAGCCGCCCCAGCCAGCAGATAGCTGCCCTGCTCACCCTCCAGGCGGATATAGACCGGCAGGCTGGTCTGCTCGAACAGAGCCAGGTCTTCAGGGGCGTCGACAAGCACCTGTACCAGGGCCGTTTTCTCAGGGGGTAAAGACGCGACTTGAGGCGGGGCTGCGCCGGCCATGCCGATCGGCGCAGTCAGGATGACCATTAGAACAATGACAGCGAACCACGATAGACTGCGATGTCGCTTCATGAACATCGTATCTCCTTACGTCGATTAGCCTGCTTTGCTCACAGGCGCCAACAACGGATTATAGCACAGATTAGCGGCTGTGGGAAAAAAAGACCTGACGGGTCTCGGAAGCCTCGTCAGATCTACGTACCAGGAAAAGGCTGGCGGGCCGCGAAAGACCCACCAGATCTGCGCGCCGGCTGTTTCAACGGTTCCGAGCGTACCCTGCCAGGTTCCGCCAAAATGGCAGATTAGCCAAAGTAGGCTCTCCCGATGAGCCCAGAATACTCAAGTCGGCCAGGACAAGCACTTCTCCCCCGGCATCGCCATATCGTACCAGGGCCACTACCGTTTGCCCACCTGTCTCGGCCACTATCTCGAATTGGGCTCCCTCGACCAGGCCAAAGCGCACGCCGTTGTTCCGAGCTATGGCCAGTTGCCTGGATCCCTGCGCCAGCGGGCTCGATCCTGTAACCCGGACATTGCCAGTCGCCAGCGTTCTATCCTCAAAGGTGACCCCAAAGCGCCCGGATAGGTCGTTGGCATCAGCCGAGTCCTCGTTGGGATCGAGCACCCGGTTGTAATACTTGAGACGGTTGGCGCTGTTGGTCAGCACCAACAATCCACCGCCAGCCACATACTGCTCCAAGGCCGCAACCTCATCTGCGCTCCAGGCCTCGTCGTACAATTCGGGGCCTCCACCCGGCCCCGGGTAGTCGAGCAGCGGGAGCACGATCGCCAAGTCGGCGTCCTCGAGATCGGCGGCAGTGACCACCTGGCCGTAGGGGATCAGGTCCACATCAAACCCCTCCATGGACAAGGCCATGCCGAAATCGGTCAGGCCGGCCGGCGTCATGTGCACCGCTTCGGTATGGCTGCCGATCAGGACAGCGCGGCGATCCGCCCTGGGCGTGGCGCGCAGCGACCAGGCGTCACCACGGGTATCCACCACGGCAGCCAGAGCCACGCGGGCCATCTCCTCCAAGACATCGCCCAGCACCAGATCGACTGTGTCATATGGATCGTGGATGTGGGCTCCATAGTGCAGGCTGCCGGTCGCCTCCATCTCTTCCTCATTCATATAGATCAGGTCGGCGTTCGGCACGTCATAGCCGGCAAAAGGGCTGTTGTCGGACCAGGGTGTGTACGAGTCCGTGACCCCGACCTCCACGCCACGCTGCGCCGCAGCCTGGGACAGGAAATCGGGCCAGGCCAGGCTATCGTCGCCCAGCCGCCCGTACGACCAGCCGACCAGATCAAGCCTGGCGTCGATGCCGTCGAGGGGGTGTGACAGGCAATCGAACTGAAGCATACCAACTGTCCGGTCCAGCAGCTCCTGGTGGGTCGAGACAAAGTGGGCGGAGCCGTACAGACCCAGCTCTTCGCTGCCGAACCAGACCAGGTAAAGGTCTACGGCCGGCTGGAAGCGGGCCGCATCCAGGATGCGGGCTACCTCCAGCAGGATCGCCGAGCCGCTGCCGTCGTCCATCGCGCCAGGGGCGTTGGGGCTGTCGATGTGGGCGCCCAGGATCAAAGCCTGAGACGAGTCAGCGCCGGGAATGCGCGCCGCCAGGTTGCCTGACGTCGCCGGCGACGACACGTCCGCATCCCACGTCAGGCGGGCCGCCTCGACCTGTGCCAGGTCGTCCAGGCTGTCGATGCCGGCCGGGGCCAGGTCTTCAAGGCGAGCATACAGAACCGGAGTCGGCTCGTCGCCCCGCCGCTCCGCCCAGTTAAAGGCGGCCAGGTCGCCTACAAAAGCGCCATGGCTTTCCCCTATCTTGTTCGAATTGCGCGTGACCAACACCACCCCGGCCGGTTCGCGGGCCAGCAGATCTGAGGCAATCGCCGTCGCCCGCTGCGGATCCATCACCGACCGGTCGACCACGGCATAATCCACGAACGCCACCTTGCCGCGCAGGCCGGCCGCGGTCAAAGCTCCTATCTCGTCCGCCGAGTGGATCACCGCCACCGGTCCTGCCACAACCACGGGGTCGCGCTCGGCGTCGTCAAGCTCGCCGTCCGAGTCAAAGTAGAGCGCTTGGACGACGCTGTCGCGGTCGCCGCGCAGGCCGGAGGCCGGCACATCGACCTCACGACCGCCGACCGTCAGGCGTAGCTGGCTGTCCCACAACTCGGTGGCCAGAAAGACCCGAAACTCCTGGCGCTCAACCTCCAAGCCCAGGCCCTGTAGGTAGCCGAACTCGGCCAGCCGCTCCTGCACATAGTCCAGCGCTTCCTGCTCCCCCAGGCTGCCCGAGTTGCGCCAGCCGGAGTAGGGCTGGATGGCGGTCAAGTCTTCCAGGTAAGCAAACAGGCTATCCTGAGACACCAATGTGAAAGGATCGGCACCAGGCAGAACCGCCGGATCTGTTTCGCCCGCCCCCGGTGTAGTTTCCACTGAGGGTGGTGGGGCGACATCTGCGGGCGAAAGGGCCGTGGGCGCGGGTGGCTCTGTCGGCGCAGACGTGGTATGGTCAGCCTGTGGCCCGGTAGCGCAACCGGCCAGGATCAGCAACGCGATCACGGTCAGAAGATTGATGGACTTTTTCATTCCTAGCCGTCCCTGTGTCGTACTCAACTTGTATAATGCCACCGAAGCTTCCAACGTTCAGATCCCAATTGGCCGGTCGTCACGTCGCGGGACGATATCTGAGCTGCTTGGCCTTGGCCAGTAATTGGCGAAAATACTCGGTCTCTGTGATTTCCTGGACCTGCCGGTCGCGCTTGATCTCATCCAATTGGATCTGGAGCTTTTCAATCTGCCCCTGCAACCGGGCTTCACGCCGCTTGACCTCCACTATTACCCGCTCAAACAGCGAGTATAGGATACTTACCACACTGACATTGAGGGTGGCGATGACCAAATAGGAGCTCTCGACAACGGCCGGGTATTGGCGCATTCCCCACCGAATGCTAAACAGGGCTGTGACTCCAAGGGGCAAACTAACCAGCAGGTAGAGCAGGATGCGGATCGCCACCCATCGCTGCGAGTGGGCCGCCCGGTTGCGGATGACCCACCGCTCCAGGGGATAGAGTAGGA
>JAFGOG010000189.1 GCA_016926595.1 Anaerolineae bacterium
CTGGACACGAGGCAGTGACCGGACGCTGGCCGGCTTTATTCCACGCTGGGCGGAACGCGGCTCTTCTCCAGGTACTCGTTCAGCATCTCGACGCTGTACCGGCGATGCTTGCCCGGCGTGCGGTAGGGCACGATCAACCCCTGCTGCTCGATCTTGCGGAGGGTAAATAGGCTGATCCTCAAATAACCCGCCGCTTCCTTGGCCGTCAAAAGCCTCTTTTGCTCCATGGTGCCCCTCCTATCGGTGTGTATCCGCTTGCTCTTTCTAAAAACGGAATAGAAATTAGTGAACCTGTGCGAACAGTCTAGCACATCATTGAGTAAATGGCAATACCACCAGGGGATGAAGTTAGGGATAAGAAGAACTAGGCCCCAAAACCTACTGCCTACTGCTTGATCAGCGTACCCGGCTGGCAGCTCCGGCAAAAGTTGGCGTAATAGTCCTGGCCCTTGAGCTGCGAGATGCGGGTTCCACACCTGGGACATGGTTGCCCGCCCTTGCCATGCACGGCCAGGAAATCGCGGATCTCGACGTGGATTTCAGCGCCCACCCGCTGGCGAAGGATCTCTATCGCCTCGATCAACACGGCGCGCATCGCCGCGTAAACCCGCTCGATCTCGGCGGTCGACAGGGCCGTCCGCTTGCGGAAAGGATAGACCCGCGCCCGCCAGCAGATCTCGTCCGAATAGGCGTTGCCAATGCCCGCCACGAACGGCTGCCGGGTCAGCACGCCCTTGATCTCGCCGCGATATGGCCTGATCCGTTCGACGAACCGCTCCAGCGTCAGCTCTGGATCCAGCGCGTCGGGGCCAAGCTCGGCCAGGCCTGGCACCCGATCCAGGTCATGTGTCAAATACAGCTTGCCCATCTGCTTGGCGTCGGTGTACCACAGCTCCTGGCCATTGGACAGGCGCAGGACTGCGGCGGCGTACCCCGGACGGCGCCTCCCGGCGGGGGCATAATGGAGCCGCCCGGCAAGCATCGGATTGAGCGCCAGGGTCCTCGGCCCCTGGCCCAGGTCCAGGATCAGGAACTTGCCCCGCCGCCACACCCCCGAGATCGTCCGGCCGGCGGCGCCGGCTGCCAGTCCGTCGCCGGTCAGGTCGCGGACGATGAGCGGGCGCAGCTCCTCAGCCTCGACGATCGTCTGGCCCACCAGCCGGGGCTGCAAGAACTCTTTGATCACTTCCAGATCGGGCAGTTCTGGCATACGCGCTTCTCCACCGCCAATTATACCCCCTTGTCGCAAAACGGCGCAATTTCCAATTTGACCAATATCGGATCGTCATGTACAATACATAAACGGTGATCAACGTGGACGACGAGCTACGCCGCAGGATAGCCGAGATCGGTCGCCGGCTGGCAGCAGCCTATGGCGAGCCGGAACAGTCCCATCGCCTCGATCCGGTTTCGCAGTTGGTAGGGACGATCTTGAGCCAGAACACCAACGACCGGAATCGAGATCTGGCCTTCGACCGGCTGCGGGCGCGGCTGCCCTCCTGGGCGCAGGTCCGCGACGCGGATCCCGGCCTGGTCGTCGACGCCATCCGGCCGGCCGGCCTGGCCAACCAGAAGGGACCGCACATCCAGGAGGCGCTGCGAGCCATCACCCGCGAGCGCGGCGAATTGAGCCTCGACTTTTTGGCCGATTGGCCGGTCGAAAAAGCCAAGGCCTGGCTGTGCTCGATCAAGGGCGTAGGCCCCAAGACGGCGGCGATCGTCCTGCTCTTTGGCCTGGACATGCCCGCCTTTCCGGTCGACACCCACGTCCACCGCGTCGCCAAGCGGCTGGGCCTGATCGGCCCCGTCTCCAGGGAAAAGGCGCACGTCGAGCTGGAAAAGTTGGTGCCGCCCGAAAGCTACTATGCCTTTCATCTCAACCTGATCCGCCACGGCCGCCAGGTATGCGCCAGCCGCAGGCCCAACTGCCAGGCCTGTGCCCTGCACGACCTGTGCCGGTACTATCAGGAGGAAAAATGGGCAAATGGATAAACGATCCGTACAGCAAGCCAAGAGAGCTTAAAGCGGGTAGGCGCCATCCACTCCTCCTGCACCAGCAGTTCAACGAGCAGCTCTTTTGGCCCGCCATCCTGATCTTTGCCATCTGCGCCGGATTGCTTGTGTGGAATCCGGTCGAGTTCCAGCCATATCGCCTGCAGTTGGGCATCATGCTGGTCGCCACCGGCTTTATCCTGGTGCTGACCCTCGCCTTTCGCCTGGCGGCCTACGTCCAATGCCGCCTCGACGGGCTCCTCGTACAGACACCCTTCCAGCGCGTCAAAATCCCGTACGCGCAGATCCGGCTCACCCGCCCCACCCAGCTCTACCACCTCTTTCCCCCAGACAAACAGCGCTGGACGCAGCGCAGTTTCCTGGCGCCCCTATGGGGCAAGACCGTCGTCGTCATCGAGATGGACAAGCTTCCCCATCGCGCCGGTTGGCTGCGGACCTGGATGGGCAAGTATATGGTCTGCTCCGACGTCACCGGCCTGGCCCTCCTCGTCCGCGACTGGATGGGGCTTCGATCCGAGCTCGACGAGTTCATAGCTGTGCAGCGCCGCCCCCGGGCCAAACCATAACTAACATTAAAATTCCTCCTATTTGCCAACCCCGTATCCTTTTTTTCTTGACACAGCACAAATGTTCTGATATACTGGTATTAGAACACTAGTTCTAATACCAGTATCGGTCGGCCTGGCGCCACGACCAAGACCGTAGGGGTGCGATATCCGCGCCCTCCAGTGGGCTGGCCGGGCAGCGGCCCATCTATGTATCTGGGTACGAAACCGTGTTGTGCTTGGCCTAACCAGCTATTGTCGAGGGAAAGGACTATGATCTGCAAACCACTTCTGACCACACAGCCACATGGCGCCCCCGCGGCTGCGAGCGGCTGCGAGCATCGCAGCGTGGCGCCCGACGGCCGGATCGTGTGCCGCAAGATCGCCTGGGGCGATAACAAGGTCTCGCCCA
>JAFGOG010000190.1 GCA_016926595.1 Anaerolineae bacterium
GCTGTAGAATGTGGGGACGAGACCTATCGTCATGAGGTATTGCGCAAGAGCATTGCCAATAAGGATCTCATTCAAGCCGCGGGCCTTTTTCACAAGTACGGCATTGATTTCATAACGTACAACATGGCGGGCCTTCCCGGAGAAACACTCGAACAGGCGCTCAAAACCCTGCGGCTAAACATGCGACTGCGGCCCTCGATAGCCCTCTGTTTTGTGTACCAGCCTTATCCGGGCACGGACTTGTCCGACTATGCCCTGCAAAATGGGTTCCTCACCCCTGAGATGCTCCAGAAGATGGGTACACCGGGATACCAGGGGTTCTTCCATTCTGCGAGTGTGTTGACCCAAAAGGATCTGAGGAAAATCGAGAACCTGCACAAAGTGTTCGGCGTCACCGCCCGCCACCCCTTCCTTGGTCCGTTTTCAGAGCGAATAGTTCGTGTTGAAGCGCTGTCTCCAGTGTTGACCTGGTTCTATAAGGTCTACATGCGTGAGATGCTTCTACGCCGAAGATTGAGGGACAAGTATTAGCGTGATACCGCATGCGACCGCAAGATCTGTTTTTTCTGCTTGAGCTATTGCATAATCAGTGGCAGGAGCCCCAGGAGCTAAAAAAGCTTCAGGACAGGAAATTGAGGCGGCTGGTCCGGCACGCCTATGACAAGGTTCCCTACTATCGTCGTCTTTTCGATTCCGTGGCGGTCAAGCCTGAGGATATCACCGAGGTGGAAGACCTGGCAAGGCTGCCGGTGACCTCTAAAGAGGATTTAGTGGGCTTGCGCCAGGAGGAGATTCTGGCTCAGGTTATTGATCACGACCGTTGCCGGAAGGCTATGACCAGTGGCTCGACGGGTGTTCCACTAACGATCGTTCACCGCCGCCAAGACCTGACCAAGATGAACCTGGGTTGGCTGCGCGCCTATCTCGCCCACGGGGTCAAACCGTGGCACCGGATGACTGCCTTTATTGGCGAGCGGGACATCCCCAAGCATAGACCGTGGTATGAGTACTTGGGCTTTATGCGGCGCAAGGTCCTCTCCACTTGGGATGATCCAGGCCAATGGATATCAGAGCTCCGCACGTGGCGGCCCCAGGCGTTGACCGGCTATGTCATGACCCTCAAGCTTTTAGCCGCGGCTATGCAGAAGCAGGGGGTAACCGATATTGGGCCAAGAGTAGTCTTTCAAACTTCTGGGCTCCTCGATCAAGCCAGCCGCCAGTTCCTACACTCCGCGTTGAGGGCAAAAATCGTAGACATCTATGGCTCCTCAGAGGCAGGCTGCATTGCCTGGGAATGCGGAACTTGTTCAAGCTACCACGTTGGCTCCGACATGTTGATCGTCGAGGTGCTCGACAATGCCAAGCCCGCGCCCCCTGGCAAAGAGGGAGAGGTCGTGATCACTAACCTTCACTCCTATGCCATGCCATTCATCCGCTACCGTCAGGGCGATGTGGCTAGGTGGGACGAGGCATCTCCTCGATGCGGCAGGGGATTTCCGTTGATCAAGATCATAGAGGGTCGTCTGGGGGATTTCATCACCTTACCGTCAGGTAAAAAACTCTCTCCCCATCACTTCTTCATCGCGCTTGACACAGCGGCTGGCGTAGCCAGGTGGCGACTAGTGCAGGAGACAGCACGGCGACTGACGGCCGAGGTAGTAGTCGACCCTGATTCCAGCGTTGGTGCCTTGCACGCTGCCCAAGCCAATCTGAAAGCTATTGTGGGCGAAGACATGGAGGTCATTGTCACCCCGGTGCCATCCCTGCCCTATGACCCGGCCCACAAGTTCCGGAGCGTGATGTCCATGGTGCGCGAACAGTGAATACCATGAGAGCCGGGGAGAGGCTTTCATCGCCGAGCTGAGCGAGCATCATTGTGCCGAGTTGCGAATCAGGGCGGAATCGGGGTCTCAGCATGAAGGTCTTGATCCTCAACACCTGCTCCACCTTGAACCGCGGTGACGCAGCCATCGTCCTTGGCCAGATCCAGCTCCTGCGCCGGCTGTTCCCGGGCGTCGAGGTCGCCCTGACGTCCAGGACGCCGGCGTTGGACCGGCCTTTCTACGAGCCGCTGGGCGTTGAGGTGTTGGCTCCCTTCCTGCCTGCAGCCAGCACCTTCCGCGGCTCCCGATCCGGCTGGCTTGCGGGTGGGCGCTCGCTGCTGGCGCGGGCCGATCGGCGGCGGCTGGTGGCGACCATGCGGCAGAGCGATGCCGTACTGAGCTGCGGTGGGGGCTACTTGTACTCCTACCGGCGGCTGTTGCCGGGGACGACGTTCTGGCAAAACGTTGTCCACCTTGCCTTGGCCGCGCGCCTGCACAAGCCCTTGATCTTTATGCCCCAATCCTTCGGTCCGTTCGCCAACGCCGCTGGCCGTGCAGCGGTGAAAAGCCTGCTGTGCGCTGCGGAGGTCCACAAGGTCCTGGCCCGGGAGCGGGAATCCTACCGCCTGTTGGCGCAGATGCTGGGGCCGGCCGGCCACGATCGGATCGGCTTATGCCCCGACATGGCGCTGTATCTCAATCGCCCCCTCGCCGACCAGGCGGACGCGCCCTCGCCAACCGCCTCTCCGCGTCCGGCTGCGCGTGAAAGCACGGGGCAAATCGAGGGAGAAACCGGCAGACCGCCGCTCTTGGCTATGAACCTCCGGGAGTGGCGCTTTCCCGGGGTTGGGAATGCGGCTGACCGCCGGTCCAGGCGCAGGGCTTACCTGGAGGCGATGGAGGCCGTGGCCCGGTCGTTCGTCGAGCGGGTTGGGGGAGCAATAGCCGTCGTGCCCCAGGCTCTGGGGCCCGATCCCAACGAGGATGACAGGGGCATCTGCCGCGAGTTCTACCGCCAGCTCTGCGCCTCACTGCCAGCCGGGTCGCAGGTGGAGTACCTGGATCTGAGCGCTGCTTCGCTAGAACCGGTCATGGCGCTTCTTTCAAAGGCCAGTCTGCTCGTCGGGACGCGGCTGCACTCCTGCCTGCTGGCCCTGCTGTGCGGGGTGCCCATGGTGGCCATCGGCTATCAACCCAAGAGCCAGGGTACGCTGGCGATGCTGGGGCTCGAGCGCTATCACTTGAGCATCGACGACCTGGCGGCGGCCGAGCTAGTGGGACTTTTGGAAGAGGTCATGAGCCGTCGGGAAGATATCCTGGCCCAGGTCGACGGTGCTTTGGCGCGCGCGCGTGTCCAGATCGAGGACCAGGCCGGCTCGGCGCTGCTGGCCCTGCTGCGCGGGGCGCGAGGTTGAACCCCGTGGCAGCGGACGGCGGGCGAGGAGCGGCGCGTGTCCCTGCGCCGCGCAGCGCGCTCGTAGCCGTCACCCGGCGCTGCAACGCCCGGTGCTTGATGTGCGATATCTGGAAAGCGCCGGAGGGCAAAGAGTTGGCGCCCGAACAGTACCTGGGGTTGCCCGCCGGGCTGCGGCACGTGGACGTGAGCGGTGGAGAACCCTTCATGCGGCCCGACCTGCTTGACGTCCTTGCCGCCATTCACCAGGCCTGTCCGCGTGCCCGCCTGGTGCTGTCGAGCAACGGCCTGCTGCTGGACAGGATCCGGTCATCCGCGCCCCGGCTGGCCGCCCTGGGCAAGGCGCTGGCCGTCCGGGTCTCGATCGACGGCATAGGCGAGACGCACGACCGGCTGCGTGGGGTGCCGGGCGCCTACGACCGGGCGCGGCAGGCGCTGGTCATCCTAGCCGAAGCGGGCGTCGAAGATCTGGGCATTGGCCTGACGCTGATGGCCTGCAACCTGGGCGAGATGGAACAGGTCTACCGGCTAGCGGAGACGCTGGGCATCGAGTTTTCGCTGTCCGTCGCCACCAGTTCGCCCGGCTTTTTCGGCGAGGACAAGTCACTGCTGCGCCCTCAGGATAGCGGAGAGATCGAGCGGCATCTGCGCTCGCTGATCCGCGACGAGGCCCGCCACAGGCAGCCCAAACACTGGTTTCGAGCCTGGTTCGAGGCAGGTTTGCTCCATTACCTGCTGCACGGCGAGCGGGTCTTGCCCTGCGACGCGGGCGTTGGTTTCTTTTACCTAGCGCCGGATGGCGAGGTCCATTGCTGTCACGTCCGGCCGTCGCGCCTGGGCAGCCTGGGCAGCGGGACGTGGGATGAGCTGTGGCAGGCGCCGGAGGCAGAGCAGGCGCGGCGCGCCGTGCGAGACTGTGCCCGGTGCTGGATGGTGTGCACCGCGCGCACCGAGATGCGCCGTCGGCTGCCGGCCATCGCGCTCCAGGTCGCCGCGATCAAGCTCGCGGCTCACCTGCGGGCCAGCCGCTGAAGGAGGGGATCGTGGCTGCTGTGCCACGCTTTGACATCGCCTTCGTGGGGCAGAAAGGCATTCCCGCCACTTTCGGCGGGATCGAATTCCACGTCGATGAGCTCGCCCGGCGGCTGGTGCAGCGGGGGCACCGGGTGACGGTCTATGTCCGGTCGTGGTACACCCCGCGCGACCTCGATACCTACGAAGGGGTGAGGCTGGTGCACACGCCGACCCTGCGGACCAAACACCTGGACGCTGCGATCCACAGCCTGACGTCGTCGCTGCACAGCCTGCGTCAGACTTATGATCTAGTTCACTATCACGCCATGGGGCCTTCTGTCTTTGCCTGGCTGCCCAGGCTGCAGGGCAGGCGGGTGGTGGTCACAGTCCATGCCCTCGATTGGCAGCGAGTCAAGTGGGGCCGGAGCGCCAGGGCGTTCCTGAAAATGACCGAGCGTACAGCCCTCTATCTGTCGGATTGCACCGTGGTCATCTCGCGCGCGCTGGAACGGCACTTTATGGAAAAGTACGCCCGGGCCGTGTGCTACATCCCTAACGGCGTCACCGTGCCCACCCCGACCGATCCGCAGTTGATCTGCCAGTCCTACGGCTTGCAGGGCGACGATTATGTCCTCTTTCTGGCGCGGCTGGTGCCCGAGAAAAGGCCCGAATGGATGATCCGCGCCTTCTTGCAGCTCGCCACCCCCTTGCGCCTGGTGATCGCCGGCGCGGACGAGGTTCACGGCGCTTATAGCCGCACGCTGGCCGCCCTGGCTGGCGCGGACCCGCGGGTCATTTTCGCCGGTCAGGTAGAAGGCCGCCTGAAGGAAGAGCTGCTGAGCAATGCCCACTGCTTTGTGACCCCCTCCTCCATGGAGGGACTGCCTATCGCCCTGCTGGAGGCGATGGCCCACGGGCGCTGCTGCTTAGCAAGCGACATCCCCGCCCACCAGGAGATCATCGATCCGGGACGAGACGGCTTGTTGTTCGCCTGGGACGACGACCGGCAGTTCGCCCGCTCGCTCCACGATCTGCTGGCGCAGAGCGAGGCTAGCCGCCAGGCGTTGGGCGAGCAGGCGCGGCTCAAGGTGGCAGAGAGTTATACCTGGGACCGGGTCACAGAGGCCACGGAGGCGCTCTATGCCCGGCTGCTTGCCGGCGGCGCCGGGAGGGCGTGATAAAGGCCGTGGCATGGCTGCCCCAACAAGCCACGGCGTGAGCGGGCAAAAAGAAAGGAGCTGGCGGCAGGACCATGCGAGTCCTGATGGTGAACAAGTTCTACTACCATCGCGGCGGCACAGAGCGCTACTGCTTTGATTTCACCAGCCTCCTCGAGGCGCATGGCCACAGCGTGGTGCCATTCGCCATGGCCCACGAGCGGAACGCCGCCAGCCCCTACGCGCCGTTTTTCGTGCAAGAGCTATCGCTCGATCGCTCCGCCGACCTGCGCCGGCCCTGGGCCGTCGTGGCCTCGGCGGCGAGGGCCATCTACTCCCATGAGGCGCAGCGAAAACTGGCGGCCCTCATCCGGCAGGAACGGCCCGACGTGGCCTACCTGCACAACATCCACCACCAGTTCAGCCTGTCGATCCTGCCTCTACTGCGAGAGCACGGCGTGCCGATCCTATGGCGGCTGCACGATTACGCGCTCTTCTGTCCCAACTCGACCTTCTACACACGGGGCAGCATTTGTGAGGCCTGCGTCGGGGGACGCTTTTACCACGCCGTCTGGCGCGCCTGCCGCCGCGATTCCCGGGGTGCGAGCCTGGTCGCCTGCCTGGCATCGTACGCCGGCCGGCTGCTGCGCCTGGAACGCCACACCGACCTGTTCGTTGCGCCCAGCCATTTCCTGGCCGAAAAGATGGCGGCCTGCGGCCTGGACCGAGAACGGCTGGCCGTCCAGCCCAACTTTCTTGACCTGACCTCATTCGATCGTGACTTGGCGGCAGCCTGTGGCAGTGGAGCCGGCCGCAGTTCGGACAGCCCGCTGCTCTTTGTGGGGCGGCTGGTCCCGGAAAAGGGCGCCGATACGCTGATTGCCGCTGTTGGCCAGACGCCCGCAGCCAGACTGCTCATCGCCGGCGACGGCCCCGAGCGCGCCCGCCTGGAGGCTCTAGCCGCTGCCGTCGCGCCCGGCCGGGTCTCGTTCCTCGGTCATCAGCCCCTCGAAGCGCTGCTTGCCATCCTGGATAGCGCCAGTGCCGTCGTCGTGCCCTCAATGTGGTACGAAAACTGCCCGTATGCCATCCTCGAGGCCTTTGCCGCTCGCCAGGCGGTCATTGCCAGCCGCATCGGCGGCATTCCGGAGCTGGTGCAGGACGGCGAGGATGGCCTTTTGTTCCAGCCGGGCGATGTGGACGGGCTGGCAGACCGCATCGGCGCGCTGCTGGCCGACGAACAAGAGAGGGACCGCCTGGGCAAACAGGCCAGGCAAAAGCTCGAGGCCGGTTATGCCGCGGATCGGCACTATGCTGGTTTCCTGGAGCTGTGCGCCCGGCTGCCACAGGCCAGATCGTCGGCTCGATAGGAAAGGAATTTGTGTTATAATAGCCCGTGAAAGAGCGATTGTCAGTCGGCGAGGGGGCAATTGAATCAACGGCGCGGACCGGCCAGCGTTTTCCCATGAGCCTTCCATTGCGAGACAGGCTGCCCCGGCAGCCAAGGCTATTGTATGCCATTCTGGCGCTGGCGCTGGCCCATGGACTCCTTTACCTGGCGCTCATTCCACCATGGCAGCACTATGATGAGCCCTCGCATTTCGAATATGTGCGCCTGATCGCCGAGCGAGGCGAGTTGCCGCGGATAGGCGATTACGATCTGGCCATGCGCCGGGAAATCGCCGCTTCAATGCTCGCCTTTGACTTCTGGAAGGGCTCGGAAGCCCCAGCCTTTGACCTCCAGTCTGGCCCGCCGCCTGACATCGGCATCAGCCAAATGTATCACCCCCCGCTGTATTATCTGCTGTTGGCCGGACCGCAGCTCCTGGTAGCTCGCAGCAGCGTCGAAACACAGCTTTACCTGGCTCGCCTGTGCTCGGTCTTCCTCAGCCTGGTCGTCGTTGCCTCAGCCTATGGCCTGGTGGCTGAGCTGTTTCCATCCCGGCGCTGGCTGCCGGCGGCCGTCGCCGGGTTCATCGCCCTGCTCCCTCCCTTTACCGACCTGATGAGCAGTGTGAACAACGACACGGGGGCAGCGGCCGCTGCATCGTTGCTGCTGTGGGCCAGCATCCGGCTCCTTCGCCGTGGAGCGACTTGGCGGCGGGTGGCTGTAATCCTCGTTCTTGCAGCGGTCTGCCTGGCGGTGAAAAACACCTCGGGCGTGATCGCCATCACTGTGCTGGGCATCCTCCCCGCAGCCTGGCTCTGGCCGCTGCGCCCTTCCTGGCTATGGCGAGGCCTGGCTCTGTTGATGCTGCTCATTGCCTTGGTGACCTGCACCTGGGGCGGACAGGCCGCATATTGGCAGAGCCATAAATCGGCTGCGGCGTTTAATCGCCTGACGACCGATGCGCTTCTCGGCCGATCGACCCTGGTGCTCTCCAGTCGCGATCGGCGCTTTCCGCTCGCGGTGATACAAGAGTTGGAACGATCGGTGGGCCGTAATCTTCATGGCCATACGATCACCATCGGGGCCTGGCTGAGAGCTGCACAAGAAACAGAAAGCGCCGTGCAATTTTGCCTGAGGGATAAATCGAGCCAGCAGTGGTTCACCGTTCAGGCCACACCTGAATGGGAGTTCCATGCCATCACGGCCAATGTCGCCCTCGATGCCCGCAGCGTTGGCCTGTACATTGCGCTTGCGGCGGAAGAGCAAACAGTCTACCTGGATGGTCTGGTCCTCATCGACGGCGAGGCGCCGCCAGACCTTGCCCCCACGTTCGACACGGAGCGAGCGGAGGCAGGATGGTGGGGCGCGCTGCGGTTTACCAACTTGCTGCGGAACGGGTCAGCCGAGGAGGTGTGGCCGGGCCTGCGGCCGTGGATCGGCAACCGGGAGGTCTTTCGGGAATCGATGGCGACCCTGTTCCACTCGGTCTGGGACTGGCGCCGGACGGGCTGGGTTTACTGGCCCGAGATCCAATTGCTATTCCAGAGTTTCTGGGGGCGGTTCGGCTGGAACCACCTGGCCCTGCCCGAAGCTTATTTCTATCCGCTGGCTCTGGCCACGGTTGCAGGGGGCCTGGGCGCCGGGATCGGGCTGGTCCGCCGGGCCAGGAAGGGCCACCTGGCCGATCTATGGCAGCGGCAGGCCATGGCCGTCCTGTTAGCCGCAGCGCTGGCAAGCTGGGGAGCGGCCCTGCTGCGCATCCACCCCGTATTCCTCACTGCGCGTATCGATTGGCCTGTCGCCCGCTATGCCACCACAGCAATCATACCAACAGCTTTGCTGTTGTGTGGGGGCTGGGCCGAGTTCGTGCCACGCCGGTTGGCAGCGCCGGCGGCCTGGCTGGGGTTGCTCCTGCTGGCATTGCTCGACTTGGCCGCCCTATTGGTGGTCATTGTACCCTACTATTATGGCTGAGTTGCCCTGTTGCAGGCCGGCTTGCCGTCCCAGGCCGAGAGAAACCACTGCTGATCGGTGAGGCGGGCCTCCTCTGCGCCAAATGCCCTTCGCCGCCGCCCGCCGGGTTCTTGGCAGCCAGGCAGCCACAAACCTCACCCACAGCGCGGCGATAGCGCAACAGGCTAGCGGGCGACAAGAGGCAAGAAGGCGAGATGGCAGCTAAAAGTTGCCGTAACCTGGTGAGTCCCGCCGCTGACGCTGGTGAGCAGCAGGCCATCGGCCGTCATTTCTGCGGGATGCAAGCCCGTCGGCCCGCCATCCCATACCAAAAGCCCGTCGAGCGTGACCTGTGCGTCCTGCCGGCTGACGGGCAGCATGATCTCGCCTGCCGTACCCTCGGGGGCGGACATCGTCAGGTGAAACTGCCCGCAAGAGGGGTATAGCCAAGCTATCTCCAGGGTGCTTCCACCCAACGGCGCGCTCCCCTGCGCAGCCGTGAGGTCGGCCATGTGGGGCGCTACGCGCCACGTCCCAGGGCCTGTCGCCAGTCCGCCTAGCACGTGGGAAGAGAGAAACCAGGTCGGCGAGCTGTTCCAGGCATGGGATAGGCTGTTGTTGCGGTCCTGATTCGGGGTGTACAGCTCCCACCAGGTCGTCGCCCCCTGGGATATCAGATCCCCATACCGCTCCCTGATCAAATTCAGGCCGGCCATAGTGGAATTGACGTCAGACAGCGCTTCCAGTACGTAGAACATGCCCAACGGCTCGACAACCGACCAGCCCCGCTCGTTAAAGAACGGATCGAGCTGTCGTACAAGCGCCCGCGTCGTGGATGATCGGCGTTCAGTCGGGACAATTTCGTAACGCAGCGCCCAGGCTTGGGCATGAGGGCCCGGCGGCGCCATCTCCCCGTCGAGCCGGCTGCTGGCGTAACACCCCTGCTCGGGCAGGAACAGGATATCGTTGATCGCCTCCTGCACCGCTGCGCTCCGGTCCCAATATGCCTGCGCCTGATCATGATCGCCCAGCGCTTCGGCCATCTCTCCCATCTGGCGTAGAGTATGTGCATATTGGGCATTGAGAGCCGTCGATTCGCCGCTCCGGCTGCTGACGGCCGGCCAGTCCACCAGGGCCGATTGGGACCAGTGAGCGGGAGGTATATCCAGCAGCCCGGCAGAGCCTTCGTAACTGGTCAAAAACCCCACCAGCCGTTGGGCGGCCGGGTACAGCTCTTCCACCAGGGCCAGGTCGCCGCTCAGGCGCCAGTAAAGCGACAACCCCTCCACCCACTGCATGCCATAGTCCAGCATTACCATCCCTGCCCCGTTGGGCGCCAGGGAAACCGGGTGGCCTTCGAGATCGATGGCGTCGGCCACCTGGCAGAGCCCGCGCCGGAAGAGCGCCAGGTCGCCAAAAGCCGCCCGGTTAGCGTGGAATGCAATCAGTGCGTCGCCCCACCACTGGCCTCGCTCTCGCCACGGCGTGTCGGTGTAGGCGTCGGTCATGTTTGGCGTCAGCGTGTCTGCGCCGATCTGCCAGATCTTGTCCAGCAGCGGGTCCGAGGAGGCGAATGATCCAACCTGGTCGGCCGGATAGGTCTCTTCCAACGCCTGGATCTGGTGGAGATACACCGGCCCTGGTCCAAACACCTGCAGCAGGAGGTAGCGTCCGCTCCGAGCGTCGAGGGTTGTCAAATGGCGCGCCGTGCCGTCCAGCACCCATGAATCAACCTGGCTCCACGAATGGGAGCCGAGAGAACCGGGGTTGGGCAGGGGCCGGCCAGCAGTCAGCCGCTCATCCCAACCGGCGTCCACGATGGTGCCCGCTGGCCCTTCGGCCACCAGGCTCAAGCGCGCGTGAAGCGTCCGCCCGAAATCCAGCACCACGTAACAGGGAGCGTCGTCGGCAGAGATCGTTACCTCAGCGTAATCAGGAAAGAGCTGGACCATCGGCCCGCCACCGGCGATAGGGTTAGCCAGCAGCGTCCGCCGCCCCGGATCGTGAACCGGCGTCACGCCCGGATTGCCTGCCAACGTCAGGTCATCCTGCCTGACGGCCAAAGTGCGACCGCCGGCCAAGACGATGGCCAGCGTGTGGCGCCCGGCCCCGATCGATTGCTCGGCCGCCATGACGTCGGGCCGGCGGGCATCGCCCACAGGAACCCAGTCCAGCGGCTGGCCGCCATCGACCATCAGCGGATCGGTGTCCAGCGCTTCGACCCGCAGAACGGTAGCGACGCTGGCGGTGACGATCACCGTGCTCGTCATAGTCAGCCCGCCGCCGGTGGGATCTTGAAATTCCAGGAGTTGATAGCCGGGCGATAGCAGGCCGCTTTCGACGACAGCCTGCGGCGGGCGGGGCAGATCGTGCAGGTGTGGAATGGTCCGGGCCGACAGCGATGGGAATGGGGATGGCATCACCACTTGTGCCGGGGACCAGGTCGAATCGTCAAAACCTGGCTGCATCCAGTCAACCGCCAGGTGACGCAGGTCCAGCAGCTCCATCGGCCCAATCAGCCCCAACTGGGAGATTAGCTGGGCATCGGCATCCCACGCCGGCGACATCATCGCCTTCCAGCCGGCGTCGGTGGCGGCGACCACTTGCCAGCCCAGGCCGTCCCAGGCGCGCACAGCCGCCTGGAGCGCCGGCTGCGCTGACTCGGAGCGGCGGATGTTGGGGGCGTACTGGACCAAGACGGCCAGCACATGCTGGCCTGTTGGCAGGCCGGGAATGGCATAGGTGTCGAACTCCTGGCGGATCCTGGAAAACCTCGCCGGTCCCCGCCCCAGCCAGTTCCCATCCAACCACACCTCGTAGCGCGTGTCGGCTATGATCGACAATTCGGCGTTCGACCATCCGCCTGGAAACGAAAACGGGTGGCGAAACAGCGCCACGGCTGCTTGGCCTGCCTCGCCCCAGATCGGCTCTCCTGCCAGGTCGGTGCCAGCCGGCGCCACACCCATAGGCGGTGAGGTCATAGAGCCGGTGGTTACGTTGGGTTTGTCTCCGTACTGCCAGGATGGAACGAACGCAAGGTACAGGAGACAAGGAAAAAGAACCAGTGCTCGGGCCATAGGCAAGAGCTGCCGTGACCTCACAGGCTGCAGCAGCGCATTTTGTCGAGCACGATCCTTCTCAACCGGCACCGCTACCTACTTGATCACAATGTTCACCAACCGGTCGGGAACGACGACAACCTTGACAATTTGCCTGCCTGCGGTGTGACGTTTGGCGCCCTCGGTTTCGAGTGCCAGCGACCGGGCCGTCTCGTCGTCCGTGCCGACCGGCGCCTCTATCTTGTCGCGCACCTTGCCGTTGACCTGCACTACCAGCGTGATCGTCTCTTCCGCCGCCGCCGCCTCATCCCAGGCCGGCCACGCCTGCTGGTGGATCGAATAAGGCCGTCCGGTCCGCATCCACAGCTCCTCGGCGATGTGCGGGCAGGCGGGCGCCAGCAGCAGCAAAAGCGATTCGACCGCCTCGTCCCACGCGGGTGTGCTGTATACCGGCGTGTCCTTTGCCTTCAACATGGCGTTGTTTAGCTCCATCAGGTTGGCGATGTAGGTATTAAAGCTAAAAGTCTCCATGTCCTGGGTGCCTTTGCGGATCGCCTGGTGGACCTGGCGGCGCAGGGTGCGGATGGCCTTCCCGGCCTCATAGGCCAGGACCTTGTCGTCGGGCGCGCCCCCCCCGCCATCAAAGGCGGCGCCGCCGTGGACCGGCTGAAGAACACAGTCCCACACCCGGTTCAAGAACCGGACGGTGCCCTCGATCCCCTGCGAGTCCCACGGCCCGCCCTGGTCCCACCGCCAGCCGAACATCAAGTAGCCGCGCACCGTATCGGTGCCGTACCGTTCCACCAGGTCGTCAGGGGCGATCACATTGCCCCGGCTCTTGGACATCTTTTCATTGTCTTCACCCAGGATGATGCCCTGGTTGCGCAGCACCGTCATCGGCTCGTCCAGGTTCACGATGCCCAGATCGCGCATGACCTTGGTAAAAAAACGGGTGTAGATCAGGTGCATGGTCGCGTGCTCGATCCCGCCGGTATAGACGTCCACCGGCAGCCAGTAAGCGGCCTCGGCGGGATCTATGGGCGTCGAGTCGGCGTGGGCCGGCTCGCCTTCCCGGTAATAAGGGCTCAGGTAGGCGTACTGGTACCACGACGAGCACATAAAAGTGTCCATCGTATCTGTTTCGCGGGTTGCCGCGCCGCCGCATCGCGGGCAGGTAGCCCGCAAAAAACCATCGTGAAACTTGAGCGCGTTCTCCCCCGACGGCGGGATCATCGCATCCTCCGGCAGCAGCACCGGCAGGTCCTCGTACGGCACCGCCACTGTGCCGCACCGCTCGCAGTAGACGATCGGGATCGGCGCGCCCCAATAGCGTTGGCGGCTGATCAGCCAGTCGTGCAGGCGATAGTTGACCTTGAACTCGCCCTTGCCCTGATCGGCCAGCCATTCGGTCACGCGCCGCTTGGCCACGTCGCCGGGCGTGCCGCTGAACCGGCCCGAGTTGATCATCGTCCCATACTCGGCGTGAAACAACACATCCTGGTAAAAAGGCTGCGACCGCAGCATCTCCATCACCGTCCGGTACTGGCGGACGCCAGGCTCAACTGCTTTACAGCGGGCCAGGATCGCGCCGTCAGATTCCGCCGAGTCGAGCTCACGAACGCCGTCGTCAAAGATGAAAACCCAGCGCGCCCCCACCACCTCGTTCCAGTACCCGGCTAACAGGTAGTTGCTCGCCAGCTCCACGTAGCGCTGAATCTGCTCGTCGCCGCGCAGCGTGACATGCAGCGCCTCGCCCAGGTCTTGGCGCTGGACAGCCTCGAATTGGATGCCTTGCCGAGCAAGCATCTCGGCCAGGCCAGGGCGCATCGAGCCAGGAAAGACCAAGCTCTTGGCCACCCCGTCGGTCCGGGCGATGACCGGGATGATCGACAGCCCGAATTTGACTGCAAACTCGAAATCGCGCTCGTCGTGGGCCGGTACGCCCATGATCGCCCCGGTGCCGTAGGTCATCATCACGTAATCGGCGATCCAGATCGGGATGCGCTCGCCGTTGACCGGGTTAACCGCATAGGCGCCGATAAAGACGCCCGACTTTTCCTTTTCCAGGCTCAGCCGGTCGATTTCGCTCTGGCGGGCAGCCTGGGCTACATACGTCTCCACGGCCGGTCGCGCTTCGGGCATCGTCAGTTTCCCCACCAGCGGATGCTCCGGCGCCAGGACCATAAAAGTGGCGCCCCACAAAGTATCAGGCCGGGTAGTAAACACCGTGATGTCGTCGCCATCCTCCGATTTAAAGATGGCGTGTGCCCCTTCGCTGCGCCCGATCCAGTTGGTCTGCATCGCCGTCACGCGCTCGGGCCAGTCGATCTTGGCGAAATCGAGCAGCTCTTCGGCATAGTCGGTAATGCGAAAGAACCACTGTTCCAGGTCCTTTCTGATCACTGGCGTATTGCAGCGCTCGCAGTGGCGGTCTTCACCCCACACCTGCTCGCGGGCCAGGGTCGTGTTGCAGTTGGGGCAAAAATCTACCGGCGAAAAGGCCTTGTACGCGATCCCGGCCTCGTAGAATTTGAGGAATAACCACTGCGTCCAGCGGTAATAACCGGGCAAGCAGGAGATGGCTTCCCGATCCCAATCGAACATGGCGCCCATGCTCTTCAGTTGCCGCCGCATCCTGTCGATGTTGGACATGGTCCAGGTGTAAGGATGAATGCCGTGCTGGATGGCGGCATTTTCGGCTGGCAGCCCAAAGGCGTCAAAACCCATCGGGAATAGGACATTGTAGCCCCGCATCTTTGTGTAGCGCGCCCGCACGTCAGACGGGCACATCGCATACCAGTGCCCGATGTGCAGAGCCCCACTCGGATAGGGCAGCATCGTCAGGGCATAATGCTTGGGCTTGTTGGGATCGATGGTCGAGCGATACAGCCCATCGGCGTCCCAGCGGGCCTGCCATTTCGGCTCGATCTCCTGGGGGATATACTTGTCAGTCATTCAGTCTCCTTGGCTTGGCAATGCGATCAGGCGCTATGTCAAAAAACTGGTAACAATCCGGTTGAACTCGGCCGGCTTGAAGCGCATGGGATGGTGCCCACCCCACGGCGGCGCGCCCTCCTCCTCCGTCACACCGGCGATCACCTCGACCTGGCAGTTGGGAATGGCTGCCCCAAAAAAAGCCGCGTTTGCCAGCGGAAGCACCGTATCGTCCTCACCCCATACCACCAGCGTCGGGCAGCCGATCTCCGCCAGATCCTCCTCGGAAAAAACGCCGGCCCCGCCGCTGTCCACCAGAATCAGCCGCTCCACCCGCTGCGGCGCGGTCAGCGCCATCTCCAGAGCGATCATTCCCCCCCACGACACCCCGCCGGCGGTGGCTGTTTCCAGCCCTTCGGCATCCATCAGACCCA
>JAFGOG010000191.1 GCA_016926595.1 Anaerolineae bacterium
CAGCAGCAGCCCTCCGACCAACTGAAGGAGCCCTGCGACCAACAGCACGACTTTGGCCCTGTGCCGGGTAGCAGCCCAGGCCAGGTAGAACCCCACCAGGCCGCTCAGGCCGGCTACGTAGAACAGCCACCCTGACAGTGTCGTGGCGCTGGAAGGAGAGACATCCCGCAGCAAGAGGGGAAACCAGCTCAGCACCATGCCTGAAGCAGCCAGGGAAAAAAGGTAAAAGAGCAACAGACCCCAGAAGCGATAGGTGACAAACATGTCGGCCCACGTCCAGGAGCTTTGGGGATGGCCAGAAATCTCATCGTTCATTGCAGCGCCTCCCTATGTCGTGATTGCTTTTGGTGTTTTGGCGGCTCCATTACGCCCACTTCTCAATCCCCAGCGCCTCCAGTTTCTCGCGGGTGGGGATGCCGTTTGCGTCCCAGCCGCGGGCGCGGTAATAGTCGTCGAGCATCCGGGATAGGTCGACCGTCTCGCCCTGGACCGGGCCGGCGGGCATCGGCTCGGACATGCGCGGGGTGAGTGTGTCGTCGGCGCGGGAAAAGCCGGCCTTGGTCAGGAACAGCCGCTCGAGGGTATAGACCCGGTCGGCGGCCTCCAGCAGCGTCTCGCGGGTATAGCCGGCGCCGGTGGCGCCGTTGACAATGTCGACCAGGCGGGTGGGGATGTAGCCGTTGGCCGTGTCGAGGGTGTAGCGCAGGCTGACAAAGACGCACAGGCCGGCGGCGTCGATGATGGCAAAGATGTCCTGGAAGTGCTTGACCAGCTCGGCCTTGCCGTCGTAGGTGAGGCCGTCGAGCTTTTTGCCGACGCCGAACAGCTCGGTGTAGGCGGTGTCGCCCATCATATGCGAGGCGCCGATGTTGGAGGTGGCAAACAGGAGGCCCATGCCCTTCAGGCCGCGGGGGTCGTAGGATGGGAATTCCTGTTTTTTGGCGGTGATCGACATCTCGGGGTGGCCGTGCTTGTGGGCCAGCCGCCAACTGCCCTGGGCCATCTCGTCGCCAAAGCCCTGGCGGTGGGCGGTCAGCCGGATCATCTCCAGCAGGCCGCCAGCGTCGCCAAAGGGCAGGGGCCGGCCGATGTCGGCCTCGGTCAGGATGCCCTTGGTGTACATCTCCATGGCGCAGGCGACGGTGAGGCCCATGGAGATGGTGTCGAGCCCCAGCTCGTTGCACACATAGTTGGCCTTGGTGATGGCGGCCATGTTGTCGATGCCGCAGGCGCTGCCTAGCGAGCCGATCGTCTCGTACTCGGGGCCTTCGCCCCTGCCGGCGTACTGCTCGCCCCACACCTCGCCCTTGACCTCGGTGATGCGGGCGCAGGCCAGCGGGCAGCCGTAGCAGCCGCCGTTGCGGATCAGGAAATTCTCCTTGAGAAAGGGGCCGTTGATCCGGGGCGTGCCGTCGAACTGGCCATATTGAAAGTTGTGGGTGGGAAAGACGCCGGCGGCGTTGGTCACGTCGGGCACGTAAGAGGTGCCATAGATGCGCATGCCGTGCCCCTTTTTGATGGCCTCGGCCAGCTCGCCCACCGCCTCGCGGACGACGGCCCGCATCGCCTTTTCGTCGTAGAGCGGGGGGATCATGGTCCCGGCGGCGGCCACCGCCTTCAGGTTCTTGGCGCCCATGACCGCGCCCACGCCCGAACGGGCGGCGGCGCGGTGGCAGTCGTTGACGATGGCGGCGTACAGCACGCCGTTCTCGCCGGCCGGGCCGATGCAGGCCACGGAGGCCTTGGGCTTGGTCTCGGCCTTGATCGCGGCGTCGACCTCCTGGGTTTCGCGGCCCCAGAGGTGGGCCGCGTCGCGCAGCTCGACGCGGCGGTCGTCGACATAGAGGTAGACGGGGCGCGGAGCCCTGCCCTCAAAGATCACCAGGTCGTAGCCGGACCGTTTGAGCATGGTGGGAAAGACGCCGCCCGAGTTTGACCGGGTCAGGGCGCCGGTGAGGGGCGACTTGCAGACCACCATGTAGCGGTTGCCGGTGGGTGCTGGGGTGGAGGTTAGCGGCCCGGTGGCCATGATCAGCAGGTTGTCGGGCGACAGGGGATCGGCGCGCGGGTCCATGCCTTCGAGCAGGTACTTGATGGCCAGGCCGCGGCCGCCGATGAAGCGGCGGGCGTCGTCCTCGGAGATCGGTTCTTCGCGAAAGGCGCCGGTTGTCAGGTTGACGCGCAGCAGGCGTCCGTGGTGTCCGTACATGATTAGTCTCCTTCTGGGCGACCGCGCGGGGTCGCCCCTACAGGGTGTTTCATCTAGCCTCCGCCGGCGGGGGGAAAGATGGTGAGCAGGTCGCCGGGGTGGAGGAGGTCGTGGGGCTCGGCGTGGCGGCCGTTGAGCAGGACGGTGTAGAGGTCGGCGGGGGTGAAGGGGAGGGCGGCCAGGAGGTCGCCGACGGTGGCGCCGGGAGCGACGTCGTGGGGGTAGCTGTCGGGCGCGCGGCCGGTTTGATCGGCCGCAGGCGGCAGGTAGCGGCGGTATGTCGCCAAAAGCTGAACGGTGATCTGCATCGGTCGGTTCCCTGCTTTGGTTTGACCGTCAGTATCTTGTCGATAGCTGGGGGTTGGGGTGTGTGCGGCGCCCGAACGCACCCCAACTTTCCTGTTTATCGAGACGATACGACCGTTATCAGTATGGCACAAGAAGGGCCGAAAGTCAAATAGATCGGGTTGGGCGAGAAGGGTGATTTAGGGCGGAGGCGATCAGGTCCTGTTTTAGGGTCCACAGGCGCTCGGTGAGGGAGACGTGGTAGAGATGGGGGTTGATCAGGCGGCGGACGCCGGGATCGAGGCGGGCGACGTCGGCCTCGCGGAGCTGGCGCATGGCCTCGACGGGCGGCAGGTCGTACACCAGCCTGCCGTCGCGCAGGATGTCGACGAGCAGCGGCTCGGTTTCGGCGATCTCCTGTCGGCGCAGAGTCCGGAAGCGGGTGTGATCGGATGGGTGGTGGAAGGTCACCTGGTCCATCTGTCCAGGGTCCTCGCCGTCCAGGCTGAGCAGGTCGGCGGTCGCTTTGCCGCGGCGGTCGTAGAGGCGCCAGGCCAGCTTGTGGCCGGGGTTGGGCATCTTGAGCGCCGAGTCGGAGACCTTGATCGCCGGCAGCCAGCGGCCTTGATCCTCGACGGCCACCAGTTTGTAGACGCCGCCCAGCGCCGGGTCGCCCCAGGAGGTGATCAGCCGGGTGCCGACGCCGTACACCAGCCGGCCCAGGAGCCGGTCGGGGTCGACGCCGTAACGCGGCGCCTCGCGGCCGATCTGGGCCGTGATCTGCCAGATCAGCAGCTCGTCCAGGTCGCTGGACAGGACGATGGCGGCGCGCGAAAAGCCGGCGTCGTCGAGCATTCTAGCCGCCTGGATGCTGAGGTAGGCCAGGTCGCCCGAATCGAGGCGGATGCCCACCGGCTCGTGTCCCCTGCGGCGCAGCTCTTCAAAAACCCGGATGGCGTTGGGCACGCCGCTTTCGAGGGTGTTGATGGTGTCGACCAGCAGCAGGCAGTCGTCGGGGTAGACGTCGGCATAGTGGCGAAAGGCGTCCAGCTCGCTGCCGCCCAGGGCGATAAAGACCTGGACCATAGAGTGGGCGTGGGTGCCTTTGGGCGGGTAGCCCAGGACGCGCGACATGCCGACGTTTGAGGTGAAATGGGCGCCGCCGATCAGCGCTGCCCGGGCGCCGGCGTTGGCGCCCTTGTCCTGGCCGCGGCGCAGGCCAAACTCGAGCACCATCTGGCCGTGGGCGCTGTCGGCGACGCGGGCGGCCTTGGTGGCGATCAGGATCTGGTAGTTGAGGTGGTTGAGCAGGGCCGTCTCCAGGATCTGGGCCATGGCCAGTGGCCCCTGGACCACGGTGACCGGGACGTTGGGGTGGATGACGCGGCCTTCGGGGATGGCCTGGAGGGTGAGGCCGTCAAAGGCGTCGCTGCGTCCCAGCCAGGCCAGGAAATCGTCGGCAAAAAGGCGCTTGCCGCTGCTGCCGGTCTGGGCGCGTAGATAGTCGATCTCCTGGTCGCCAAAGCGGGCCTCTCGCATCCAGTCGAGGAGCCATTCGAGGCCGGCGTTGACGCAGTAGCCGGCCTGGTGGGCGCCATAGTTGGGGTACTCGCGGAAAAAGTGGTCGAACTGGACCCGCTTTTCGTGCAGCCCGGTGCGGTAGTAGAGGTGGGCCATGCTGAGCTGGTACTGGTCGGTGAACAGGATGCCCTCGGCGATGGGGCGGTCTGATCGGTTCATCGATCCCCTTTCTCGGCGCGGAGGAGGTCGACGGTCTCAAAGGCGTGGCGCAGGTGGGGGATGACGACCGAGCCGCCGACGACCAGGGCGACGTTGAGAGCCTCGTACAGCTCGTCGTCGGCGCAGCCGGCGGCGACGCACTGGTCGAGGTGATAGTCGATGCAGTCGTTGCAGCGCAGCACCGTCGACGCCGCCAGGCCGAGCAGCTCTTTGGTCTTGGCCGGGAGGGCGCCGTCCTCGTAGGCCTTGGCGTCGAGGTTGAAAAAGCGCTTGATGCCCAGGTGTCCGGCG
>JAFGOG010000192.1 GCA_016926595.1 Anaerolineae bacterium
GCTGGGCGAGGCGATGGTCTTTACCAACCAGACAACCGGCACAGCGCCGTTCAGCTACTGGTGGGATTTTGGCGATGGCCTGGGGACGTCGACCGACGCCGATCCGAGCTACACCTACCTGTCCACCGGCACCTTTACCGTGACCCTGACAGCGACCAACAGCGTGGGCGCCGACAGCGCCAGCCACGCGGTGGTGGTCGAACCACGGCAGCTCTACTTTTACCTGCCGCTCGTCGTCAAGAACCGATAGTCCCTCGATGGGAAGGGGATATGCATACCCCAGCCTGGCAGGCCATGCCTACCTTTTGATTTGCGCGCCTTGACTCCGTATGCTATACTCTTGATCGATTCGGTGAAAGGCATGTGCCAATTGGCGGACAGCGCCGTCCAGATTACCGTTGTATCCCTGGGGATGCGTTGTCAGGTCCGAGTTCACGGCGGATCGATTTCCTATTTCTGCGTGCGGCGGAGGTTGTGTTGATCCCAGACGGCGACCTGGAAGACCTAAAGTCGTTCGAAAGCGATGGCCCCCTCGTGTTGAGCGTCTATATGCCGCTCGACACGCCCCAATCGCGAAAATCGGCGCACGACGAGTTTCTACGCCAGGTTGAGATCCAGTTGGCCAAGTACCAGGCCGATCCCGACTGCCGGGAGGCGGTCAAGGAGGACATTGAGATCATCGGCCTGTACCTGAAGACGAACGGCCATCGCCGCCACGCCGGGCTGGCGATCTTTTCCTGCGCGCCCAAGTTCTTCTGGCGCGCCTATCCGCTGCCGGTGGCGGTTCCGCTGCAGATCGCGACGGGGCGGAAATTCGACGTCAAGCCGTTGATCAGACTCCCCGCGACCGGATCATCGAGATAATCAGCCACACGCCGGCGCCAAAGGCCACCAGGAAGACGATCTGAGCCACCGGGATGCCGACGCCCAGGATCGGCAGCTCCCACCTATCCTTGCCGCCATGCAGGATGAGCGCCGAACCGACGATCAAGGCGGCGACCACTACAGCAAAGGCCAGGCGGTTGAGCATGCTGTTCAGGCGAGAGATCAGCACGTTAAGGCGCCGCACGTCAATGCCCACGGTTAGTTCGCCCTCTTCCAGTTGATCCCAGAGGTCGTCCAGGCGGCGGGGGAAGGCCTGGGCCAGGTCGGCCGCCTGGCGGACGGCGCGCAGCGCCTGACGGCCGGCGATCAGGGGTGATAGCCTGTCACGGACCAGCCGCTCGGCAAAAGGCCGCACCGCGTCAGCCAGCACAAACTCGGGGTCGAGGGCGCGGGCGGTGCCCTCCATGGTCAGGATCGTCTTGCCCAGCAGGGTCAGGTCGCCGGGCAGGTAGACGCGGTGCTCGTACGCGACCTTGAAGATGTCGGCCAACATCTCGCCGACCTGGAGCTGCTCCAATGAGACACCCCAGTAATGAACCAGCAGCCGCTGGAGGTCGCGCTCCATAGCCTCGAGGGATGGCCGGCCGCGGACGGCCCCCATCTTGACCAGGGTTCGGGCCAGCCCGGCCGCGTCCTGATCGAACAATTGCAGGAACATGGCGCCCAACAGGTCCTTTTGCCGGGGCAGGAGGTAGCCGGCGGTGCCGAAATCGACAAGACCGATCCGATCACTGCCGATGACCATGATGTTGGCCGGATGGGGGTCGGCCTGGTAGAAACCCTGGTCAAAGATCTGGGTGAGGTAGATTTCGACGGTCAGCCGGACAGCGGCGGGCAGGTCAATCCCTCGCTGGCGCAGCCGCTCTGGCTCGTTGAGCTGGATGCCGTCGAGGTAATCCAAGGTGATGATCCGGCGGCTGGTCAAGTGCCAGTGGACGGCAGGGATCGCCACCCGTGGATCGCGATTGAAGTTGGAGCGCAGCCGCTCGGCATTGCGCCCCTCGATTTTATAGTCCAGCTCCTCACGCAGCGCCCGGGCCAGCTCTTCGACGACGGCCACCAGGTTATGCTGGCGCACGACCTCGGAGCGGCGGGCCAGGAAGCGAACCTGGCTCAGCAGCAGCCTCAGATCGGCTTCGACGGTGGCCTCGACGCCCGGTCGCCGGACCTTGACGACGACGGGCTGGCCGCCGGGCAGGGTGGCGCGGTGCACCTGGCCGATGGAAGCCGAGGCGATCGGCTCGTCGTCAAAGGCGGCGAACAGGCTGGCCACCGGCACGCCCAGCTCTTCCTCGATAACGGCCCGGATCTGGGCGGTGGGGACGGGCGGGGCAGCGTCCAACAGCTTGGTAAATTCGGCGATGTATTCGGGCGGCAATAGGTCGCCGCGGCCGCTGAGCTGCTGGCCCAGCTTGATGTAGGTGGGACCCAGCTCTTCCAGGGTGCGGCGCAGCCGCTGGGGGATGGTGAGATGGGCGACGGTCGCGTCGGCTGGCCCGGCCTGCCTCCGCCACAGACGAGGGAGCCACCGGTCGAGGCCAAACTGCTCGACCAGAAAGCCCAGCCCATTGCGCACCAGCACCTGGGTGATGCCACGCACACGGGCGATCTCGGCTACTCGCTGGCGCCAGGGAAACGGAAAAGCCATCCTCTACCCTCCTGCCGGCTATTATACCCCACATAGCAGGGTGGGGCAAGATAGCATCTTGCCCCACCCAGTACCCGGAAAAACCAGATCTTGCCTACTCGTAGCGGAGCGCAGTCACGATCTGGAGGCGCGCCGCCTGGCGGGCGGGGATGACAGCGGCCAGGA
>JAFGOG010000193.1 GCA_016926595.1 Anaerolineae bacterium
AGGCCGTCGACCAGGCGCAGGCTGCGGGCGAGCATTTCGTCGGCGATGAGGAAGGCCTCGGGCAGGATGAGGCGGCGGTTGGCCGAGTCGTCGAGGGTGCGCTCGAGGAGGGAGTGGGCGGCGTTGTCCCAGGCAACGCGGGGCAGGGCGGCCAGGAGGCGGGCCAGGCTGTCCAGGTTTTCGGCGTTGACCGGATTGCGCTTGAAGGGCATGGCCGACGATCCGACCTGGGCGGAGCCGAACGGCTCGCTCCACTCGCCAAAGAGGGGCGACTGGAGGATGCGCAGGTCGAAGGCGAAGCGGTAGAGGGAAGCGGCCAGCCCGGCCAGCCCGTTGAGCACGAGCCAGTCCTGCTTGCGGGGGTAGACCTGGGTGGCGACGGGGAAGGCGTCGAGGCCCAGGGCGGCCATGACCCTGTCCTCGAGCTCGGCGGGTTGGAGGCCGGCAGGGGCCAAGAGCTGGGCATAGGAGGCCGACGCGCCGGTGGCGCCTTTGAGGCCCTTGCCTTTGACGCCGGCGCGCAGGCGCTCGAGCTCGTGCAGGTCGAGTAGGAGGTCAAGGCCGTATTGGGCCAGCCGGTAGCCGACGGTGGTGGGCTCGGCAGGCTGGAGGTGGGTGTAGCCGAGACAGGGCTGGCCGGCGCGGGCGTCGATCTGCTCGGCGAGGCGGGCAAGGAGGGCGCGCAGCCGCTCGAGCACCAGGTCGAGGGCCTGGCAGAGGCGGAGGGCGTCGGCGTTGTCCTCGACGTCGGCGCTGGTGGCGCCGAGGTGGATGATCCCCCCACCCACCGGGCATTGTTCAGCGAAGGCCTTGATCTCGGCCATCAGGTCGTGCTTGATGGCGGCCTCGATCTCGAGGGCGCGGTCGACGTCGATCTGGCCGGCGTGGGCGCGCAGGTCGGCGGCCTGCTCGGGGGCGACCAGGCCGAGCTCGGCCTGGGCCTCGGCCAGGGCGACCCAGATGCGGCGCCAGGTGCGGCGCTTGTGGTGCTCGCTCCAGAGATGGCGCATGGCAGCGGAGCTGTAGCGCCAGAGCAGCGGCGAGACGTAGGTGTCATGGTCGAACATATCACCTCCTAGATTCTTCGCTTCGCTTGGGGAGAGATTCTTCGCTTCGCTCAGAATGACAGGCGAGGGGGGAGTCGTACAGGTCGGGACGGCGGTCGTCGAGCCAGGGGAAGGCGCGGCGGCAGTCGCCGACTTGAGCCAGGTCGAGGGTTGCGAGGAAGAGGCCGGGCTCGAGGCCGCCCTCGACCAGGACTTGGCCCCAAGGGTCGACGGCAGCGGAGTGGCCGCCAAAGGGGTCTGGGGCATCGGATCCCTCGCCAGCGCGGTTGCAGCCGGCGACAAAGAGCTGGTTTTCGACGGCGCGGGCCCTGAGGAGAAGCCGCCAGTGCTCGACGCGGCGGACGGGCCACTCGGCGGGGATGAGGATGAGGTGGGCGCCGGCCTGGGTGTAGCGCCGCCAGATTTCGGGGAAGCGGAGGTCGTAGCAGATGGCCAGGGCGGTGCGGCCCCAAGGCAGGTCAAAGACGGGCAGGGCGTCGCCGGGCGACAGGCGCTCGACTTCGCCCATGGGCGGGAAGAGGTGGACTTTGCGGTAGGAGGCGACCCGCTGGCCGGCGGGGGTGTAGAGTGCAGCGGTGTTGTAGGGCGGGCCGGCCGGGTTGGCCTCGAGGGCGGTGCCGAGGAGATAGAGGCGATGGGCGCGGGCGATGCCAGCCATGAGGGCAAAGTGGCCGCCGTCGAGCGGGGCGGCATAGCCGGCAGCGCGGTCCAGGTCGTAGCCGGTGGGCCACAGCTCGGGGAGGAGGAGGAGGCCGGCGCCGGCGGCGGCGGCCTGGGCGGCCAGGCGGCGGGCCTCGGCCTCGTTGAGGTCAGGCCGGCCGGGCGCGATGGCCATTTGGGCCAGGGCGATGGTCAGTTGCATGGGCACCTCCCTTGCAGGGTAGACTATAGATTTCCCCCTCACCCCGGCCCTCTCCCCCAAGGGAGAGGTAGGGGCACCCGTATTATACTCGCAAGGGGGCAAGCTGTCAATGGATCAGCAGACCTTGAGGGTTTTGAAAACCCTCAAGATCTGTGTTATAATTGGGGGCGCCGGGGAATGGAGCGCCTTCGTTTATCCTCGTTTCGATCAAGTGCATGGCAGATCTATCGCGCCGGCAGCTCCGGGATTGAGCCCACCCCGGCAAAAGGGAGTTGTGTCGATCAGGAGCGCCGGATGGGGCAAGCGGTACGCCCGAGGAGGCAACGCCTATGGGTTAGGACAATGGCCAGAAGCCCTACGGGTTGAGGAAAACCCGCAGGGTCCGGAGAAGGTTGGAAAACCCTTAAAGCAGCAAGAAAGGAGACGATAGCAGTGAAAGCTAGAGCGTTACTTTCGGTCGTGGTGTTACTATCCCTGGTCCTGACCGCTCTGCCGGCGCCGATGGCTGCCCAAGAAACCGCAAGCCCACCGGACCGGGCACAGAAGGCCCAACAGAGCGCGCCAGCCGCGCCGGCGCCTGTCGCCCCTGACCAGGGCGCCTGGGCGCTGGGACCGACCATGTGCTTCGACCTGACCCGCATCGACGCCGAGTTCTTCCCGGTCACGGGCAAGGTCTACGTCCTGGGCGGCCGCTCGGGCGCGAACACCGTGGGCAACATCTATGCCTTTGACCCGGTCGCCGGCACCTGTGTCGACACGGGAGCCGTCATGCCGACCCCCATCTCCAACTATACCATCAACCCGGTCAACGACGGCACCAATGATCTGCTGTGTACCTTTGGCGGGCGGAACTCGGCCGGCGGCGTCGCCCTGGACGTCCAGTGCTACAACCCGGTCGCGAACAGCGCCGCAGTTGTGACCACCTTGCCGCCCGCCTGGACCGGCTATACGCCGGGCGCCCAGGTGGTGGTCGACAACATGGTCTATATCTTTGGCGGGTTCAACAGCACTGCTGCCCCGTACATGACCGCCCGCACCGAAAAGTGGGATCCGGTGACCAACACCTTCACCCAGCTCGGCGACATGAACCTGGCCAGGTCCTATATCCTGGCCGGCGCGGTGGACGGCATGATCTATGCCTTTGGCGGCGATACCTTTGACGGCGCGGCGTTGGTCGCCCAGACCATCGCCGAGCGGATGGATCCGGCCGCCGGGACCTGGGACGATGCGGCTGTGGCCGACCTGCCGATCGCCGGCGACGAAGGGCGCGCCTTTGCCTTTGACTCGAACTCGCCCTATCCGTACGCCGGCCAGATCGTGCTGGCGACGATGGCCCAGTGGTCTGGCGCTTCGGCCGAGGTGGTTCTGTACGACGTAGCCACCAACAGTTATGACACGACGTTCCCCGACCTGCTCAACGCCCGGCGCAACCACGCCGACGCTTTTGTCCCGCTCTGCACCGGGGATCCGGAAGATGGACTGCCGGGCATGTGGGTCCTGGGCGGCTATCTTACCGGCGACAACCCGCCCTACGCGCCAACCGAGTACTTTCCGCTGCCGTGCGCCGCAGAGTGCAACATCCTGCTGGTAGACGACGACTGGGATCAATACAGCGGCGAGCCGTACAACGGCACGGGCACCTACTATTACACCTCGACGCTGGAGGCGCTGGGCTATACGTACGACCGGTGGGACACCTGGACCCAGAATGACCCCGGCCTGGCCGACCTGCAACCGTACGACGTGGTGGTGTGGTTCACCGGGTATGCCTGGGCCGGGACGGTGACCCAGACGAACGAGATCGACCTGGCGGCCTACCTGGACGGCGGGGGTAACCTGATCCTGAGCGCCGAGGATTACCTGTACGACCAGGGTTCCACCGCGTTCGGGCAGAACTACCTGGGGATCGGCACCTTTACCGAGGACGTGAGCGACACTGACCCGGTGGGCAACGCCGGCGACCCGATCGGCGATGGGCTGGGCCCCTACACGCTGACGGTGCCGACCTCGTGGCCGGTCGGCGGAGAGCTGTACCCCGACTATGCGGGGCCGGGGGCAGGCGCAGGCTCGCCGTTCAGCTTCCAGGCGAGCGGGGAGAACAACTCGACCGACCTGGACGGCGGGCCGTGGCGCACGGCGTTCATCGCCTGGCCGCTGGAGGGCCTGGCCGATCTAGACGACCGTGTCGAGGTGCTGGGAGCGGCCCTGGATTGGCTGTGCCCAAGCGGCGCTGAGGCCGCGGTGTACCTGACACCCCCCGTCCAGGAAGGGACCGGCACCCCCGGCGCGGTGGTGACCTATGAGCTGATGCTGACTAATATGCTGGGCCAGGAGGAGACGTTCGACGTTGTCTACGACAGCATCTGGCCGACCAGCGGGCCAGCGACGGTAGGCCCTGTGCCCGACGGCGACGAGGAGATTTTCCAGGTGCAGGTGACGATCCCGGCCGGCGCGCAGTGCAACGACTCGGACCTGGCGGTCGTCACCGCCTGGGACTCGACGGACACCTACAGCGACACGGCAGAGCTGCTGACAACCGTCTCGGGCGAGCTGGCGGGTGTGGTGTACGACGCCAATACCAACCTGCCGATCGAGAACGCGCGGGTGTGGGTGGTAGGGGTGACCGATCCCAACTTTTACGAGGAGCGGCTGACTGACGCAGCCGGCCAATATTCCTTCCTACCGATCCCAGCCGGCGATTATCTGATCACGGCAGCGGCGTATGGTTACTATACCGTGCTCGATCTCCCAATCACGATCGCGACCTGCACGACGATCGTCGAGGAGTTTTACCTGGACGCATCGAACCCAGACCTGCAGCCCCAGAGTGTCAGCATCGACGTGGTGGTTGACCACATTTTCACCTCTAACATGGCGCTGAACAACAGCGGCAGCGGCGACCTGCACTTTCACATCACCGAGATGGAGGGCACCGCTCTGTCGCCGAACAAGGCCGACATGCCGATGCCCAGCGGGGTCGATCCGCAGGTGTACGCCGACCTGAAGGCGTCGGCCGACGGGACGGCGCGGTTCGTGGTGTATCTGAAGGACCAGGCGGACCTTGACGCGGCGTTCGGCATCAAGGACTGGTCGGCGCGGGGGCAGTATGTGCTCGACACGCTGCGGGCAACGGCGCAGCGGAGCCAGGCCGGCCTGCTGGCCGCGCTGGACGGCGCCGGGGCTGAATACGAGTCGCGCTATATCGTCAACGCGGTGGTGGTCACGGGCAACGCAGGGCTGGTGGACAGCATCGCGGCCCGGCCGGAGGTAGGGTTCATCGGGCCAGACGCCAAGATCCCGGAGCCCAAGCCGGTGGACAGCAGCGCAGCCGCCGACAGCCCGGAGGTGATCGAGTGGAATATCAAAAAGATCCTGGCCGACTCGGTGTGGGTCGACTTTGGGGTGACCGGACAGGGGGTCGTGCTGTCGCACATCGACACGGGGGTGCAGTATGACCACCCGGCGCTGGTGCAGCAGTACCGCGGCAACCAGGGCGGCGGCAACTTTGACCACAACTATAACTGGTTCGACCCGTACGAGCAGTGCCCATCGAACGGCACGATACCCTGCGACCCAGGCAGCCACGGCACGCACGTGATGGGCACGATGGTCGGCAGCGACGACCCGACCGACCCGACCAACGCCACCAACGCCATCGGCGTAGCACCGGGCGCCAAGTGGATCGCCTGCAAGGGCGGCGACGCCGTCAGCGGCTATCTGCTCAACGCCGAGCTGATCGAGTGCGCCGAGTGGATCCTGGCGCCGTGGGATCTGACCGGGGCCAACCCCGATCCCGACATGCGGCCCGACGCGGTGAACAACTCGTGGGGCGGTGGGCAGGCGCAGTGGTGGTACAACCAGGCGATCTATGCCTGGCGGGCAGCGGGCATCTGGCCGTCGTTCTCCAACGGCAACGATGGCCCCAACTGCGGCACGGCGGGCGATCCGGGCGAGATGGACAACGCTATCTCGGCCGGGGCGACGACCAACACCGCCGGCGACACGATCGCCACCTTCTCCAGCCGCGGCCCGGCGTCGGTGACCGGCAGCATCAAGCCGGACGTGTCGGCGCCCGGCGCCAACGTCCGGTCGTCGGTGCCGACCAACGGGTATGCCAACTATAGCGGCACGTCGATGGCCAGCCCGCACGTGGCAGCCACGGCGGGGCTGATCTGGTCGGCGGCGCCGGAGCTGCGCGGCAACGTGCAGGTGACCGAGTGGATCATGGAGCAGACAGCAGACGTGAAGCTGGACAGCCAGTGCGGCCCGGAAGGCCCTCCGAACAATGTGTACGGCTGGGGGCGGATCAACGCCTACAACGCGGTGGACTATGCGCTGGGCGAAACGTGGGACGTGCCGTGGCTGACGGTCGATCCGGTGAGCGGCGTGGTAGCGCCGAGCGTTACGCAGCCGATCGTGCTGACGTTCGACGCGACGGGGCTGACGGTGGGGCAGTGCTACAATGCCGAGCTCAAGGTGGAGTACAACGACCCGTACATCGTGGAGGAGCTTATCCCGGTGGAGATGTGCGTGGTCGAGTCACTGCGCATCTATCTGCCGGTGATCTACAAGAGTTATCCGTAGGCAACCGGCTGGCGTATCAGCAGAAGTGAAGCGAGGGCCGGCGGGGCAAAGCGCCCCGCCGGCCCTCAATGTTTGTGCCACCCTGGGCGGAGCGAGAAAGCAGGCATTGACAATGCGCCGCGGATCGAGTATAATCACCTCACTACGACACGCGACCACCATCCACACCGCACCTTGACGCGACAGGGAAGCCGCGAATCTCGCCGATTCAGCCTGGCCAGATTCGGCGCAACGGACCTGCGCCAGGCAGAGCAGTGTACGCACCGCACAGGGTGGAAAGGAGGTAAAGGCGCACAAGGGAGCCCGGGGTTGTTGTGTGTGGGAACGATCGATCATAAAGATATGGCCGGCCTTGCGGCTTTGAAGGCCGGGCCGGACCCGAGAAAGGAGCCTCGCATGAGATCGAGCAAGCTATTGGTGTTTGTAGCCATCGTGGCCGTGGCGATGGGGGTGTGGGCAGCCATGGCCGCCGCCGCGCCGGCCGGGCCGGAGACTGGCACGAGGGCGGCTATCGCCGTCGAGCCGCCGATTTCGACCGCCTCGCCAGCACGCGCGCCGGGCAAGGTGGAGCCGGCGGCCCATCCCGAGGCGGTGCTGTGGGACCAGCCGCTGAGCACGGCCAACCAGGCCGCCTACGTGAACCAGGATTTCCCCGACTTTCCCGACTATTCCTCCTTCCTGGCCGACGACTTTGCCAACCCCGCCCCGTGGAGTATCGGCACCATCTTTGTCCCCGGCGACGGGTGGAACGGCTTTACCACCCTGTTCAACGCCACGGCGCTGACGTGGCAGATCTATGCCGACAACGCGGGCATCCCCGACGGCGACCCGTCGGGCGGCGGCAATCCGCCGGTATGGACACTGACCCTGCCGCCGACCGACCCGCAGGTGGTGATCAGCAACGGGACGCCGGGCGGG
>JAFGOG010000194.1 GCA_016926595.1 Anaerolineae bacterium
CTCGCCCCCTGCCGGCGCTGAGGATTTGACGGTTGGCCTGCGGCTGGTGGACGCGGCGGGCCGCGTCTGGGCCCAGCGCGACGGCCTACCCCTGGCCGGCTCGGCACCCTTTTCCGGATGGGCGGTTGGCCAGCCGGGCGTCGACCGCCATGGCCTGTTGGCGCCGGCCGGCACGCCGCCCGGCGACTACCAGGTCACCCTTCGCGTCTACCGCCAGCCCGACTCGGTGCTGCCGGCGACCTTTGCCGGCGGCAGCGGCGGCGAGGTAACCCTGGGCGCCGTCCAGGTCGTGCGCCCCACAACGCCTCTGCCCGTCGAGGCGTTGGCCTTTGACCAGCCGCTTCAGGCCGATTTCGACCGGCTGCGACTGCTGGGTTTTGATTTGCACGGCGGTCTGGCCTATCGCCCTGGCGAGGCGGTCGACGTCGATCTGTTCTGGCAGGCGCCAGCCGCGCCGGGCGAGGATTACCTGCCCCGCCTGCAACTGCTCGACTCGTCCGGGACGGTGCGCGCCGAGCTGGCCGAAAAGCCGGTAGCCGGCGCCTATCCCACCGCCTGGTGGCAGGCGGGCGAGCTGGTGCGCGACCCCCACGCCCTGCCTGTCCCGGCGGCGGCTCTGGCGGGCCGCTACCGTCTGGCGCTCAGCCTGGTCCGCGCCGCCGACGGGTCGCCCGTCCAAGCCGGGCGAGGCCGGACGTCGATAGACCTAGCCGAGATCGAGGTCCAGGGCCGCGAGCACCGCTACGAGCCGCCGGCTCCTGGGTACGTCCAGGCTGTGCAGTTTGGACCGGCAGTCGGATTGGTCGGCTATGACCTGCCGGAGACGGCCCACAGGCCCGGCTCGCCGCTGGAGGTCACTCTCTACTGGCACGCGCGGCAGACGCCTGACAGGAACTATCGCGTCTTTGTCCACCTGCTCGACGCCCAAGAGCAGATCATCGCCCAGCACGACGGTACGCCCGGCGATGGCGAGCTGCCGACGCTCGGCTGGCTGCCAGGGGAGTACCTGGCCGACACCCACCGGCTGGCCCTGTCGCCCGGCCTGCCCACCGGCGCCTATCGCCTGCTGGTGGGGCTGTACGATCCGGTCACCTGGCAGCGCCTCGGCGAGCCCGTATACCTGGACACCCCGATCATCGTGCAATGAGCCCATTTTCTACGGAGATAATGATGGCAGACAACGTCCGACTGACGATCGACAACGTCCGGCAGCAGATCGTGGGCCTGGAAGCCCAGGCGCCGCTGCTGGACGGCACGCACCAGCAGTACATCAACTTTGACAATGCGTCCAGCACCCCGGCGCTCCGTCCGGTGCGCGACAAGGTCGACGAATTCATGACCTGGTACTCTAGCATTCACCGCGGCGCCGGCTTTAAGAGCCAGATCGCGACCATGGCCTACGAGGCAGCCCGCGACCTGGTCGGCTGCTTCGTCGGCGCCGATCTGCGGACCAACACCGTCATCTTGGGCAAGAACGCCACGGAGGCGATCAACAAGCTGGCCCACCGCTTCCCGCTGGCCCCCGGCGACGCCGTGCTCTGCTCGCTGATGGAGCATCACTCCAACGACCTGCCCTGGCGCCGCCGGGCCAAGTTGTACCACGTCGCCGTGCGCGACGACGGCTCCCTGGACGAGGAGGATTACGACCGCCTGCTGCGGAAGCACGCCGGCCGGGTCAAGCTGGTAGCCATCAGCGGCGCGTCGAACGTGACCGGCCACGTCAACCCGATCCACCGCCTGGCCGAAAAGGCCCACGCCGCCGGGGCCAAGATTCTGGTCGACGCCGCCCAACTGGCCCCTCACCGGGCGATCTCGATGCGCGCCGACGACGATCCGGGCCACATCGACTTTGTGGCCTTGTCGGCCCACAAGATGTACGCTCCCTACGGCACCGGCGCGCTGATCGGCCCGGCGGCTGTTTTCGAGCAGGGCGAGCCCGACCTGGTGGGCGGCGGCACGGTGGAGGTTGTCACCCAAGACGACGTGTATTGGGCCAGCCCGCCTGACCGCGACGAGGCAGGCAGCCCCAATATCGTCGGCGCGGTAGCACTGGCCCAGGCGGTTCTGTGCCTGGAACAGATCGGCATGGACGCCCTGGCTCGCCACGAGACCGACCTGATCGCTCACGCCCTGCGCCGCCTGCGGGCCATAGACGGCGTGCAGCTCTATGGCCTGGCCGACCCCGACCGGGCCGGCGAGCGGCTGGGCGTCATCCCTTTCGCCGTCCACGGCATCGATCATTACAAGGTGGCGGCCGTGCTGAGCTTTGAGGGGGGCATCGCCGTGCGCAACGGCTGGTTCTGCGCCCACCCCTACATCCTGCGCCTGCTCAAGTTGGAGGGCGACGCTGTGTCACGCTGCCAGCAAGACATCATCGCCGGGAGGCGCTCCAATCTGCCGGGGTTGGTGCGGGTCAGCCTTGGCTGCTACAACACCACCCAAGAGATCGACCGGCTGGCCGACCTCCTCGCGCGCCTGGTCGCCGGCGACCTTCGTGGTGAGTACGAACAGGATCCGCAATCCGGCGACTATTGGCCGCGCGGCTTTCAGCCCGACTATGAGCGGTATTTCACCCTCAAGCCAGGGCTGATGGTCCAGCCTCACGTCAAGGGCCGGCACGGCTGTGGGGCGTAATAGCATAGATTTGCCCAACGTGCCCCTTTGTGGTAAAGTGCAGAGCGTTCCCAATAGAGGCGCGTCGCCAATAGCGCCCCGAAAGGGGCTGGCCCATGGGGAAGGCTTTGGAGGTATTGATAGATGGCTGATCGTCCGCTCGCTGCTGATAAAGGCTATACCATCGTCGCCCGCGTCATCCGGCAGGAGGGCCACTGCGCCGCCGGCCACCAGGTGGGCGACGAGATCCTCTTTGACGGCCAGACCGTGCAGGGCAAGGTGTGCCTGAGCGCCCTGTACAGTTTTCTGCCCAAGGTGTTTGCCATGCGCTACGGCGCCCAGTTCCCGTGGCTCGCCGACAAGGACGTGTCCACCCACGCCTGCCCCGACGCCTACAACCCGGTCGTTTTCGAGATCCGGCGGCTGCGCCCTGCGGAGGACCGCGAATAGCCGGCTGCCGGTTTTGACGTGAGACCTATGACGACCAAGATCCGCGAGGAGCCGGCCGCCAAAGACGTGCGGCACTTGCAGGACAAACTGGACGCGCTGCCGACCAAGCCGGGCGTGTACCTGATGAAGGACGAATCCGGCCAGATCCTGTACGTCGGCAAGGCGATCAACCTCCGCGCTCGCGTCCGGTCCTATTTTCACGCCTCTGCCGAGTACAACCACAAGATCCAGCGCCTGGTAGCCCGCATCGCCGATCTCGACTTTATCGTCAC
>JAFGOG010000017.1 GCA_016926595.1 Anaerolineae bacterium
CTTCTACGCCACCTCCCGCCGCACCGTCAGCACGCCCAGGCCGGTGATGATCAGGGCGATGGCCAGCAGGATCAGCAGGTTGGGCCAGATGTCGGCCAGGCCCAGACCCTTGAGCATGACGTCGCGCAGGGCGCGGTTAGCGTAGGTCAACGGCATGACGTAGGCGAACGGCTGGAGGTAGTTGGGCATCTCCTCCACCGCCCAGATCAGCCCGCCCAGCAGCGCCTGGGGGATGATGACCAGCGGGATGAACTGCACCACCTGGAACTCGTTGCGGGCAAAGGTCGAGGCCAGGATGCCCAGGCTGACGCCGACGATGGCCAGCAGGCCGACGATGAGGAAGAGCAGCCACAGGCTGCCCAGGTAGTGGATCTGGATCACCCCCACGGTGAACAGGACGATGACCGCCGACTGGATCAGGGCAAACAGGCTCAGCCCGAGGATGTAGCCGACCACGATCTCCAGCCTGCTGGCCGGGGTGGCCAACAGGCGCTCCATTGTCCCCTGCGACCGCTCGCGCAGGAAGGAGACGCAGGTCAGTAAAAAGACGAGAAAGAAAACCAGGAAGGCGATGTAGGCCGGGGCCACAAAGTCCATTGTGTCGAACGACTCGCCGGCGTACAGGTAGCTGGCCTGGAGGGTGACCGGCAGCTTGGCCTCACCGCCAGCCTGGCCCTGGGCGGAGAGCATCTGTCCGGCCAGGGCCTTCATCGCCGCCTCGGTGACGCGAGCGCCGATCTGCTGGCTGCGGGAGGGGTTGGAGCCTTCCAGCCGCAGGTCGATGGCCGCCTGGCGGTTCTGGTAAAAGCCAGCGGTAAAGTCGGCCGGGAAGAGGACTACCGCCTGGACCGCGCCGTCGCGCAGCCGGGCGTCGATCTCGTCGCGGGCCAGGGTGACGAGGGTAAAAACTTCGCCGGCCTGCAGCTCGTCGACGATGAGCTGGCCGATGGCCATTTTGCCGACCACCGGCACCGCCATCCCCTTGTCTTCGTTGACCACGCCCAGGGGGATGGTCGCCGCCTCGGCGCGGAACAGGATGGCGCCCAGGGTGATGAGGAGGATCGGCATCACAAAGACCAGGGCCACCGTCCGCCGGTCGTGCATGATCTGGCGGATCACCCGCCGGGCCAGGCTGAATATGCGTCGCGCTTTCATGCTCTCCTCCTTGGCCGCCTATCCGGCCTCGCCGGCAAAGTGCAGAAAGGCCTCTTCCAGGGTGGCCGCCCCAGCCTGGGCCCGCAGGTCAGCGGCTGAGCCTTCGGCCAGCAGCTTGCCGCTGCGGATAAAGCCCAGCCGGTCGCACCGCTCGGCCTCGTCCATGACGTGACTGGACACGATCAGGGTCACCCCGCTGTCGGCCAGCCGGCGGAAGTAGGTCCAGAAGGTGACCCGCAACTGCGGGTCGACGCCCACCGTCGGCTCGTCGAGGAACAGCAGCCGGGGGCTGTGGACCAGGGCGCAGGCCAGCGACGTGCGCTGCTTCATCCCGCCCGACAGGGTCCGCACCAGGCTGCCGGCCCGGTCCTGGAGGTCGACCAGCTCGAGCACCTCGGCGATCCGCGCCCGGATGTTGGTGGGGGGCAGGCCGCACATCTCGGCGAAAAAGCCCACGTTGTCCTTGACGGGCAGGTCGTCGTACAGGGCGCTGGCCTGGGTCATATAGCCCACCTGTGACAGGATCGCCTTGTCGGGCACGGCCTGGCCCAAGATCGCCGCCCGGCCCGAGGTCGGCTTGAGCAGGCCGATCAGCAGCCGGATCAGCGTCGTCTTGCCCGAGCCGTTGGGGCCGAGCAGGCCATAGATCTCGCCGGCCTGCACCGCCAGGTCCAGCCCGTCCACGGCGCGGATCGGGCCGAAATACTTGCATAACGCTTGGGTCTCTACCACGGTGCTCATTGTTCTGCTCCTGTAAGCTGGGGATTGATCAGCGTCCCCTGCACAAAGATATCCACGAACCGTTCCGCCACCCCCTCGGGGGCCAGGCCGAGGGCCAGGGGCTCGGGGAACAGCGATTGGCCGATGTTGTAGGCGAAAAACATGCCAAAGAAGGCCTGGGCCATCACCTCGGGGTCCAGGTCGCGCACGATGCCCCGCGCTGCCTGCTGCCGCAGGTAGCCGGCCAGCAGATCGCGCAGGCGTTGGGGTACCTGGCCCATGACGTCGCGCAGCTCGGGCAGGTGATCGGCCTCGCACATCACCATCCGGATCCCCTCGCGCCGCTGGGCCATGAACCCCTGGAAGATGCGCCCCAGGAGCTGCATGTCCTGGCGGTAATCGCCGCTGATCTGCTTGGACAGCAGGTCGGCCAGGTCGGGCAGGGCGGAGTAGTGGTCGATCACCGCCAGCAGCAGGTTCTTTTTGCTGCCAAAGTGGCGAAAGAGGGTGACCTCGTTGACGCCGGCGGCCGCGGCGATGGCCCGCGTCGTCGCCCGGGCATAGCCCTGCGCGGTCAAGACCTCGGCCGCGGCTTCGAGGATGCGCCGGTGGGTTGGATCGGCGCTTGGTTCTATAGGACCATCGTTCATGGCCTGTCCCCTCCAAAACAAGATGCAAGCAAGTGATTACTTGCTTGCATTGTACACCCACTTTTTGGTTTTGTCAAGGCCCCTGGGTTCAGGATTCTGACAATTTTAACCTGGGCGCTAGAGCTGGGTGGCGATGATGGCGACGGCCGCTATCACGCACAACAGGGCGATGATCGCCACCGCGATCGCCAACGACTTGGGCATCCCTTTGGGCCGTGCCGTGGCCTCTGTCTCAGCGATGACCGGTGGTAGGGCAGAATCTGGCACAGGAGCCAAGGGCTCCGGCTCGTACTCGTAAGAGGTGTCAACCGGCTTGGGCTCATCGCGGAAATAGGCCGGCGTCGCCGCCGCCGGCTCTTCATCGCCCAAATAGGCCGGTGCTGCTGCCGACAGGGCTTGCAGCTCGGCGGTTGTGAGCGGGCGTTTCAGCAAATACCGCTTGTCATCGCGGCCCACCTGCTGGTAGATCCACCGGTCTTTGCCCAGCCACAGCAATGCCGAAGCGCATTCTGGACATTCATACCAGATAAAGTGTTTTCCCTGTACCTCTCGCATCTGGCGGATCAGCCTGCGTGAGGTTTGGCAGATGGGGCAGCGGGACAGATCCAGCTCAAACATTGGGCCCCTCCTTCCTTCACCTACGTGGTGGACAGCTTGTTGTCACTCCATATTGCACTGGCGTTGCTACACAGGCACGGAAAGGGTATTCGCATAGCCAATTATCCTAAAAAGGAACAATTAACGACTGTTCAGAAAACCGACTTGGCTATGCGAACGCCTTTCCCCAGCGAAATCCGGCCTCTCGCTCGTATCCCTGCTACTCGGACGTCCACGCTCCGCGCAGCGCCCGGGGCGACACCCCACGACCCAGACCGGCCTCCTCGCCGCGTTCTTTTAGGACCAACCACAGCCCCTGCCGGCTCAGCCGGCCCCCGCGCGCGTTGAGGAACAAGGGCATCTCCGGCAGCTCCGCCTCCCGGAATTTGCCGACCAGGCGCGGCCAGCCCTCGTCCAGGTAGAGGGCCAGATCGGCTGCCACCGACTCGGGCAGGGCCACAACCTGCTCTCGACCGCGCCGGCCCCGCAAACGCACCGTGCCGCCCGCTGGCCCAAGCTCCAGGTCCTGGCGATTCAAGGTCACCACCTGGCTGGTCTTGAGCCCCACGCCAGCCACCAAGCCCATCAGCGCCCGGTCGCGCAGAGCCAGGGGCGTCTGAAGGGTAACACTGTCCAGCAACTGCTGCGCCACCTGCTGGGAAAGCTGAGACGGGGAGGGGCGCACCGGCGTGCTGGCGCCAACCTGCAAGGTTGGATCGTCGGCCAGGACCTCGGTCAACACCAGGTAATGGAAAAAAGAGCGCACGGCGGCCATCTTGCGCGCCACCGTCGCCGGAGCATACTCGCGCGATTCGATCTCGCGCAGGTACGCCAGGATGTCACCCTCAGTCACACCCGCCCACGATTGGGCAGCCGAGTTTGCTGTCAGAAAGGTCCAAAACTGGCCGAGGTCGTTGCGATAAGCCATGATCGTATTCTCACTGCTATTCTTTTTTTCCACCAACCAGGTCAGAAACGAATCGATCATCTCGCGCATGTTACTACCCTCCTTCTTTGCCATAGACCTATTATACCTCAAGTCGCCATAATGTGCAAGTCTACGATAATGAGTTACTGCGACAGCCCGGCCAGAAAGCTGTCCACCGCCGCCAGGAACGGTTCCGGACACTCTTCGTGCGGCACGTGGCCGCAGTTGGGCGCCACCACCAGCTCGGCGCTGGGCAGCTCGCCGGCCAGGCGGATCGACTGCTCGGTGGGCACGATCCGGTCGTCGTCGCCGGTGATGACCAGCACCGGCATCTGGATCTCGTCGAGCCGCCTGTCCAGCCCCAGCGACCGGCTGGCCAGGACGACCTCGTACAGCCCCTTGTCCCAGTTCTCGGCCTGGAGCGGCCGGGTGTAGCCGTCCCAGACCTCGTCGGTGATCTTGGACGGGTCATGCCAGGCGCTGCGGCCAAACTCCAGGCCCCAATTCCGGATCGAGCGGACGAACAACGGCCCCACCCGGCGGGCCTGCGGGCTCTCCAGCAGCCAGCGCACCACGCCGGGCAACTGCTGCCCGCCGGTGTAAATGGCCGGATCGACCAGGACCAGGGCCTGTACCCGGTCCGGGTAGGTCAGCGCCGTGAGCACCGCCACCGTACCACCCGCCGAGTTGCCGACCAGGACCGCCCGGTCGATGCCCAGCTCGTCCATCAGCGCCACGGTCAGGCCGGCCTGCGCCTCGGGGCTGTACGGGCTCCGGCCCTGCCACTCGCCGGGCAGGGGCCGCTCGGTCAGGCCAAAACCGGGCCGGTCAAAGGCGACGACGGTGTGATCCTCGGCCAGCGGCTCCATCACTTCCCGCCAGGAAAAGACGCTGGCGGCAAAGCCGTGCAGCAGCAACAGCGCCGGCTGCCCATCGCCGGCCGCCTTGTAGTGCACCTTCACCCCGTTCAGCTCGACAAACCAGCCATCCGGGTCGGCCAACTGCTCCACCGGCACAGTCCCCTCCAGGCGCGGCGCCGGGATCAACAATGGGACGACCAGGGCGGCAACCAGCAGCACGCCGAGCAGGATAAGAACGGCTCGCAGCAGGCGCCTCATGCCGCCCTCCTAGACCAGCCCATCCATGTACTCCTTGATCGCCGGCATGGCGGTCAGCTTGTCGTAGAAAAAGTTGTTGACGATGTTGATCACCTCGGCCCGGGCGGCCTCGGCTTCGGGGAACAGCTCCTGACCGGCCTGCTGGCGGGTCAGGGCGTCACGCAGGCGCAGCAGGTAGCGGACAATCTCGGCCTCCTGGTCGCCCTCCAGCACCCGGATCACGCCCAGGATCAGCGCGTCGGCCTGGGCCAGGACATTGTCCATGGCGATGCTGGCCCCCGGCTGTACGGTGTCGTCGATGGTCCGGATCAGCGACCAGACCTGGTACAGCAGGGTAGCCGGCTCGTCGAACAGCTCGCGCAAAAAGGCGGCTTCCTCGTAGCAGCCGGTCAGGCGAAAGATGTTGTACAGCCGCTTGGCCACCTTGCCATAGTTGACGTCCTTGGTCAGGTACTTGCGCACCTCGCCCTGTAGCTGGGCCACATACTCGTCCAGGGCATCGGCCGACACGTGCTGGGCCAGCTTGGCAAAGATCGGCACCGACGTGGCGTCGAGGTACACCTCCTGGAAATAGGGGTCCAGGTAGCCGTCGAGCGGGGTGATCGTCCCGTCGGGCGCCTCCCAGGTGACGTCGAGCATGTTGCTGGCGTTGGCCAGGCTCTTGCGGATCGGATCGGCGACGACCCAGTCGAGCTTGCACCAGCCGGGGTTGGCGGCCACCCCGTCCCAGGTGACCGTCACCGGCTTGCCGTCGGGCGCAAAGCCGTCGATCTGGCCGGTCTCGATCTCGGCCACCGTCCAGCCGATCGGCGATCCGGCCTTGATCTTTTTCTCGCCCCGCACCAGGTCGCCGGGATACTGGCCGAACTTGACCTCGATCAACTGGTAGGTTGGCCCCTGGGCCGTACCGAGCGCCTTGTCGCGTATCAGCCCGGCCAGGATCCGGCACGCCTCGTCGCGCGTCGGCGCAATGATATTCACCCGCTCGAAATAGTCACAGTCGCCCGGGTATGACTGGATCTTGGACTGGGCCGCCGAGCCCGACAGCGCCAGCGCCGTCTCTACCACCCCCGGCTGATCCTGGAACTCGACCAGGCGGCCCATCTCCCGAAAGTGGGCCAGCTCCTGGTCGCTAAAGTCGAGCATCACCACTTTGTGGCCAAACACCCCGGTGCGGGTATCGACCGCCAGGTCGCCGCCCGCCTGCCAGGTGGCCATGGCCGTCAACCACTGCAGGGCATCGGCCTCGTCCACTTCGATGCCCAGCCTCTGAGCCGATTCGACGATACGGGC
>JAFGOG010000018.1 GCA_016926595.1 Anaerolineae bacterium
CGTTTCGATGCCGAACCTGGAAGGACAGACGCTCAAGGGACGCTACCGCATCGAAGAACTGCTCGGCCGCGGTGGCATGGCCGAGGTCTACCGTGCCTGGGACATGGGGCGGCAGTATCATGTGGCGGTCAAGATCATGCGCGAGGACCTGGCCGAGGACCTGGAGTTTCTCCAGCGCTTCAAGCGTGAAGCGCGGGCCTTGGGGGCCTTGTCGCACGCCAACATCGTGCGTTTCTACAGTTTCGAGCGGGACGATCATCTGGCCTTTATCGTAATGGACTACGTCGAGGGCACGACGCTGCGGCGGCGCATTCTGGAGGCCGGCGGGCAGCCATTGTCCCTGGACGAGGTGCTATCCATCGTGCAGCAGGTATGCGCCGCGTTGCATTACGCCCACGGCGAGAACGTGCTCCATCGTGACATCAAGCCAGGCAACATCATGATCGATATCTACGGCAGGGTGCTGGTGGCTGACTTTGGCATCGCCAAGGCCGCCGACGCGGCGACAGCCACGACGGTCATGCCCGGCACGCCGGCCTATATGTCGCCGGAGCAGTGCCGCAGCGAGCTACCCGATGTTCGCACCGACGTCTACTCCCTGGGCGTCGTCGTCTACGAGATGCTGGCCGGGCGGCGGCCCTTCGTAGGGGATACAGAAGCCACCACCGGCAGCACCCGGGAAAAAATCCGCTGGGAGCAGATGCACGCCGAGCCGCCGTCGTTGCAGCGGGCCAACCCGGAGGTGCCGCCGCAGGTGGAGGCGGTCGTGCTGCGGGCGCTGGCCAAAGAGCGGGAGGAGCGGTGGCCGACGCCGCTGGCCTTCTGGCAGGCGCTGGAGGAAGCGCTGGGACGAAGAGCGCCCCAGGTTGTCACAGCCCCACCGCCACCTTCCCGGGCGCCGGCAGCCGCGCCACCGCCTTCCCCCCGGGCTGAGCCTCCCTCTCCGGCCCCAGAGTCCCAACCGGTGGCCGCTGCCCCCTCCGTGCAACGACCGGCCACACCTGGGCCGGCCCACCGAGTCCCCGGCCGTAGCGCCCTGCCGCCCTGGGCCTGGGTGGCAGGAGGCGTGCTGCTGGTAGCGGTCTTGGCCATGGCCCTGGCGCTGTTGGGGCGCCGGCCCATCGAGCCACCGACCACGGCCACGCTGATGGCGCGGAACACGCCGGCGGCGCCGGCCGGCGCCGGGACCGATCTGCCGGCGCCGGCCCCGACGGCGGTACCGAGTGACAGCCCGACCGGCACCCCGACCAGCACCCCCTCACCCACGGTCACCGATACCCCCTCGCCTACGCCCACCCCCACGCCGACAGTGATAACTCGCCGGGGCGCCTGGGTCGACACCGTGGTCTTTGTCGAGGAGCCGTCCTCCGACGCCGTCGTCACCCGGCTGGAGGCGGGCGACATTGACGTATATGCTTACAATATCACCGAACCGGACGTTGCCGCGCGAATCTATGCGGCCGAAGGCATGGCCTACGAAACGTCGTACGGCAACTATGATGAGATCACCTTCAACCCCTACGGCCCCGAGTTCAACGACGGCCGGCTCAACCCGTTCGCCGTGCCCAGGATCCGCGAGGCGATGAACTGGCTGATGGACCGCGACTACATCTGCCAGGAGATCTCGGGCGGCATGGCGCGGCCGCGCTACGTCCCGATCAACTTTGTTTCAAAGGACACGGCCCTGCTGGCCGATACCATCGCGGCGATTGAGTTCAAGTACGCCCACAACCCGGACCTGGCCAAAGAGGTGATCGCCGAGGAGATGGAGGCGTTGGGCGCCGAACTGGTCGCGGGCCGGTGGCGGTATGAGGGCCAGCCAGTTGTGCTGACCGCGCTTATCCGCGTGGAGGATGAGCGGCGTGACATCGGCGACTATATCTCCAACCAGCTTGAGTATGTTGGCTTCGCCGTCGACCGCCAGTACAGGACCTCGGCCGAGGCTTCGCCCTGCTGGATGCGCGGCGACCCGACCGAGGGCTGCTTCCACTTCTATACCGGCGGCTGGGTTTCCACCGCCATCAGCCGCGACGAGGGCAGCAACTTTGGCTTCTTCTACACGGCCCTTGGCTTGCCCTTCCCGCTGTGGCAGGCCTACGAGAACACGCCCGAGTTCTATGAGGTATCCGAGAAGCTCTGGAAGAATGACTTTTCGAGCATGGAGGAGCGCACGGAGCTGATGTCGCAGGCGCTCGCCATGTCGCTCGAGGACTCGGTGCGTATCTGGCTGAAGGAAGACATGGCCGTTGCCCCCCACGCGGACGACATCAAGCTTGCCAGCAACCTCTCCGGCTCCATCTACAGATCGTGGTTGTGGGCCCAGACGCTGCGGCGTGAGGGCCAGGTGGGCGGCTCGGTGACCATTGCCATGCCCAGCATCATGACCGAGCCGTGGAACCCCATCGCCGGCACCAACTGGGTTTACGACATGATGCCCATCCGCGGCATTCAGGATAGCGCCACCGTGCCCGATCCGTTCACCGGGATCAACCTGCCCATGCGCCTGGAAAAGGCCAAGGTCTTTGTCGTGGAAGGTCTGCCGGTGGAACAGAACCTGGACTGGGCCACCCTGGAGTTCGTACCCGAGATCGAGGTGCCGGACGACGCCTGGGTCGACTGGGATGCCGAGAAGCAGGTCTTTGTCACTGCCGCTGAGAAGTTCACCGAGGTGGAGACTGTCCAGAGCAAGGTGGTCGTGTACTATGAGGAGGATCTCTTTGACAAGATCACCTGGCACGACGGCAGTCCCCTGGACCTGGCCGACATGGTGATGTTTATGATCATGCAGTTCGACCAGGCCAAGGAGGAGAGTGCGCACTATGATGGGGCGGCCGTGTATGATTTTGAGAATTTTATGACCGCTTTCAAGGGCTGGCGGATCGCGTCCGAGGAACCGCTGGTGATCGAGTACTATGCCGACGAATACGAGATGGATGCCGAGAACAATGTCACCGACTTGCGGGCCGCGTATCCGTCTGCCTACGAGTATGGGCAGGCGGCGTGGCACAACCTGGCCCCGGGCCTGATGGCGGACGCCAACGCCGAGGCCGCCTTCTCTTACGACAAGGCCGAGGCCAACGAGGTCGAGTGGCTCAGCTACGTCTCGGGCCCGAGCCTCGAGATCCTGAAGGCGCAACTGGATGCGGCCGAGGAAGAGGGCTTTATCCCCTTCGAGCCGACGCTGGGCCGCTACATCACAAACGGGGAGGCCAGGACCCGCTACGCCAACCTGCAGGAGTGGTACCGCCGCTATGGCCACTTTTACATCGGCACGGGCCCCTTCTTCCTGCAAGGGGCTTTTCCCCAGGAAGGGACGATCATCCTGCAACGTTATTCCAGCTACCCCGACCTGGCATCCAGGTGGGATCGCTTCGCTTCGGTGCCCATCCCCGAGGTGGTGATAGACGGCTCGGCCCGCGTGACCGGGGGCGAGGAGGTAACCTACGACATCACAGTCACGCGCCAGGGGGCGCCATACGCCGTCGACGACGTGGCGATGGTCAAATTCTTGGTGGTCGACGCCGACGGTGAGCTGGATTTCGCCGGCGATGGCGTTGCGGTGGAGGATGGCCTGTGGCAGGCAACGCTGGGTTCGGACGCGACGCGCCGGCTGGCAGCTGGCACTCACCGTTTTGTGGCCATCGTCGTATCCCGGCGCGTCATCGTGCCCGTGCGCGAGACCTTGGAGTTCTCGGTTCAATAGCAGGGGGTACCAGAAAGATCGTGGGCGATCACATGAGGAGACAAGAGAGTTGAGCGTGACGCTTCTATGGCTGATTTGGTGGGTCAAGTTATAAAGGGCCGATATCGCATCGAGGAGCTGATCGGCCGCGGCGGCATGGCCGAGGTGTACAAG
>JAFGOG010000195.1 GCA_016926595.1 Anaerolineae bacterium
ACTAGGCTTGCAGACTGTGGGGTTGGACCTATCGCTGCCCATGCTGGCTGAGGCCATCCATCTGGACAGTCTACGATGCGCACACGGTGACGCATCAGCTCTGCCTTTCTTCAACGACGCCTTTGACCTGGTTGTGCTGATCACGACCTTGGAGTTCGTGGGTGATCCCGTCCAGGCTCTGGAGCAGGCGCTACGCGTGTCCCGGCAAGGGTTGCTGCTTGGAGTGTTGAACCGTCAGAGCCTGCTGGGATGGCGACTGAAAAAGGAGGGCGGGCCGATTTGGGGTACAGCCCATTTCTTTACACCAACAGAGCTAACCCACCTGGTGCGACGCGCGGCTGCAGGGAGGCGAGTCGAGATTGTTTGGCAGACGACCCTGTGGCCAGTATACCCGGGAGCACTGCCATTGCCGTGGGGTGGATTCATCGGCATGGCTGTGCTGCTTCCCGAACGAAAGGCGAAAGGCATGTGATCGATATCACAGTACAAGTCAGCCTATATCCTCTGCGGCAGGAAACCCTGTCGCCAACCATTGACGAGGCGCTTCAAATCTTCCATGAGCATGGCCTGCACGTGGAACTGGGTACCATGAGCAGCTTGATCGCCGGCGATGATACTGTGATCTTTGCCGCACTGCAAGAGGCCTTCCGCCAGGCGGCTGGGCAGGGCGGCGTCGTGATGGTAGCAACCTTTTCCAACACCTGTCTGCCGCCGGGGAAAAAGAGCGCAGAGGCCGGTCCATAGCGCCCTCTGGCACACGATTCGTACAGGTTCAACCGCTTGGTTCAAAAAGCTGGATGCAAAGTGTATTGGCTTAAACGCGCCAATACAACATCGGTCTTCTTGCTGCGATGGGTGGTATAGTCATCGGCCACCAAAGCAGCCTTCGGACCTTACCACGTCTCGCCCACCGCGCTTGTTCTTTGACCTTTTTCAGATGAGTCCAGTCGCGCAGAACCTGCCCTTTGGCAAGCTTGACAGGGGCTGGCATTTCGGGTAAGATTCTGTGCGGAAGGGGGAAGGACACGGGATTGCGCGATTATCTTGTCTACAGCCTGTACCGGTTCGCAGGCGTTTTGGCGCACCTGTTGCCCCCGCGCATTGCCTACCGGATCGCCCGATGGGCAGGAGGGTTCGCTTACAGGCTTTCACGTGGACTCAGAACCGCTGCGAGCGAAAACATGCGCCACGTGTTAGGACCAGATGCGCCAGAGGCAAAAGTGCAGGCGCATGTGCGCGGTATCTGCACCAACCTGTTCAAGAACTACTATGATCTTTTGCGAGCCGACCGGCTGGACCTCGACGAGATCAAGAAACAGGTGCAAATCGAGGGGGAACAGCTCTTATTAGACGCTTTGGCTCGAGGCCGAGGGGTCATCCTCACGACAGCTCATTTGGGCAACCTGGACCTGGTGATGCACATTCCCTCCGTGTATGGATATTCAGTGACGGGTGTGGTGGAGCATATCAAGCCTGAACGGCTTTACCGCTATGCCTTGGAGCAGCGGACGAGCCACGGCATAAACCTGATCCCATCTGATGGGCCGATGATAGGCCTAGTCCGGGCTCTCAAGCGGGGGGAAATCGTAGGTCTGGCCTTGGATCGGGCGTTGACAGACAATGGTTACCGGGTGCCTTTTTTCGGCTCGCCGGCGCTGCTTCCTGATGGCGCAGTGCGGCTTGCCCTCCGCACCGGCACACCGCTGCTCGCCGCTTTCACCGAGCGCCTACCTGATAACTCGTTTCTTGTAAGGGTTGAACCGGTGCTAGATCCACCGCATAAGAGCGACAGCGAGGCGGATGTGACTGCGGGTATGGAGCAGGTCGTGGCGATCATGGAGCGCCATATCTCTCGGCACCCGGAGCAATGGACGCTGTCGGTGCCAATTTGGCCTGCGGAGCAACCTCAACAATGAAGATTGGGTTCGTTGCGCCGTATGATTGGGCAGTTCCTGGCGGCGTGAAACATCACATAGAAGCTCTGGACCAGGAGTTCAGAACCGCCGGTCACGAGGTCAAGATCATAGCGACCAGCTCACCCCTCAAAAGTGCCCAGGAACACCTGCCGCCGAACCTGATCCAGATCGAAGGCCCGGTTGTGCCGCTGCCGACAAGCGGATCAGAGGCGCGGGTTGTGCTCTCGTCTCGCCCTTCCCACCGGGTGAAAGAGATCCTCAGCCGAGAGCGTTTTGACGTCATCCATCTGCACGAACCGTTGATGCCGGTCATCTGCCCGCTGGCTTTATACCATTCCAAGGTGCATTCGCAGACGTTGGTGCTGGGCACTTTTCATGCATACCGCGAAAAGAATGCCGGCTATAAATACGGCCGCCGCATTTTCTGCAAGTGGTTGGGCCGGCTCGACGGCCGGATCGTGGTTTCCGAGGCAGCAAGGGAGTATATCGCCCGCTACTTCCCAAGCGACTATCGGGTCATCTCCAACGGCGTTGACCTGGCTCACTTTGGAAATACTAGCCTGGCGCCTATCCCAGAGTTTGCCGACGGGCGGCCGAATATCTTGTTTGTAGGCCGCCTGGAAAAGCGCAAGGGGTTCGTACACTTGCTTCAGGCATTCGCTGGTGTTCAGGCCCAAATGCCGCAAGTCCGACTGATCGTCGCCGGCGCCTTTAGCGAGAAACAAATGGAGCCGTTTGTCTACCAGGTGAAAGCCGATGCCCTGCATGAGGTGCACTTTATAAGTTGGCCGTCGAAAGAGATGCTGGCCCGCTTTTATCGGACGGCCGACATCGTATGTGCTCCGTCCACCGGCTTTGAGAGTTTCGGCCTGGTCCTTGTGGAAGCGATGGCCGCCGGCCGCCCTGTGGTGACATCAGACATTCCGGGCTACCGCGAAGTAGTGCGCCACGAGGTCGAGGGTCTGCTGGTTCCACCTGGGGATGAAGAGGGGCTGGCGGCGGCGTTGCTGTGTTTGTTGGCCGATAAGGAACAACGGGAGCGCATGGGACGCAATGGCCGGGCGCGAGCCGACCTGTATGCTTGGAATCGGGTAGCCGCTGAGGTGTTGGCCTACTACGACGAACTCAAAGAGCAAAGGGGATTGAGGGATTATGGCCTCTCTTGAGCATCAAGCCCGTGAAATCAGCCGTCCGATCCTGGAGGCGATGGGCCGCGCGCTGGCCCGGGCGCACATCGCCCCCAATTGGGTGACAGGGGCTGGGCTGGTCGTAACCATCGTGGCCGGTGTGCTGGCCGGGATGGGCCTCTTTCAGTGGGCTGCAGTGGTCTATGCCGCTGGCGCTCTGTGCGATGCGCTGGATGGAACGCTGGCCCGGATCAGCAGCAGAAGCAGTCGTTTCGGAGGATTCCTCGATTCGACCCTGGATCGCTTTGAAGAAGTGATCCTCTTTCTAGGCCTGACCGCCCACTATGCGCGACTAGGCAGCGTTTGGGAGCCTCCCCTCATACTGGCCGCGGTAGCCAACTCGCTAATGGTCAGCTACACACGAGCACGGGCCGAGGGGTTGGGCGTGGCCTGCCAGGAAGGTCTGTTTACGCGGGCCGTGCGTGTGACGATCACCGTGATCGGCTTGCTGTTGAACCAGGTGCTCATCACCCTGATCGTCCTGGTTGTGGCCAGCCTGTTCACCGCGCTGCAACGCATGGTCCACGTGTGGCGGATGACGGGAGGTGAGGCCGGTGGGTGGCAACTGCCCAAGACGCCTTTTATCGCCCCCGGTATGGCTGTTAAAACGGACCGGCCAGAGTCCGCCGACGAGCGCCGCTGCGAGGACCATAACACAGGAGACACGCTGTGAAGTACCTGAACCTGCTGCTCATTTTCTGCGCCGTGGCCATTGCCGCCGAGCTGGCGGGATGGAACCCCCTCATCGTTTTTATAGCCTCAGGCCTGGCCTTGATCCCTTTGGCCGGGCTGATCGGCCAGTCCACAGAAGCGCTGGCCACGCACGTCGGGCAGCGCTTGGGAGGGTTACTCAACGCCACGCTGGGCAACGCCGCCGAGTTGATCATTACAGTCGTCGCCATCCGCGAGGGTGTAATCAACCCAGCCGTCCGCGATGAGCTGCTGGAGCTGGTGCGGGCGTCGCTGACCGGCTCTATCCTGGGCAATATCCTGCTGGTGCTTGGGTTTAGCATCCTGCTGGGCGGACTGCGGCACGGTGTTCAAAAGTTCAACCGCACCCACGCCGGGGTGAATTCGACGCTGCTGCTGTTGGCCATAGCGGCGTTGGTCATCCCGTCGTTGTTCAGCCACACGATCGATCAGGTCAACCACGCCGCCGTGGAGTACTTGAGCCTGGGCGTGGCCGGGGTCATGGTCTTGCTATACGCCTTGGCCATGGTCTTTCAATTCAAGCAGCCTGCTGAGCTAACCTATGATGAAGAGTTCGCGGCAGCCAAGCAACAGGCTCCCCACTGGTCGACGCGCAAGGCGGCGATCGTGCTGGTGCTATCCACGGTGGCCATTGCCTGGATGAGCGAGATCCTGGTGGGTACCATCGAGCACCTGGTGACCGAGATCGGCATTCCCTCCTTCTTCCTGGGGATCATTATCATTCCGATCATCGGCAACGTGGCCGAGCACCTGGTGGCAGTGCAGGTGGCACTCAGAAACAAGATGGAGCTAAGCCTAGCCATCTCGGTGGGCTCCAGCCTGCAGATCGCCCTGTTCGTGGCGCCGCTACTGGTGTTTACCAGCCTGCTGATGGGCAACCCCCTGACCCTGGTGTTCAATCAGTTCGAGCTGATCGCCTTGATGGCAGCAGTGTTCATAGCCGGGTGGGTGTCGATGGACGGCGAGTCGAACTGGCTGGAAGGGGCGATGCTGCTGGCGATCTATGCCATTATCGGGCTGGCCTTCTTCTGGCTGCCAACCTGACACCCACTCGCAGATTATCCATCCAAACTGAAAAGCCTCCCGCAGGTCGTCGACCTGCGGGAGGCTCTTAGACGGGAGGTCAAGAATTATGCCTACGGATAGATGCGGCCCAGCAGGCGCGGGAACGGGATCGTCTCACGAATGTGACCCAGTCCGCAGATCCACATGACAGTCCGCTCAAGGCCCAGGCCAAAGCCGCTGTGCGGCACAGAACCGTAACGCCGCAAGTCCAGGTACCATTGGTAGGCGTCACGGGGCAGGTTATGGCGCTCGATCTGGGCCTCCAGGAAGGCCAGGTCGCCCGAGCGCTCGCCGCCGCCGATGATCTCACCGTACCCCTCCGGGGCCAGCAGGTCTGCTGAGCGGCAGGTCTCGGACCGATCCGGTTCCTGGGCCATGTAGAAAGCCTTGACGGCGGTTGGGTAGTGATGGACAAAGACCGGCCGGTCGAACTGGGAAGCCACATAGGTCTCGTGCGGTGAGCCGAAATCATCCCCCCAGGTGATGGCCGGCACCGGCTCGTCGTTGGGCGGGACCAGCACACCGGTCGCGGCGGCGCGGTTGATCATCTCAACTGCCTGGTCGTAGTGGATGCGCGGGAAGGGCGGCTGCACCCTCTCCAGGTGGCTCAGGTCGCGGCCCAGCAGCTTGAGCTCATTGCGCCGGCGCTCAAGAACGGTCTGGACGACATAACTGACGAACTGTTCCTGGACTTCCAGGTTACCCCACAGGTCCACGTAGGCCATCTCTGGCTCGACCATCCAGAATTCCTGGATATGGCGCCGGGTCTTGCTCTTCTCAGCGCGGAAGGTCGGGCCGAAGCAGTAGACCCTGCCAAAGGCCATGATGTTGGCCTCGTTGTAGAGCTGCCCGCTCTGGCTCAAGTAGGCCGGGGTGCCATGATAGTCGGTCTCGAACAGCGTGGTCGTCTCCTCACAGGCAGCCGGCGTCAGGATAGGCGTGTCCATCAGGATAAAGCCATGGTCGTCCAGCCAGTCGCGGATGGCTTGGATGATTGTAGCCCGCACCCGCAGCGTGGCCCACTGCCGCGAGGAGCGGATCCACAGGTGGCGGTTGCTCAACAAAAAGTCGATGCCGTGCTCTTTGAGGGTAATCGGGTATTCATCGGTGACGAACTGGACCACCTCCAGGTCAGTCACATCGATCTCGATGCCCCCGGGGATGCCCGGCGCGCGCTCGTCGGCGCGGACCCGGCCGGTGACGACCAGCGACGATTCCTGTGTCAGCCGCTGGGCTGCGTCGAACGCCTCGGGAGAGACCTCCTTCTTAAAGACGACGCATTGGATGATGCCGGTGCCGTCACGGACCTGCAGGAATTGGAGCTTGCCCTTGCCGGTCTTGGCGTAGAGCCAGCCCTTGATAGTTACCTCTTTGCCGATGTGATCGGCGATCTTTTCGATGTAAACGTGTTCGGCCATTGTTTCCTCTTCCACCATGTATCACTCTGAACGACCGAAGGAAGCAAAGGATCCTCTCGTCGCCGCGATTCCAGCGTCAATGGAATAGCTCGTCGAATGCCAGGCTGAAATTCACCCGGCAGCCGACGAACCGGCCGAACTGCGTCGCGATCGGGGTTCCTCTTGCTGCCATAAACACCTCCCCTGTGCCGCACGTCTCTGGCGGCCAGACAGTATTATACTAGAGGTTGGTTGGCTTGGCAAGCTGCCCTACTCGGTCCAGGAGATGGCCCGTTCACTGGCCCACTCGTAGCGGATGCCCAAGGAGTCGAGCCGATCGCCAAACATAGGCCGCTGTCCAGAGCCATCGACGCTCATCACATAGATGCGCCATAGACCGTCGCGGTTGGAGAGGAAGGCGATATGTCGACCATCCGGCGACCAGGCAGGGGCCACGTTGCTGGGTGGTTGATCCAGATCCGGGTTGCTGTGGGTAAGCTGCGCCCGCCCCGAGCCCTGAGCGTCCATGATAAATATCTCCCAACGGTTGTGCACGCGGCCCATGAAAGCGATGCGTGCGCCATCGGGCGAAAAGCTGGGTGATCCGTCCCAGGCGCTGCTGCCTGCAAAGCGGCCGGTGGATATCTCCTCCCCTAGCTCGATCCAGGCCAGGCCCCGGTCGCCAGCGTAGACGATCCGGTCCCGCGCCGGATCCCAGGTTGGGGAATGCGGCGCCTTGTCATCCAACGGCAGGCTGAGGAACTCGCCAGTATTCAGGTCGGCGATCCAGATTTGACCGACAGAAACGGGCGGCAAGGTGAAGCAGTAGCCAAAGAAACAGACCTCGCCGCCTCCACCTGAGCTGTAATTTATGCTAAACGCCAGGCGGGCGCCATCGGTCGACCAAGCTGGCTCTTTAAGCAGGGTGCCATCCACAGTTCGCTCTTCGCCGCTGCCATCTGGCCGGATGTGATAGATGCCCCACGGCGAGCGCCATCGGCTAAAGGCGATCTGCGCTCCATCCGGCGACCAGGCAGGGTCCAGACCGTCGGTCAGGCGGCAAAGATCGCTGCCATCGGCGTTGATCGTGTAAATACTATCGCCGCTGCCGACCTGGAACACCAGCCGGCCGGTGAGCCCCGGCGCCGCTTGGTCGGCGCTGGCAGTCGGCTGGCGTGTTGGGGTTGGCGTGGCAGCAAGCCGGTCGCCCAGGCTGATCGTCCCGATCTGCCACAAGCCGCGCTCTGGCACGATCTGCAGCGTCATCGTCTGGGAAGCAACCGCCGCCCCATTGGCTTCCACCCAATACAGGAGCGCGTGCGCCTCGTAGCCGCTGGCTGCTGGCCGCCGCATCTCCAACAACCTGGCCTCGGCCAGCCGCGGGCTGGTCAATGTGAGCTGAGGCAAGAGCGCCGCGCCGTACTGCTGTTGAGCCTGATCCGTCAGGTAAAGCCGGAAGGCGTTGGCAGCGTCCCCTGCCGCGAGGCGTGCCAAAAAATCGGCGACCATCCGCTCGACAAGTAAATTGTCGAGCTGGAACCGGTCACCCGACGGCAGAGTCTCGGCCAGGGGCGACGGCGAGGGCAAAACGGTCAAAGACCGGGTCGCTACGGCCGAAGGTAACGCCTCATGTCCCTGACCGCCGGGCCGAGGGGTCAGGGTGGCTGTCGCCGCCAGCGGGATGGCCGTCGGCGTCGGACCAAGCTGAGCGCCGCATGCCGCCA
>JAFGOG010000196.1 GCA_016926595.1 Anaerolineae bacterium
CTTGGCGGTTTGGGGTTGTTTCTGTATAGCAAGATCTCGAACGGCACGCTCTTTTTCTACATCCACTACCGGTTCGCCTGGCTCACGTTGCTGGCGGCCATCCTCTTCCTGGTGTTGGCTGCTGCTGTGATGTACGATGCAACAGAACGCACCGACACCGGAGAGGGCGAGGGCTGCGGACACGCGGGCCACACACACGGCGTGTCCCGCGCGGCGCTGATCTTGTTGGCCTTGCCCATCGCCCTGGGCCTGTTGGTGCCCGCCAGGCCCCTGGGGGCCGAGGCCGTGAGCCAGCGCCAGGCAAATGTTGCTGCGGTGGGTCCCGCTCAACTGGGCGGCCGCATCCAGCGGGCGGAGGACGACGATTCGATCCTGGGCTGGCTGCGACGCTTCTCCCAAACTGCCGATCCGGCAGCTTTTGCCGCTCAGGAAGCAGACCTGCTGGGGTTCGTGTTCCGAGACGAGCGCCTTGACCCGGATCGGTTCATGGTTGCCCGCTTTGCCATCTATTGCTGCGTGGCCGACGCCGTGCCGGTGGGCCTCGTCGTCCACTGGCCAGAGGCAGGCACTCTGAACGCGGACACCTGGGTCAGAGTCCAGGGCCGCTTTGAAGTGGGCGAGTTCGACGGCGAGATGATCCCCATCCTGGTGGCCGAGACCGTCACGCCCACTCAGCCGCCGAACCAGCCGTACGTGTATCCTTGAGCTTCGATGGCCGGCGCCGGCCCAATTCCAGATCAGGTCATGGCGATCTGGGTTTGGGTTGAGGAGCTTCCTGCGAGGCGCTGAAGCACGGCGGCATCGAGTAGATGACCAGAGACCAGTCCACGGATACCATCCAGGATCACCAGGCGATAGGCCCCGGATGCGATCATCTGGGCGAGGATAGCCATCGCCGTTTCGACGGCTACCTCATCGGCTGGCGTGTGGCTGAGGGGCCAATCCAGGCCGGGCAGCCGGACCTGCATGACTTCTATGGGCAAAACGCTCTCCCAGAGGGCTAGCGGATCGTCCCCATTCACCGGGCCAAACCGGGCCACCAGGGTGGGCTGCTGCATGCCAGCCGTGCTGATGGCCAACCGCTGAACTGCTTTGGCATTGTCGTTGCCTGTGTAAAGAAAAGTGCGCATGTTCTTCTTGCCTTCCTTGGACATATCGTGGGAAAGAGTGGGCCATCCGGCCAGTCACTGCGGCCGGATCGCTTGCTTTGCACTCGAGTCCGAAACAGCAGTTGTTGCTCATCGCCGGGTATGTTTCACTTGCCCGCCTTTTGGCGTTGACGATAGCTTTTCAGGTAGCGCATTGCATATTCATCCCGTCCCAGAGCCAGGTCGGCTGCCAGGATAAAGGGACGTACCTTGGCTGCGTCGACGATGGGACAGTTCAGCCCGTGGGCGATGGCCATAGCCAGGAACGCGCCATTCAAGATCTCTCGGTCAGGCAGCCCGAACGACACGTTGCTCGCCCCCAACGCCAGGTTGACACCCAATTCCTCGTGTACCATACGGATGGCGTCGAGCGTGATCTTGGCCGCATTCGAGTCCGCGCCGACGGTCAGTGCCAGGCAGTCGATGAGAATATCCTGGCGAGGGATGCCGTGCTCCTCAGCACGGGAGACAATCTTGGCCGCGACCGCGAGCCTCTGTTTTGCCGTGTTGGGAATGCCGTCGTCGTCCATGCACAGGCCGATGACGGCCGCGCCGTATTGGGCTACCAGGGGCAGTACCCGCGCCAGACTTGCTTCCTCGCCATTCACCGAGTTGATGAGCGGCTTGCCGTCAGGATTCAGCTCGTTGTGCACCGCCAGGGCAGCAGCCATCGCCTCGCCATTGGCCGTGTCGATGGCTATCGGCACGCCTGCTGTCTCGAGTACCGCACGTACCGCCAGGGGCAGCAAATGCGTCTCGTCGACGCCGGCAGCGCCCACGTTCACGTCCAGGATGTCGGCGCCAGCTTCTACCTGCTCAAGCGCCTCACGGCGCACGATGTCCAGGTCTCCGGCCACCAGCGCCGCCGCCAGTTTCTTTTTGCCTGTGGGGTTGATCCGCTCACCCAGGATGGCCGTCGGCCGCTCGGGGCTGATGACAACCTTCTGGCCGATGCCCTTCAGAATCGTGTCCATCGTTGCTTGTTCCCTCCTCCTCGTGGATATAGGTCTTTTCGTCGTCAGAAAGGTACGACTGCCGGGACCATTTCCCGGTCATCGTCTACAGCATACCCTTTATGCGTTGATCAAAGCCGCCGATGTGCTGCTGCAACAGCGCCTCTGCGCGCTCTGCATCGCGCATTTGGAGTGCCTGAGTGATGTGGCAATGCTTCTCCATGTCGCCGCGCCAGTCGCCCAGGCGATGGAGCAGCAGCCGCCACATGCGCACACTGAGTGCATATAGCCGGCGCAGCGCCTGAGCCATGAACTCGTTGTGGGCCATCTCGTAAAGCAGCTCGTGAAACGCCTGGTCGATGGCTATCTGCGCCTCGCCATCGCCCTCGGATACCACATCGAGCCGTTGGATGATCTCTTCCATGAGATCCAGTTGGGCAGGGCTTGCCCGTTCGGCCGCCAGGCGCGCGCACATGCCTTCCAGGCACATGCGCACCTCAACGATCTTGGTTAGATCGGTGATACTCACGCCGGCGACAAACATGCCGCGCCGTGGAGCGAGCAGAACCAAGTTCTCCGTCGCCAGCCGCTGCAGTGCTTCGCGGATGGGTGTACGTCCCAGGTCCAGTTCCTGCATCAACACTTGTTCATCAATGGCCGACCGGGGAGGGAGTTGCAGGCTAAGGATCTCGTGCCTGATCCTCTTGTAAGCCCTGTCACTGAGCCGCATGCCTGTTTCTCCCTGGCTCGGCTTGGTGGATCCTATTGCCAACCCGGCATCACCAAGAAGCATATTGTTCTACCTCCCTCGAGCTCACCTTGAAAAAAGAGCGGCCCGGCCGGCCAGTCACGACGGCCGGACCGCTGGCCTCGCGCCGGTGATGCCAGGCACCAGCAGGAGGAGGATCACCTACAGGTTGGGAACTCGCGCCATGAAACAGAAAGCCCCGACCTGACGGTCAGGGCATGGGCTTGGAATTAAAACCCTCTTGCCTTTCGACAAGAGGGTGCAGGTGGCCTGGAGCCACGCGCCCACCCCTTTCCGCGAAGGTTCGCTGCGCATGACCGTGGCGGGCGACCTGGCTTCTTGACACGCTGTCAAGTTACAGTTGCGGGACAGCGCCGGACTCCGCGTGTAATGTACGCGCCACCGGCTTCCCCCCTTGGGCCCCGCGCATCCGGGCTACGGGGCACCACGGTCAAGCATATTCGATTGTCGACAATAGGATACCACACCTACGGCCAGGTGTCAAACCGTCACCTACCAGCCGAGCTGTATCCGCTAGAGACAGAAGAGGACAAGATCGAAGCAGGCCCAGCCGAATCGGCCTTGCCCCAGATCACCGCTGCCTGGGCGGTGAAATTCACACACGCCTACCGCTGATCGCCTTACGGTGCGTGATCGCCGGCATCACTCCCGGGCCAGGCCAGTGGCAGCGATCTCAGGTCGAGCGGCAGGCTGGCGACCATCAGGATGACACGGTCCGCAGCGCAGGCGAGCGCCTGGTTGGCCCAGCCCAGGCAGTCCCGGTAGATACGTCCCAAATGGTTGGTTGGCACCAGCCCGAGCCCGACTTCGTTGGAGACGACAATGAGGTGCGCGCCCAAGCGACGATAGGTTTCCAGCAGGCCGTCCAACTCGGATTGCACAGCGGGCCAGGCGGCATCGACCTCCGGCTCCGAGCCATCCGCCCCGGCGGACAGCAGGATGTTGGACACCAACAGCGTCAGGCAGTCGAGGAGGAGCACATCGGCCTGGGAGGCATCTGGCGTAGAGAGAAGCGCCGCACCAACGTTCCGCGACACCTCCAGGGTGTGCCAATGGGCCGGGCGGCGGGCCTGGTGGGCGGCCACGCGGGCGCGCATTTCGTCATCCAACGCCTCGGCGGTGGCGACGTAGAGCACGCGCCGGCCCAGCCGGGAGGCCAACGCCTCGGCATAGTCGCTCTTGCCGCTGCGGGCACCGCCCAGGATCAACGTCAGAGTCGGTTCATCGTTTGCCATCGATTATCTCCGCTACCAGCGCCCGCGAGGCAAAGAAATCCTCCCGGCCAAAGACCTCGAGGGTCAGCACCCCCTCGTAGCCACGATTTGAAAGCTGATCCAGCACAGGCGCGACGAGGTCCGCACCCTGGTGGGTCAAAGACTGGTGATCCCGCTCGCCAATGCCGTGCAGGTGGACGACGCGCGTGCGGACCAGGTGCTCGCCCAAAAAGCCCAAAGCGTCGCATCCCGTGAGCCACAGGTGGCCCACATCGATGCACAGGCTCACGGGCACCTGCTCCAGCAAGGGCAAAAAGTGCTCGGGTGGGTAGTTCTCCAGGTTCTCGACACACAGCCGCCGCGGCTCGCCCACCAGGGGGACCAAGGTTTCCAGCACGCGCACGGCGTCGTCGCGCCAGCGGGCCAGCGTGGCTGCGCCGGGATCGCCTTCCACCTGCCTTCCGTCCAGGTGCAGTACGTACCCCCAGGGGGAAAGCGCCCGGGTGCAGGCGATCACCTTCCGCGCCTTTTCCAGCGAGGGCGGATGCGCCAGGGCCAGGTCCAGGGGCAAGTGGGCGGTGTAGGTCAGGTCGTATGCCCGGGCGAGATGGTCCAGCTCGATCACGGTCGCCTCGTCCGGCAGGTTCGAGGCGTCGTCCACCTCAAAGAGGACCAGCTCGACGTCGTCCACCAGCGGCCCCAGTTTTCGGACGTTGGGCAGGATGTCGGCAGGCCAGACGTAGGAGGTCGAGCCCAGCCGGTAGGACGTGCCCAGGACGGTCATGGCAGGGCTCCCAGGTGGGCCAGGGCGGCCAGGGCCAGCAGCCCCACCGTTTCCCCGATCTCGCAGATGGCGCCGTAGGCGTCGCCCGTCAGGCCGCCGATCCGCGACCGGATCCAGGCCGCCGTCAGGAAGGTGGTGATGGCGGTGGAGGCCAGCAGCAGCGGCGCGCCCCAGCCAAGGCCCAGCCACCAGGCCAAGGCGGTCGCCAGCACCGCCGTCGCCGTGCCGAGGGCCAATTGCCGGCCGCCCGCACCGGTCTTGGCCCTGCGACCCAGGCCTGCCCCGGGCCGTGCGTAGGGGTAGAGCAACACGGCGGCGGCCATGCCCCACCGCCCCAGCACAGGCACCAGCAGCAGCCCCGGCAGCCGGACGGCGCCAGGCAGGGCGGCCAGGGCGGCGGCCTTGGTCAACAACAGCAGCACGACGCCGACGATGCCAAAGGTCCCGGCGTGGACGTCGCGCAGGATCTCCAGGCGGCGCTCCGGCGGAACCGGGGCCAGCAGGGCATCGCAGCAGTCCACGAACCCATCGAGGTGGAGCGCCCCGGTGAGCACCACCCAGGCAAACAGCAGCAGGACCGGCGCCACGCTCCCGGGCCAGAGCGCGCGCAGAACCCAATCGAGGCCGGCCAGGATGGTGCCCAGGACCAGGCCCACGGCGGGATACCAGGCCGTGGCCCGGCCCCACTCCTCGTCGCCGGGGTAGTGGCCGCCGGGCACCGGAAGGATGGTCAGGAAGCGGAGAGCGGACAGCAGGGGGCGCATGGGGCCTACTCCTGGGGGCCAGAGATGCCGGCGTCGGCAAAGGTGGCCATCTCGGCCAGCAGGCGGCAGGCCGCCTCGACCAGGTGCATGGCCAGCACGGCGCCCGTCCCTTCGCCCAGCCGCAGGCCGAGGTCCAACAAGGGGCTCAGATCCAGCCAGTCCCACAAGGCGCTGTGTCCCCGTTCCACCGACAGGTGGGAGGCGATGAGGTAGGGCTTGACTGCCGGGCAGAGGGCGGCCGCGATGACGGCCCCCGCCGCCGAGATAAAGCCGTCGACCACGACAGGCACCCGCCGGGCCGCCGCCCCCAGGCAGACGCCGGCGATGGCGCCGATCTCAAAGCCGCCCACGGCCGCCAGCACGCCCAGGGGGTCGTCCGGATCGGGCCGGTGTAGGGCCAATGCGGTCTCGATCGTCTCCACCTTGCGGGCTAGCGCCGCGTCGTCTACGCCGGTGCCTCGCCCCGTCACCTGGGCCACCGGCAGCCCGGTATAGACCGCCGCGATGGCACTGGCCGGCGTCGTGTTGCCGATCCCCATCTCCCCGGTGGCGACCAGGTCCAGGCCGCGGGCCGCCTCGTCGGCCACGATCTCGACGCCGGTCAGGATCGAGCGCGCCGCCTGCTCGCGACTCATGGCCGGTCCGCGGGCCAGGTTGCCCGTGGCGCGCGCGATCTTGCGCCGGAGCAGGTGTGGGTGATCGGGCAGGTCGGCGGCCACGCCCACGTCGGCGACGACCACCCGCGCGCCGGCCTGGCGGGCCAGCACGTTGATGGCCGCCCCCTCCCGCAAGAAGTTGAGCACCATCTGGGCGGTCACTTCGGAAGGATAGGCGCTGACGCCCTCGGCCGCCACGCCGTGATCCCCCACCAGGACGATGACAGCTTTGCGATCCACACGCGGCAGCGGCTGACCGGTGATGCCTGCCAGTTGGGTCGCCAGCGCTTCCAGGCGGCCCAGGCTGCCCCGAGGCTTGGTGAGGTCATCCTGGCGGGTCCGGGCTGCCGCCGCCGCAGCCTCGTCGGGAGGCAGGATGGGAGCACATATCTCGGCAATCCAGGACACCACGGAGGTCTCGTGCTTCGATAGCGGTGCGTGCTTTGATACCCTGGGCATAGGTTCGCTTGACCTCTTTCATTTCAGTCACCAAGTCAACGGGAAAAAGAGCGGCCCGGCCGGCCAGTCACGACGGCCGGGCCGCTGGCCTCGCGCTGGTGATGCCAGGCACCAGCAGGAGGAGGACCACCTACAGGATGGGAGCTTACCTGAAAGAAAAAGCCCCAACCTGGCGGTCAGGGCCTGGGCTTGTAATCAAAAACCTCCTGCCTTTCGACAAGAGGGTGCAGTGGCTTTAGGCCACGCGCCCACCCCTTTCCGCGAAGGTTCACAGCGCATGACCGTGGTGGGCGACCTGGCTTCTTGACATGCTGTCAAGTTACAGTTGCGGGACAGCGCCGGACTCTACGTGTGACACACGCACCACCGGCTTCCCCCCTGGGCCCCGCGCATCCGGGCTACGGGGCACCACGATCAAGCATATTCAACTGTCTGTGACAGGATACCACACCTACGCCCAATGTGTCAAACCTGCCATGCTGCTGGGCGCGACGTCAGTGAGCACGCCTTTCGATTCTAACGGCATCTTGAGCACCTGGCCCTTGACAAAAAGCATCTATAGTGATATTCTTTTAGGAGAGACTAAAAAGAGGTTTAGGTTGACCAGTTTTTCAATTCAGGAATACCTACAGGCCATTTATCGGCTCCAGGTCAAGCACGCACCGGTGAGCACCACCAAACTGGCCGCGCACCTCGACGTGGCGCCGGCCTCGGTCACGGGCATGGTCCGCAAGCTGGACCGCCAGGGCCTGGTCGAGTACGTGCCTTACCAGGGCGTGACCCTGACGCCGGCCGGGAAGCAAGAGGCGCTGCGCCTGCTGCGCATCCACCGGCTGTGGGAGCTTTTCCTGACCAAAGCACTCGGCATTCCGTGGGACGAGGTACACGCCGAGGCCCATCGCCTGGAGCATGCTACGTCCGACCGCCTGGCCGACCGGCTGGCCGAGTTTCTGGATCAGCCGCAGACCGACCCGCATGGACAGCGTATCCCATCGAGGGACGGTGCGCTCCCGTCGCGTGACACGCGGCCCCTCTCCGCAGTGGGTGTCGGGCAGGTCGTGACCCTGGCGGAAGTACCCGACGGCGATCCCGAGCTGCTGCGCTACCTGGGGGAGCTGGCGCTGTACCCGGGTACAGAGTTCGAGGTGGTTGCTGTCGCTCCCTTCAACGGGCCGCTCACCATCCGCCTGGCCGGCGGCGAGCAGGTTCTGGGCCGGGAGTTGGCAGAACAGTTGCTGGTAACCGATACAAAAGACAACCGGGAGGAACAATATGCGTAGAAAAAGTTGGCTTTTATCAATCATCGTGCTCGCCTTGCTGGTGGCTGCTTGTGGACAGGCGCCGGAACAGTCAGACGGCGATCTGTCACAGCGGCAGGTGCGCGTGGTAGCGACCATCGGCATGATCGCCGACATCGCCCAGAATGTCGGCGGCGAGCGGGTGACGGTCACCGGCCTGATGGGGCCGGGCGTGGACCCCCACCTCTACAAGGCGAGTGAGGGCGACGTGGGCCGCCTGACGGAGGCGGACGTGATCCTTTACAACGGCCTGCATCTCGAGGCCAAGATGGGCGAGGTGCTGGAGCAGATGGGCGGTCGGACCAAGACCGTAGCCGTGACCAGCGGCATCGACGAGGCGCTGCTGCTCTCGCCGCCCGGGTTCGAGGGCGCCCACGACCCCCACGTCTGGTTCGACGTGACGCTGTGGATGCAGGCCGTGGAGACGATCCGGGATGCCTTGATCGAGGTCGATCCCGGCAGCGCCGACCTGTACCGGGCCAATGCCCAGGCCTATCTGGCGCAACTGGAGGAACTCCAGGCATACGTCCTGGAGCAAACGGCCCGCGTGCCGGAGCAGCAGCGGGTGTTGATCACGGCCCACGACGCCTTCAACTACTTTGGGCGGGCCTACGGTTTTGAGGTGCGCGGCTTGCAGGGCATCAGCACCGCCACCGAAGCAGGCACGGGCGACGTGCAGGGCCTGGCCGACTTTATCGCCGACAACCAGATCCCGGCCATTTTTGTCGAGTCGTCGGTGCCAGTGCGTAACATCGAGGCAGTCCAGGCGGCTGTGCAGGCCAAGGGGTTCCAGGTGAGCATCGGCGGCGAGTTGTTCTCTGACGCCATGGGCGACTGGGGCACGGAGGAAGGGACCTACCTCGGCATGGTGCGCCACAACGTGGACACGATCGTCGGTGCCTTGTTGGGCGATTGACAAGCAGCAAGCAGCAAGGTGAGGTCGATTCTTGCTGATTGCACCTTGCTGCTGGATATTTGGAGGTGGCATTGTGAATCAGGTGGGAAGCGAAGCGAATCCCAATGGCCATAAAGCTGTCAGGGTGACGGATCTGACCGTCGCCTATCGCGAAAAGCCTGTGTTGTGGGACGTGGACCTGGACGTGCCCCAGGGGGTGTTGATGGCCATCGTCGGTCCCAACGGCGCGGGCAAGAGCACACTCATCAAGAGCATCCTGGGCCTGGTGCCAGCGGCGGCCGGCAAGGTGCGCATCTATGACAAGTCGTACGAGGAGCAGCGGCGGCTGGTGGGCTACGTGCCCCAGCGGGGCAGCGTCGACTGGGATTTTCCGACGAACGCTCTGGACGTGGTGCTGATGGGCCTCTATGGCAAGCTGGGCTGGGTCAAGCGCCCGGCCCGTGAGCACCGCGCGCAGGCCATGGACAGCCTGCGCAAGGTGGGCATGGCCGATTTCGCCGAGCGGCAGATCAGCCAGCTTTCCGGCGGGCAGCAGCAGCGGGTCTTTTTGGCCCGGGCGCTGGTGCAAGATGCCCAGGTCTACTTTATGGATGAGCCGTTCGCCGGGGTGGACGCCACCACCGAGCGGGCCATCATCGACCTGTTGCGTGAGCTGCGCGCCACGGGCAAAACGGTCATCGTCGTCCACCACGACCTGCAAACGCTGGAGGAGTATTTTGATTGGGTGATGCTGCTCAACGTGCGGCGCATCGCCAGTGGGCCGGTGGCTGAGGTGTTCACCGAGGAAAACTTGCGCAAAGCGTATGGTGGACGCATCGCCTTTCTCGGAGGGAAAGCGTAAATGGACATCGGCCAAATCCTACACGACTTGATTTTCGACTACACACTGCGCACCGTGGCCCTGGGTTCGGCGACGCTGGGGTTGGTGAGTGGCGTGCTGGGCGCCTTTGCCGTGCTGCGTAAACAGAGCCTGCTGGGCGACGCCATCTCGCACGCAGCCTTGCCGGGCATCGCCCTGGCGTTCCTGCTGACCGGCTCCAAGGCGCCCCTGGTGCTGGTTCTGGGCGCGGCCATCGCCGGTTGGTTGGGCACCTTGGCGGTCATGGTCGCCGTGCGGAACACACGCATCAAGCAGGACGCCGCCCTGGGCATGGTGCTGTCGGTGTTTTTCGGCTTTGGCATTCTGCTGCTGACCTCTATCCAGAAATTGCCCCAGGCCAGCCAGGCCGGGCTGGACAAGTTCCTCTTTGGCCAGGCGGCGACGTTGGTCGGCCGCGACGTGGTCACGATGGCCGTGCTGGGCGCTGCAGCGGTGGCCGTCGTCGTCGTCTTTTGGAAAGAGTTCAAACTGCTCAGTTTCGACCCCGACTTTGCCGCCAGCCTGGGTTTCCCCACCGGCCTGCTGGACGTGGTGCTCACTTCGTTGATCGTCGTCGCCATCGTCGTCGGTCTGCAGGCGGTGGGCGTGGTGCTGATGAGTGCCATGATCGTCGCCCCGGCGGCCGCCGCCCGCCAGTGGACGGAGCGGCTCGGCGTGATGGTCGTCCTGTCGGGTGTCTTTGGGGCCGTGGTGGGGCTGCTGGGGGCCGTCACCAGCAGCGTCGTGGCCCGACTGCCCACCGGCCCGACCATCGTGCTTTATATGAGTGCCGTCGTCGTACTGTCACTGCTGTTTGCCCCGGAGCGGGGCATCCTGGCCCGGCTGCGGCGCCAATCGCGGCAAAGGTGGCAGTTCGCCGCCGAGGCGCTGGCCGTGCACCTGTTGAACCACGAGGGCGATCCCGACGAGGCGCAGGAGAGCACGTTGAGCCACCTGGGTGCCCACATGCGCTGGGACGAAGCCTTTGCCCGGCGCGCCGTGCGCTGGGCCGTAACCCACGACCTGGTGGCGCGCACCGATGGCCGCCTCAAACTCACCAATTACGGGCGCGAGACGGCCCGGCGGGTGATGGTGCGGTAGGGAGGAGAACATGACCCAAGCTCAGATCGAAATCATCCTCATCGCTTCCGTCGTCGCCGCCAGTTGTTCACTCATCGGCGTATTCCTGGTGTTGCGGCGCATGTCGCTCATGAGTGATGCCATCAGCCACGCCATCCTGTTGGGCATCGTGCTCATGTTTTTTCTCGTCGAGAGCACGGCCTCGCTACCCATGATCATCGCCGCCACGTTGACCGGTGTGCTGACGGTGACGATGGTCGAGGCCCTGTTCCGCACGGGGCTGGTCAAGGAGGACGCGGCCATCGGCCTGGTCTTTCCGGCCCTCTTTTCCGTCGGCGTGATCCTGATCAGCCGCTACGCGGCCAACGTCCACCTGGACACCGACGCGGTGCTGCTGGGGGAGCTGGCCTTTGCCCCATTCGACCGCCTGATCGTGGGCGGTGCCGACCTGGGTCCGAAAGCGCTGTGGCTGGCCGGGGGCGTGGGGCTGGTCAACCTGCTGTTCATCGTCCTGTTCTACAAGGAGCTCAAACTGGCGACCTTCGACGCCGGTCTGGCGGCGGCGCTGGGCTTTTCGCCGGTGGTCATTCACTACGCGCTGATGACGCTGGTTTCGGTGACGGCCGTCAGCTCCTTCGAGGCCGTCGGCTCGGTGCTGGTCGTGGCCTTGATGATCACACCGCCAGCGGCAGCCTACCTGCTCACCGACCGGCTGCCGCTGATGCTCGTGTTGAGCGCAGCGCTGGCGGTCGTCTCGGCGGTGTCGGGCTACTTTTTGGCGCGGCTGCTGGACGCCTCCATCGCCGGCAGCATGGCCACGATGACGGGCCTGGTTTTTACGCTGGTGTTGTGCCTGGCACCCGAGCGCGGCTTGCTCGCGCGCTGGGCGCTGCGCCGCCGCCAACGCTGGCAATTCGCCGGCGAGATGCTGTTGGTCCACCTGTCGCAGCACGAAGGGACGCCAGAAGAGGCGGCCGAATGCTCAATCGAGCATCTGAACCGGCACATGAAGTGGAGCCCGGCCTTTGGCCAGCGCGTGGTCGCCAACCTGATGCGCGACGGCCTGGCCCGGCAGGTGAATCGCACCTGCCTGCGCCTTACCGACCGGGGTCGCGAGGTGGCGCGGGCAGCAATGCTCCGCTAGCAGAAATGGGTGGGGCCGTGCGGCGTTCAGGCTGCACGGTCCCACGGCCGTGATCTTGAAAGCTGGCGCCTACTCACCCTCATAGGCCAACAACACGACCCCCAGCTCATTCTCTGCCGCCTCCAACCGCGCGAGTTGCTCGGTGGTCAAGTCGGCCAGTCGAAACTGAGGCTCCAGGGCCACGACGTAAGCGCCCAACTCCTCCTCCAGCTTGCGCACCTTTTCCAGGCGCGCCGGGTCCAACTCAGCTACTTTCATGCGTGGGGCTGCCATATTCGCCTCCTCTCCACTCTATCGCATCTGCCCAACATATCCAGGGACCATTATAGCACAACGCGCGACGCTTTTCAATACCCGTCGCCCGGCGTTTTTGACAGGAGGTAGGTTTTGTACTACAATGGGGCCTGCAACTTACAAATCGAATCGTTGAGCCCAGCAGTGGTGCCCGATGGGTCGGAAACCAGGGCTGAAAGGCGAAGCCGGTGAGAGTCCGGCGCTGTCCCGCAACTGTATCCTGGCAGAGTGCTGCCAGGAAGCCAGGCCGCCCGCCACTGTCTGTCCGCTTGACCACCTTCGCGAGAAAGGGGGGCGGCGTATGACCTATTCATGAACTGTCCCCTTGTGACTTTGTCCAAGGGGATTTCTGTTTCCGCAAGCCGTATCGTTTGCCCGACACTCTCGTCGGGCTTTTTTTGTGCCAAGACACTCAGCATCTGGCTGCTACGAAAGGAGCACTGCAATGACTGCAAAAACCACACTACGACAGATGGCTTTGGGGCTTTCCGTTCTCGGCCTGGCGGCGCTGTTGTTGGCGCTCTGCCTGGTCGTGTCCGGCGATGTCTCCCTGGCTCAAGTTGGACCGAATCCGGCCCCGGAAGCCTTGACCTCGGCTAGCGTCTCCGCTTTCCCCATTTACGACAGCCCGGCCATCTCCCAGGCGCTGGCCTACATCGCCACCAAACAACTGGACGACGGCGGCATCGAGGGCTGGACGCCCGGCGCCGCCGACGAGTTTACGACCATCAAAGCGGTCATGGCCCTGGGCGCCGCCCGGCAGCCGGTGAGCACCATGACCTCGGGGGGCGGCAACACGCCGCTGGACTTTTTGGCCGGGCAGGCTATCACCTACACCCACGACGTCACCGGCACCCTCTTCCCCGGGCGGGCCGGCATGTTGGCCGTGGCCGTGGTCGCCGGTGATGGCGACGCATACGATTTTGGCGGCATGGACCTCATCCACGAACTGACCGGCACCTACCACGCCGCAACCGGCGCCTACAGCACCACGGCCAAGGCCGGGTTCTCCAGCGGGGCCGCGGGCACCATCAACCAGGTGTGGGCCATCCTGGGCCTGGCCGCTGCCCAGGAGCCCGTGCCCGCCGGCGCAACCGACTTTCTCGTCGGTTTGCAGGAGCCGGACGGCGGCTGGGGCTGGGGATCGGGCGTCGGCGACGTGGACACCACGTCTCTGGTCGTGCAGGCCCTCCTGGCCAGCGGCAATCTGGCGCCGACCCACCAGAAGGTGCAGGAGGGGTTGGACTTCTTACGTGCCAATCAGGCCGACTGGGGTGGCTGGGAGGCCTGGGGCGCGCCCAGCGCCGACTCGACCGCTTCTGCCGTCCAGGCCATCGTCGCCGCCGGCTACACCCCGGCCACGGAGAGCTGGGCTGCCTCGCCCAACCCCCAGACCGGCTTGGCCGGTTTACAGGCCCCCGACGGCAGCTTTGGGGGCAACGCCCTGGGCACGGCTCACGCCATCGCCGGTCTGGCGGAAGCGCCACTGCCCATCTGGGGGCGGATGCAGCGCGCCCGCCTGGCCCTCACCTGGATGAACGAGCAGCAGC
>JAFGOG010000197.1 GCA_016926595.1 Anaerolineae bacterium
ACCGGCGTCGCGCGGTGGGACTCCCAGTCGATGGGGTATTCGGCTGCCTGGGCCAGGGCGTCCATCTCGATCTGCGTCTCGTGCGCCAGTCGAGCCATGCTTCCCAAGGCCTGGCGCAGGCGCTCGAACTGGCGGGCGACGGACTCGAACAATGCGTCCAGTTCGCGCGCCGCCTCGATGGCCGGGAGAATTTGGGAGTGCAACGCTTCCAGGTCTTGCACCGATGGCGCCTGGTAGCGCGCCTGCATCTCGGTAGACAGGGCTTCCAGCTCGTTGAGCTGCAGCGCGCGATCCTCGATGTCGATCGAGTCGGGAACCCGCAGCCGGTGCATCCGGGCCTGGCCGAGGGTCTCTTGCAAGGCCTGCAGGCCCTCGCCGACCTCTCGGTGCACCGTGTGCCAGCGCTGAAACGTCGTACGCCGATCCTCTATCGGTTCTTCCAGGGCGTCGAGGAGCTGCCAGGCCTGGAACGTGCCGGCCTTGGTGGCTTGCGCGAGAATTTGGTCGTTATCCTCCAAGGTGCACCAGCCCGGCAGTTGCGCGAGGCGCTCGTGGAGCTGTGCCGCGTGGGCTGTGGCCTGGTCAAAGGTCGTTCCGTGCACACCGGCTTGCCGTAATGCTCTCGCCAGGGACGACATCTCGGCGACCTGGCGGTGGAGGTCCTGGCAGCGCCGGGCGGCCTCCAAGGGCAGGGTGCGCAGTTGCGCCAGCGATGCCTGCGCCCGGCCGATCTGGTCGGTGAGCGTGCAAACCGATTCGGCCAGCGATCCGATGTCTTGCTGCTTTCGCCGCCAGTGAGAGTATTCGGACGACAAGAGCGCCCAGGCCCGCTGGAGGAGGTTCGCTGGGGCAGGGTGGCGCCGGGCGATAAGCTGCCGGTGCTGCGTGAGACATTGTTGATAGCCGACGCGAATCTGGGTGCATTGTGCATCCAGCTCTTTTGCGACCGGCCCATAGGGTTCCGGGTCACCGGCAGGGTACTGCCGTGCGGTTCGCTCGACCTGGCAGAGGTCTCGGGCTGCCCGATCCAGAGCCTGTCCAACCTGCCGGGATTGCGTTTCGAACTGCTGCTGCGATCGCCTGGACTGCCTGTATGCGAACCAGCAGGCCAGCAGGCAAATGGCGAGGACCACGCTGGCGACAGTGAGCGCAATCTCGACTGACATGGCTTCCCCCTCTGGTTAACTCGACGGTTTTCTGCTCACGTGCAAACCATGGCTCAATTGAACCGCTTGCAGAGCTCGTAGAACCGATCCAGGGTTGGGTCATCGATGTCCAAATAGCCCATGACGCCGTCCACTTGCGTGTGCCCCTCGGCTTGTTGGTCTCTCCTGGATCGTGCTCTAAAATATGTCATTCCCAGTCTGTTCGCCATCGGTAGCCGGCTCATCCTCGGCCAGATCAGCCTCAATCTCGGCGATCACTGTATCGCACAACGCCTGTTCTGCCTCTTGCTCAGCCAGGTCGTGCTCGGCCTCCTGCACCATCATCAGCAGCACGTCCACCTGGGTCTGCCAGGTCTCCCGCGCTGCATCGTCCTGTGCCTTGTCCAGCAATCTCTGGGCGATCTCGAGCTCGTACTGCCTGCGCTCCAGTTCGGGTTCCAACTCCTCGATCTTGCCGAACGCCTCTGCAGCGCGCTCTTCCCATGCGCGCAGCACCTCGCGCTTGATCATCCGCCTTGCTTCCTCGGCATTGCGCGGCACGGTGGCAAAGTAGCGTCCCTCGTCCAGCGCGCACTCGGCAAATCCCTCCAGGCGAGCGTGTGCGCGCGGCATGTAGGCTTCCAATACCTCGACTGCCTCATCGCTCCCATCGTGGGCCAGGATCAGCAGTGCTTCTTGTATCTGCCACCGCCAGGTGTTCTCGCTCTCAAGCAAGACACGTCGGGCGTCGGCCACAGTTTCCGGGCGTTGGCGCTGGCCAAAGGGCGGACAGCAGCGTCCATAGCCGGGACACGACGGGCCACAGTCTGGCTGGCGGTACAATTGGCCGCCTTCCAGTTCGACCAGGCTGCCGCGCCCGAAGCGGAGATTGCCTTCGAACTCGTCCTGGCCGGCGAAATCAAAGGTGATCCGGTCTCGATAGCCATTGCAGCAGACGCCGCAGCCAGGGCAGCGCTGGCCGCAGTCGGCGGTCTCGATCATCCGTCCATGCTCGTCTTCCATTACCGTTGAGCTATCCACTCGACGTGGATCGTACGGAGGCGTCCACGGGTTCCATTCTGTTGTGACGTCCATCTGTGTTCCCCCTTCTCCAGGCTCGCGCGGCGTTCCGCGTCTACGGCCAATCGCCTAGAAAACGCACATCTAGATCTGTCTCTTGCAAACGCCGCACGAGCTTACTATCCGCCGTCACCATCGGCAACGACAGGCGGTCACCTAATGCCAGATAGGCAGCGTCGTACGCGCTGATGTTGTGCAGAGTCGCCAGTGCAAGCGCATGCTCGACCAAAGCGGCAGTGGGGACGACTTGCAGCGGTAGCTCGATCAAATCCGCCGCGTCCTGTTGTGCGGACTGCAGCGGATAGCCAAAACGGCGCACGTATTTCCACAAGATGTTGGCGCACTCGACGTAGAATAGGTCGGGCACATAGAACCGAGGCGGTGAATCGTCGTCCAGGTAGTCGAACAGCGCCTCAGCTCGGTCTGACAGAGGTTCCACAAGAAACAGCTTGATCCCAACACTGGCATCGATGACGCAGTCTGTGCTCGCCGAGTACGCGAGGCTCATCGTTCTCGGTCCTCTCGGAGGAGCATTGTGCTCTCTGGTGCGCCAGCGGCGATGGGATCGAAAAAGCGTCGGCTGCGAATCGAGGCCAGCACGTCTTTTGGCGTACGCTCGGCATGTTCAAGCGCCCAATCCAACAGCACAATCACTTCGGCGCTCAATGAGCGACGTTGCGCCTCCGCTCGCTGCTGCAGCCGCGTATACAGCTCGTCGGGCACGTTTCGTACGTGCAGAATAGGCATGGCCCTCACCTCCATGGTCTGTTCGGTTTGCGACGTCCCATTTTCGCTATTATACGCCATTTGGATGCAAAATGCAACCAGCAAGATCGGCAAGCCAAAGCCGGTCCTATTCCCCAAACACCAACACCCCTCTCGCCACCCGCCCCGCCTCCATATCCTCAAACGCCTGGGACAGCTCGTCCAGCGCATAGCGCTTGCTGATCAGCTCGTCCAGGCGCAGCTTGCCCGCGCGATAAAGCTCGATCAGCATGGGCAGGTCCAGGCGGGGCTGCATCGAGCCGACGAACGAGCCCAGCAGCCGCCGGTTGCCCATCACCAGCGCCCCGGCCGGGATCGGCACGTCTATCTTGGCTGCGTGCAGGCCAATGATCACCGCCGTGCCCCCGGGCCGCGCCGCGCGCAAGGCCTGGGAGACGGTCGTCGCCGAGCCCACGCTGTCAAAGACGTACTCGGGGCCGCGGCCGGTTAACGCCTGCAGGGTCTCGACGGGGTCCTCCTCACGGGCGTTGACCGTGTGCGTGGCCCCCAACTGCCGCGCGAATTCGAGCTTGCTCTCCAGCACGTCCACGGCCACGATCGGGTGGCAGCCGACCAGCACGCAGCCCAGGATCGCGCTCAGGCCGATGCCGCCACAGCCGATCACCGCGGCGGGCCGCCCGGCCCGGGCCTGGGCGGTGTTGAGCACTGCGCCGACTCCGGTCACGACAGCGCAGCCGGTGATCGCCGCCACCTCAAAGGGCACGTCCTTGGGGATGGGAATGGCGCTGGCCTCGTGGATCACGGCGTACTCGGACATGGTCGCTACGCTGAGGTAATGCTTGAGGGTCAGCCCGTCGAGCGTGCGCAGGCGCGAGGTGCCGTCGGGCAGCAGGGCCTGAAAGGTCGTCCCCGGCAGGCGCTCGCACAGGTTATAGCGCCCGCTGAGGCAGGTCGGGCAGGTCTCGCAGGCCGGGATCCAGTTGATCATGACCCGGTCGCCCGGCTGGACGCGGGTCACGCCCTCGCCCACGGTCTCCACGATCCCTGCCCCCTCGTGGCCCAGCACCAGCGGGGGCACGGCGCGCAGTTCGCCGCGATAGGTGTGCAGGTCCGAGTGGCACACCCCGGCGGCCCGCATGCGCACCA
>JAFGOG010000198.1 GCA_016926595.1 Anaerolineae bacterium
GCGCGGTCGGTGGCCGGGGTGCGGGGCATGCCCATCTGCGCCATAAAGATCACCTGCCACACCGAGGCCTTGTACTTGGGGCTATAGCCCACATCTGGGTGCATCCAGTAGCCCTCCGGCCATTGGGCGTCCAGGATAGCCCGCGCCTGCCGTTGGTCCGGAATCGACGCCCGGGCCGCCGCCGCCTCCGGATCGTCCTCGGGACGATCCAGCAGCCCGGTCAGGGCCAGGTAGCGGGCCGACGGGTTGTCGGCTTCCAGGAGCCACTCCACGACGCCGGTCATTAAAGAGTCCAATCTTCCATCAGCCGCATCGGCACGGCCGCGGCGCCCACGATCCCGGGCCCGGTATGGACGCCGAGCACCGGCGAAATGCGCATCAACTCTGCCTTGGCCACGTTGAGCCGCGCGTCAAGCTGCCTGGCCAGCGCCTCGGCCTGCTCGGCAAAGCGCCCGTGCAGGACCGTCACCCACAACGGCGTGTCGGCGTACATGCCGTGCAGATGCTCGACGATGGTCGCCAAGCCGCGGGGCACGGTCCGAGTCTTGGCCACCGTGCTATACTTGCCGTCCGCGTGATCCACGCGGATGACCGGTTTGACGGCCAGCAGCATACCGGCCAGGGCCTGGACCCGGCCGATGCGCCCGCCCCGCGCCAGGTATTCCACCGTCTCCAGGGTAAAGACCACCTCCGTGTTGGCCCGGATCTCCTCGAGCCGCTTCATAATAGCGTGCAAGGACCAGCCCGCCCTGGCTGCCAGCGTTGCCGCCATCACCTGAAATCGCTCCCCTCCCGACAGGGTCAAAGTATCCCAGGTAGTCACGTCGACATGGGGGGCCACCAGCTCCGCACCGCCATGTGCCGCACCGATGGTTCCACTCAGGCCCGATGAGATGTGGATCGACAAGATCTGCCTGTCCACCTCGGCGAGCCGGCGATAGATCTCGGCAAAGATGCCGCTGGAGGGCTGCGCCGTCTTGGGTATGGCCGGGTGCATGGCCTCCAGACGCGTGTAGAATTCGTCTGCCGAGATGTCGGCGGAATTGATCTCGCCCTCGGGAAACTGGATGAACAACGGCGCCTGGGTGACACCCAGCGCGATCATCTCTTCGGCGGTCATGTCCGCCGCACAATCGGTCACAATTCTCATGAGGTTCCTTTCCGGGAGGATTTCTCCCTGGTCATAGGGTGGCCAACGTCGGCGGCCTATTGCTCCGGACATGATACCATACAAACCCCAAACACAAAAGAAACCCCGGCCTTGCCGGTGGCGGCCATCCGCGGTATAATCCCTGTGGAGGCAAGGACAACCATGCGTGTATTCATCGCCGGTATCATGCAAGGCTCACGGCAGGATCGCTTCATCGAGGATCAGGCTTACCGTCAGACGATCGCCGCTGCCGTTCAGGTCTACGACCCGTCAGCCGAGATCGTAGACCCAAACGAGCTTCACCCCCAAGCTGTAGATTACGGAGATGAGCAGGCCCGAGCCACCCTCATGGATCTGCTCGAGACGGCGTCGCAGGCTGACCTGGTGGTGGCCTATGCCCCACGGGCCAGTATGGGCACCGCCCTTGAGATGTGGGAGGCGTTTCGGGCCAAGGTGCCGGTAGTCACCATCTCGCCGATGGAGGCCAACTGGGTGATCCGCTTCCTGTCAGACGCTGTGCTGCCCGATTTGGCCGCTTTCCAGGAGTGGGTGGCCGATGGAGGGTTGGAGCGCCTCTCGTTGCCAACTGAGAGGAAGGGATCGGCTTGACAAGCCACCCAACCTGAGATAGAATAGCAGCCAGGCCCCCATAGCTCAGTGGTCAGAGCAACTGCCTTCTAAGCAGTGGGTCGCAGGTTCAAGTCCTGCTGGGGGTGCTTGCAGCATTTTTCGACTATACAGAACACGAGGAGAAGCGATTATGCCAATGTCACGTCAGCCGCGTAAGGATCTCAGGCGCCGCCAACGCCGCCACCAAAAGGTTCGTTACCTGCGCCAGCGCCTGGAACAGACGACCAACGCCCAGGCGCGGCAGCGGCTCATCGCCAAGATCAAGAAGATCAGCCCCATGGCCCCCGTGCCGGAGCGCTAGGCGTCGCGGACAGCCAGGCTGAGGCTTCCCCCTTCTGCGCGCGCAGCAGGCCGGCCTCCGGCAGACCATCCTGAGCCTAGTCCAGTAACCCCTGGTTTGATGTGGGCACCCTGTATGTGATCGGCGCGCCGCTGGCGGCCCCAGAAGATGTCACCATCCGGGCGATCAAGACCCTGCGGCAGGTGCGGCTCGTCGTCGCCAGTGAACCAGAGCGGGCGCGCCAATTCTTGACCCAGCTCGACCTTGAATCCCGCCTGATCCCAACGCCGGGGCCTGGCGAGCGCCTGGACGAGGCCTTGGGCGCATTGGAAACGGGGGACGTCGCCCTGCTCCAGGGAGAGTGGTTCGCCGATCCGGCCAGCGCGCTGATCCAGGCCGCCGTCGAGCGTGGGTTCCCAGCCGTTCCCATCCCCGGACCGGTTTCCGCCCTGACCGCCCTGGTGGTCTCGGGCGTTTCGGCCGACAGTTTTGTTTTTCTGGGGCTCTTGGCTGAAGGCCCGGACCTGCCCCTGCCATCCCACATCGCCGAACGCCACACCCTGGTCGCGCTCGAAATGGCCAGCCGCCTGGCCAGAACGCTGGCCCGGCTCCGCACGGTGTTGGGCGACCGCCCGCTGGTCCTGGAAGGCCAGTTTGCCGGTTGGTCGCATGGTGTGTGGCGTGGAACGCTTGGCACCGCCCTCGACCACGTGGCAGCCTATCCGCCCCAGGGCACCTGCGTCCTGGTCATCGGCCGAGGCGAGGGCGGGCCGGTTCGCTGGGACACGGGCCGGCTGCGGGCCGAGATTCAGGCCCGGCTCGCTCGCGGGCAGAGCGCCTCAAAGATCGGCCGGCAGGTTGCAGCCGAATCAGGCTGGTCCAAACGCGAGGTATACCGGCGCGTGCTTGCCTGCCAAGTAGCGCAACGTTCCGATGGAGGAGACGCCGATGATTGACCTGGACGACCTACGCACGCTGGAGCAAGTCGATCGCGATGGGATGCTGGCCCACGTCAAGGCGCTGCCCGAGCAATGCCGGGCGGCATGGGCTGGGGTCCGGGAGCTAGAGCTGCCGGCCCACTACCTGGGCGCCAGTAAGATAGTCATCGCCGGCATGGGCGGATCGGCTATTGGCGGCGATCTGGCGGCGGAGGTGGCCGGCCCCGAAAGCTCGATCCCGATCCTGGTCCTTCGCGACTATGAGCTGCCGGCCCACGTAGATCGCCACACCCTGGTCATCGGCTCCAGCTATTCGGGCAACACCGAAGAGACACTGGCCGCGTTCGAGGCGGCCCACGAGCGGGGCTGCCCGCTGGTGGCGCTGGCCACCGGCGGCCGGCTGGCCAATCTGGCGCAGGAGTGGGGCGCGCCGCTCATCTCCTTCCATTACAGGTCCCAGCCCCGCGCGGCGATGGGCTTTATGCTGGTGTCGCTGCTTGGCGTCCTGCGGGCGATGGGCGCCGTCGGCGACGTGACGGCGGCGCTGGACGAGGCGACCGCGCTCATGGCCGGGCGCATGCGCGAGCTAGAGCCCGGCAGCCCGCAGGCCTACAATCCGGCCAAGCAGTTGGCAGGCGACATCTACGGACGCATGCCGGTTGTCGTCGGGGCGGGGCCGCTGGCCCCGGTCGCCCGCCGCTGGAAATCGGAGTTCAACGAGAACAGCAAGGGCTGGTCCTATTTCGAAGTCCTACCGGAGATGAACCACAACGCCGTGTCGGGCATCCACTTTCCGCCCGGCTTGGCCGAGCGGATCTGTATGCTCTTCCTGACCGGCGCGGCGACACACCCTCGCAACCGGCTGCGCTTCGATCTGACCCAACAGGCATTTGAGAGCCAGGGCGTCCTTTGCCGCCGCGTTGAGGCCCCCGGCCAAACGGCACTGGCCCAGATTCTGACCGCCATCCAATTGGGCGATTACGTGAGCGTCTACCTCGCCGCGCTGTACGGCGCCGATCCCACCGCCATCGACGACATTGTCGAGCTCAAGCGACGGATGAGCGGCGCCTAGATTCCGCCCGGCGCGCTTTCTCCTCACCATAATAGGTATAGTCCCCAGGATACTCGGTCAGCGCCCCCCCGTCCAACTCGACGATCCGGTCTACCACCCGGTTCAAAAAGTACCGGTCGTGGGAGATGACCAGGACCGTCCCTTCGAAATCGTCCAGGGCGCCCTCCAGGACCTCGCACGACGGCAGGTCCAGGTTGTTGGTCGGCTCGTCTAGCAGCAGGAAATTGGCGTCCGACAGCATCAGCTTGGCCAACTGTAGCCGGCTGCGCTCGCCGCCCGACAGGTCGCGCACCCGGTTGCGGACCATGCGATAGGGAAAGAGGAAACGCCCCAAAAAGCTCACCGCTGCCTGCTCATACATCGGCCGCACCTGGCGAACTTCCTCGACAAGCGTCTTGTCCAGATCGAGCGTTTCGTGTTCCTGGGCATAGTAGCCGATCCGCACACTGGGGCCGACCCGGACCCGGCCGCCGCTTGGCTCTTCCCACCCCAGGATGCAGTGGAAAAGAACGCTCTTGCCCGCGCCGTTCGAACCCAGCAGGCCCACCCGCTCCCCGTGCCATACCAGCAAGTTCAACCCGGCCAAGACGATCCGCTCGCCGCCCGGCACGGGATAGGCCTTGTCCAGGTCAGCTACCTCGAGCACCTTGTGTGAGCCGCGCCAGCCGTTCAGCTCCAGCCCCATCCGCCGCCGTTCCAGCACCGGCTTTTCGATCCGCTCCATCCGGTCCAGCATCTTTTGCCGGGAACGGGCCTGGCGGATGTGACGCTCGTTGATGACGATGCTGGCCCAGTACTCAAAGCGGGCGATGGCCGCCTCAATGCGGGCGATCTCTTTTTGCTGCGCCTCGTACATCTGCTGCTGGCGGAGCAGGCGAATCTGCTTTTCGACGGCATAGGCCGAATAGTTGCCCTGGTAGACGGTCAGCCGCCGGTCCTCGATCTCGACGATACAGGTGACTGTTTCGTCAAGCAGGTAGCGGTCGTGGGACACAATGACCACCGTGCCCGCAAAGGCGGCGATGAACCGCTCCAGGTACGCCTTTCCGGCCAGGTCCAGGTGGTTGTCTGGCTCGTCGAGCAGCAGCAGATCGGCGCCTGCCGACAGCAGCTTGGCCAGGCCGACCAGCTTTTTCTGGCCGCCCGACAGGGCGCCGGCCGGCAGATCCAGATCGGTTTCGGCGAAACCGAGCGCCTGCAACGCCTCGCGGGCGCGGCTCTCGTGACGGTAGCCGTCCAGCCGCTCGAACTCGGACTGGGCGCGCGAATGGGCGGCCAGCACCCGCTCCAGCGCCGCCTCGTCGCCATAGACCTGCGGGTCGGCCATCCGCCCCTCCAGCCGCCGCAGCTCAGCCTCGATCCGCGCCAGGTCGGACGCCCCGCTCAGCACCTCTTGCCAGACCGTGCGCGCCGGGTCGAGCGCCGGCTCCTGGGCTAGGTAGCCGATACACGCCTCCTTGTGGCGGTAGACAAACCCCGAGTCAGGCCGGATCTCACCGGCGATGATCCGCAGCAGGGTCGACTTGCCGGCGCCGTTCGGCCCGACCAGGCCAACCTTTTGCCCGGCATGCAGCTCCCAGCTCACCGCCGCCAACACGGTATTGGTGCCGTAGCTGTGCTCGATCTTGTCCAGATTTACGACGATCATGAACTCACCTCCCCACATCAGGCCGGGGCAAGCTCGCGTCCATGGCCGGCGGGGAGAAGAATAAAGACAAAGAAAAAGCCGCAGACGCGAGTGCGCCCACGGCCAAATTGACAATAATATCTTGTGTCAGGGCGCACACTCAAGCCATGGCTGCGCGCCCATGCTGCCCCTGACGTTGCGTAGACCAAGTTGTGTTTGCCCTACCAAGACCTGCATCACGGTCACAAACTCCTACAATTCAGTATACGCCGATTTAGCCTGGAGGTCAAATGATCGTCAGTCGCTGTACTTGCGCCGGATCAGCTCCTCCACTTCGCCCATTGCCCGGCAAAAGGGACCTTCCGCCTCCATCTTCAAGCTCGTAATGGCCGCCGCCCAGACAGTAGCCTCGGCTGGGGGTGAGACCAGCCGCCGCGCCACATAGGCGCCCAGGCACGTATCACCCCGGCCGCTGCGCCCCACGAGCTGAGCCGGGAAAAAGCCTGCCTCGTGGAAACGGCCGCCGGCATAGACCAGCAGCCCGCCCCGGTGGGTCAGCACGATCTCCGCCGGGCCCATGTCGGCCAGCATCTGCGCCGCGCGATAGATGTCGGCGCTGCCTGTCAACATCTCGGCCTCCACCGCATCGCTTTTCAGCGTGCTGACGTAACCCAAGATCGCCTGCCTCTCCTCGGCAGGCCACGGCTCATACACCAGCGTGCCATCGCGAACCACCCGGACAAAGCCCTGCACATCGGCCGAGATCGGCGCGCCTTTGGCCGCCAGCGCCTCGAACAGGTCCAGGCCGGCCTCGCCCCGGAACGAGGCGCCGACCACAAAAGCGCGCGCCGGCACGCCGGCCACCTGCTGCGGTGTGATCGATCCGGCCGTGCTGGTCACATAGATCACCCGCTCGTCCACGTTGGCGGTGGGATACTCCAGGCGCAGGCAGGTCGAGTAGGGCGTCTGCTCGGCGAACACCCCCACCCCAAGCTGCGCCAGCCTGTCCACCACGCGCCAATCCTCCCCGGCGAGCCGGGTGACCGCCGCCGTCCTGAGCCCCATCTGCGCCGCGACGTGCGCGCCATAGTTCAAGGCCCCGCCGTCTACTACCCGCGTGCCGACCGCCGACATGATCGTGTCCTTGGTATAGTTCCCTATGAAAGCGATGTCGTACACCCCGAGCCTCCATGAGAAGCCTGCCCAAGCAGACTCACGATGCTCGCGCCTCTAGTGCCAAGATCAAAGTCTGGCTCGGTGCGCGGCCGGCTAGATCGAAGCGTGCTTGTCTCGGATGGTGTCCGCAAGGGCTTCTAGAGCTGAGAACGCCACCGCGTCTGGAAAGCCCTTGCACAAGACCGTGCCGAGGACCTCGACCTTGAGGTTTGGTATCAGTCCCGCAATCTGCTCTGCAGCCTTGGTACCCCACCCATAGGAGCCGATGATTGCTGCGTATCTCAGCTTGGGACGCAGTGCATTAGCCAGGTGCGTGGCGTAGAACACGGCCGGATGGGGGCCAACGTGCACGGTGGGTGTTCCGATCACGATCGTGGCGGCGTCGACGAGCGCCATGGCAAGCTTTCCAATGTCAGTGCTTGCCAGGTCGAACTTTTGGACCTTGACGCCTCGCTCTGCCAGCGCCTCGACAAGGTAGTTGACCATCGTCTCCGTGCTCCCGTGCATCGAAATGTACGGAAGAACTACGAGGTTTGATACTCGGTCGGAAACCCAGTCTTCATACGCTGCCAGGATACCCTTCGGTTGATCGTAGATTGGGCCGTGGCTGGGTGCGATCAGATCAAACTCCAGGGCGCCGACCTTCTTGAGGTTGTTTTGGATTATCTTGCGAAAAGGCATCATGATCTCGGCATAGTACCGCTTTGCCGCTTCAAGCACACACGGATCGCTGCCGGCATACAGGGCCGAAGTGGCGAGATGTGATCCGAAAAAGTCGCAGGAGAAAAGGATGCGGTCCTCGGGGAGATGTGTGACCATCGTTTCCGGCCAATGGACCCACGGGGTATAGACAAACCGCAGGGTCTTGCCCCCCAGTGACAGGGTCTCTCCATCTTCAACCGTCTTGATCCGTTCAGGAGCGATGCCAAGGTGCTCGACGAGCATCGGCGCTGCCTTGGAACTGCACACGACCACACTGTGGTCGTACTTTTCCAGAATAGTCGGAATGGTCCCTGAATGATCCTGTTCGGCGTGGTGTGAGACCAGATAGTCCACGCGGTCTATGCTTGCCAACCGGCGCATCAAAATGTCCTTCGCAGCCGGATCGACCGTGTCAAGGAGAGCGGTCTTGTCCGATCCCTGGACAAGGTATGCGTTGTAACTGGTACCGTCTGGCAGTGGAATCAGCGAATCGAACAGGCGCCGGTTCCAGTCTACCACTCCTACCCATTGAACACCGTCACAGATCGGCCTTGGCTTCATTTCTACCTCCTTCTCTGTCTCGTTTACACCCTTGGACAAATCACGTCATCTTGACCACAATGTCGTGGATCACGTTGGCCGCCTCGTCGCCCCGATCGGCGCAGTTGCTGATGTGGCGGTAGATCTCCCGCAGCTTGAGCATCCTGGTAATGTGATGGATGTCCTCCGGCCCCGAGAATAGATCGGCGATCGCCTCGCGGTACACCCGCTCCACCCGGTTCTCCAGCGCTTTGGCCCGCGTGGCGTGCTCCGCCGCCACCCCTGGGTTCTCCTTCAGCCGCTGCATCGCCAGGTGGATCTCGTTGGCCGCGTCGTGCAGCAGCGACACCATCCGCCGCAGGAAATCGTTCGGCTCCACTGCCAGGATCTCCATCTCCTCGACCGTCGAGTAGGCATAGTCCATCACGTCGTCGATAGCCCGTGACAGGGCAAAGATATCCTCGCGGTCGATCGGCGTCACAAAAGTGCGGTTGAGATCGTCTATCAAGATGCGCCGCACCTCGTCGGCGTCCTTCTCGGCCTGGGTCACCGCCGTCGCGTGCTTCTCGGCCGCCTTCTTCATGTACTGCTCCAGGGCAACCATCCCTTGCAGCGTGATCCCGGCCTGGCGGATCAGCAGCTCCACAAACTTGTCCTTCCGTGGCTTGAAGAATTCTCTAAAACCCATGATTCGCTTTCCCTGCTTGAGATTATACCACCAGATCGACCAGTAGATAAAGTCCGGCCGCCAACAAGGCCGACACCGGGATGGTCAGCACCCAGGCCACGGCAATGTCCCGCGCCACCGTCCAGCGCACCTTCGACACCCGGTCGGCTGCCCCGACACCCATGATCGCCGAGCTGACCACCTGCGTGGTGCTCACCGGTCCGCCCAAGAGCGCCGCTCCCAGAATGATGCCCGCGGAGGTCAACTGGGAGCTAAAGGCGTGGACCGGCCGGATCTTGTAGAACTTGCCGCCCAACGTCCGGATCAGCCGCCAGCCGCCCACCGCCGTTCCCAGCGCGATGGCGCCGGCGCTCAGCGCGATCACCCACCACGGCACGTGGAACTCGGTCACATAGCCGGTGGTCACCATGCCCATGGCGATCATACCCATCGTTTTTTGGGCGTCGTTGGTGCCGTGGCTCATAGCCAGCGCCAGCGAGGTCACAAGCTGTGACCGCTTGAATACCGTGTTGATGCGGGGAGATGAGCCCCGCGCCAGAAAGTAGATCACCTTCAACACCAGATAGCCAGCCGCCAAGCCCAGGGCAGGCGAAACGAACAGCGCGATGAGCACCTTCTCCAACCCGCCCAGCTCGATGGTCGACAGGCCCTTGGCCACGCCCACCGCTCCGATCAACCCGCCGATGAGGGCGTGCGACGTGCTCGACGGCCAGCCAAAATACCAGGTGACCAGGTTCCACACGATGGCGCTGCTCAGCGCGGCGATGATCACTGCACTGTTGACAACTGCCGGGTCCACCACTTCGCTGCCGATGGTCGTAGCCACCGCGACGCCAAAGAGAAACGGGCCGGAGAACTCGGCTACGGCAGTGATGCCCATCGCCATCCGGGGGGACATGGCCCGCGATGAGATCATGGTCGCCACGATGTTGCTGGAATCGTGAAGACCATTCAAAAAATCGAATACCATCGCGACGGCGATGATGACAATCAACAGAAAGGGCATGGCTCACCTGCTCCCATTATCATGATCCCGGCGATTTCGGGCGTCGCCCATATCGCCGCGCCGGTCGTATCGACGACCATAGGATCACCTTCACAAACCCTTCTCCGCCAAAAACCTGGCCCCGGCTGCCACCTCCTCTGGCGAGTTGGAGGAAAAGAACTCGCAGGTACGCAGCGCATCCGCCGGCAGATAGCGGGCCACCATCTCCCAATCTACCTGGCCTTTCCCGGCCGCCTGGTGATCGGTGATGCCCACCACGTCGTGCAGGTGGACTCCAATCAGGCGCCCCCGCGGCCCGGCAAAACGGCAAAGCCACTCTTCGTGCGTTCCAAAGCCCAGGTTTTCCAGCGTCTGGGCGTGGCCGACATCGTGCCAGTAACCGACCACCCCCCCAAGGTCCAGGCTCAGCAGATCCTCGAGCTCGTCAGGCAGTGGGATCTCGTGATAATGGTAGCGGTTCTCCAGCCCCAAACGCACCCCCTTCTCGGCGGCATACTCGGCCAGCTCCACCAGGCTGCGCCGCACCGAGCGCATGTTGGTCTCTGCCTGGGCAGCCCGCGCCGCCACCAGCCGCTCCTTGGCCCGGGCATACTCGGGCCGGCCACCTTCGCCGGCACGATACAGGCGCGCCAGCTCCGATTCGAGGTCGGTGTCAATGTCCACCCGCCCCGGATGCACAACCACCACCCCGACGCCCAGCTTGTGCGCCAGGTCGATGCTCCGCCGGATGGCAGCCACCCCCCGGCGCCGGTTCTCCTCAGCAGGCGCCGAAACGAGCCAGTTGCGCTCCCGCAGCACACCCATCGACAGGTCGGCCGGGCACGGCTCGTGAACGCTGGTGATCATGCCGTCCAGCGAAAGACCCTCCAGCATGGCCGAAGTGACCGCGTGATTTAGCTCAAATCGGGCGAACCCCAGGTTCCTCCCAGCATCGAAAAAATCGGCCAGCTTTGTAAACCGGCCCACAGCCCACATCGTGGATAAAGCAGTGTCGAACACGATAAACTCCCTGAAAGCAGACTAGACGCCAAACTTGGCCAGCCGCTGCACGTTAGCCAGTGCAATCGGCATCACGTCCCTGGCCGGCACAATAAGCCCAGGCTGCCGCAGGCGCACGCCCGCTCGCCAAACTCGGCAATGCCGTCGGCGCGGACATACCTGCCGTACAGCAGCGTCGGCGCCGGGTGCCAACTGTGCGACCCGAGCGCCGCCCAGATCCAGCACCATCATCCCGACCGACCTCACCCTCCCGGTACATGCCATTCACCGCGACCGCCGCCGCGCACAGGCTACACAGATCCCACCTTTGCTCACTGCTAAAGCCCTTCACAACGACAGCGTGTTACGCAACGCGGCAAGATCAAATGAAAAGTCTGGATAAGGAGGGGTTTCCAAAACCTTTAGTATCTGGTACAATACCATCGCACCACAGGAAGCAAGGTCACAAGGACGAGGACAGTGCCCCACACCAGGTACAGGATCTGTAGAAACACGAACGAGCGGAGTATGATCACCTCGACCACGATCCATACTACTACGATCACCCCCGCCGCCAGCGACCCCGCCCAGCTCCAATGGGTCCTTTTGAACGGATTGATCGCGTCCGGCCAGCGCCAGCCGGGCCGCTTCCACAAGGCGTAGGCGATGCACAGGGGGTAGATCCCGAGTAGAGTGAACAGGATCAGCCCGGGTATCAGGAAATCGGAAAAAGGGCCATGCTCCAACATGCTGAGGGGCATCTGCATCAAATGCCCATCCGGGGCAGCAATCAGCAGACCACCGCTTATCACCGCTCCCACCCCCAACAGGACATGCAGTGCAATCAATGACCACACCGCAGCCGGCCTCCGCCCATCACTATTTTCCATCTTGAGCACCCATCTCCTTTTTCCTTACCCTCCCGCAGGCGCCAAACCCGTAAGAGGGTGAAAAATCCAACATTGCTTACTGCCTGTCAAACCTCAGCCTCCGCACCCCACTGCCCGAAACGCACAGCCCGACAATCGCCCCACCCTCGTCCCGCTCAAAGAGTACCATGTAGGTCCTGGGATAGCCCAAGATCGGCTGCCAGTCGTCGCCGAAGGCATCGGCGAACAGCAGCGTCAGCTTGCCGGTGCTCAACAGGCCGCCGGAGATGACCAGGCCAGTACCTGGCTGATGACTAGAGAAAGGATCGCACGGACAACCATTATCGGACCCCGATTCCAGTATACCACCAGCCCAAGCCCGGGTCAAATAACCAGGGGAGACCCTGATCATTGCCCCCTTCTTTGTCGTTTCCCGCCAATGGTGTTACAATCTCGTGAAAAGTAGACTCGATCTGGGAGGAATCCATGAAAGAATTCAAGCTCAGCCCGTCGGACTTTGCCTTCCTGTGGGAAGAGTGCAAGTGCTGCTTCTACCTCAAGGTCGTCAGAAAGTTTGACCGGCCCCACATGGCTTTTCCCGGCATCTTTAGAGCCATCGACAGCGCAATGACCGCCTGCTACAATGGCAGGCGAACGCTGGCAATCGCGGACGGCATGCCCGACGGCATCATCCGTCTTGGCCAAAAATGGGTGCGCTCGCGCCCCATCGACCTCGGCATCAAAGGTTGCACCTGCCATATATCGGGTCGCCTGGACGCCCTGGTCGAGCTGGAAAACAACACCTGGGGCGTGATCGATTTCAAGACCACCAAGGCGCGTGGCGAGCATATCTCGCTGTACAGCCGGCAGCTACACGCCTATGCCCACGCTCTGGAAAACCCGGCGCGCCCCCCTTTGATCAGCGGTCTGGTCACCAATCTGGGCCTGCTGGTCTTTGAGCCGACCAGCTTTGTGCACAACACCGATCAGACAGCCGATCTGAAAGGGAGGATCACCTGGGTCGAGATCCGCCGCAACGACGCCGCCTTTTTCGATTTCCTGTGCCAGGTGGCTGCGGTTCTGTCGCAGCCAGAGCCCCCCGACCCGGCGCCCGACTGCCCGTGGTGCGCCTACCGCCAGGACAGCCGGGAGTTCACCATGTGAAGTGGCAGACTGGCCTACAAGCCAGGCCAACCTGCTTGTGATCGTCAAACGCAGGCCGCCAGCCAGCCTTTAGCCGCCGTCCAAGGTTTGGCCATACTCTGCAACGAGCACCAAGTGACACGGGCAGCAGATGGTGTGTGCCTGTCTCGCGAACAAGCGCCACCGCTTCTCGCGTTTCCTCGACATTCCCGGTCCACATAACTACTCCTTCTCCACTTCTCCTGACGGAGAGTCGTCAATGTCGTTCGACGGAGGATCCGATCTCAGATCAGGCCTCTTATCGCCGTACGCCTTGCGCATCGCCTCCCAGAAGGCTCCGCCATCCGAGTCGTCCAAGATCTTCTGCTCAGGCAGGGGCTTGGTGCTATAGCCCCGGTCGCGGCCCAAGGTGGACAGGGTGTAGCGTATGGCGCGCCATACGCCGCGCTCCACGGCGGCGTGAAGCTTGGACTCGGCCATGTCCACCATGGTCTCGCGCGCATCGATCCACGCCTCGCGTACCTCGGGATGGCGCTTAATGTAGCCGTCCAC
>JAFGOG010000199.1 GCA_016926595.1 Anaerolineae bacterium
CTTCTCAATACATTGGGGGTTGGGGGTTCGCGGGCGGCTTCGCCGCCCGCGAACCCCCAAATTTCCCCCCGTTTTTTGAGAAGATACGTCAGATATGGGCAGCAGCACGGTGAACGTACTGCCATACCCCACTTGGCTCTCCAGCAGCGTTTGCCCGCGATGGGCCTGGACGATTTCCTTGACCAGGGCCAGGCCGAGCCCGGAGCCGCCGGATCGACCCGTCGACTTGATAGAAGCGAACGAACACGCGCTCGTGTTTGTCGGCCGGGATGCCGATGCCGGTATCGCTGACTTGGAGAACGAGATGACCGTCCTTGGGAAAAAGCCGCACGGTCACAGAGCCGCCCTCCGGGGTAAACTTGAGAGCATTTGCCGCAGCAACTGGTTCTGCGTCAGCACCGTGCCGGCGACGAAAGCAAGCGTGCCAACCAACAGCGAGACCAGCATCAGCGCCACGATGGGCAGCAGCAGTTTCGCGCTCAACGAGCGGAGCCACCAGGACGATAGTGAGAAGCCAACAGCCGTTCAATCATGCTGCCCGCTCCGGCTCAGACCGGCACCGCCATTTCTTGGATTGGCATGGCCGAACGTCGCTCCACGTCCAGCCGTAGCGGCAACTGGATGGTGAACTGGCTGCCGGGGCAGGTTTCTTCGTCACAGCCGGCACTCTCGGCCCAGATTCTGCCCCCGTGGGCCAGGACAATCCCGCGCGCAATCGCCAGCCCTAAACCCGGCCCCCCGCCCTTGTACTTGGCTCGCCCGGAGGAGTGGGTGCTCACCTCGCCGGTCTGGTAGAATTTCTCAAAGATCAGCTCCAGGTGCTGGTGATCGATGCCGATGCCTGTATCGCTGACAACCACCTCGACGAACGGCTCCGGCGTCTCTGCCGCCTGGACGCTGCCGCTGACGACGATGCTGCCGCCATCGGGGGTGTACTTGATGGCGTTGACAATGACCTGGTAAAAGGCCTTGAAGAGCAGCTCGGGGTCTGCCTGGATCTCGGGCAGCTCCTCCAACCCCTCACGGTTGAGGCTCAGCCGGCGCTCTTGCAAATCCGCCGCCAGGCGGGCGCAGACCGATTCGATCAAGCGGGCCAGGCGGACTGTCGTCATCGACATCTGCAGTGTCTGGTTGTCGATCTTGGCCACGTCGAGCATGCTGTTGATGATCTCGTGCATGCGCTCTGCGCCGGAGAGGATACCCTCCAGGCCGTCGACGACGTGGGGTGAAAGATCGCCGCCGCTGGCGGTGGTCAGCAATTGGGCATAGCCCTTGACCACCGTCAGCGGTGTGCGCAGCTCGTGCGCAGCGACGCTGATGAACTTGCTCTTGCTCTGGTCCAGCTTTTCCAGGACCTGATAGGCCCGGTTCAGCTGCTCGGTGCGCTCGCGGACCATCTGCTCCAGCTGCTCGTTGAACTGGGCGATCTCGGCGTAGAGGCTGGCGTTCTCCAGGGCGATGCCGGCCTGGCGGGCGAAAGCCTCGACCCAACGGACGTCCTCCTGGGTAAAGGCGCCCGCCTCGCGCCGCGTCAGCGAGACCATGCCGATGACCTCGCCTTTGGGCAGGATGGGGACGCCCAGCCACGATCGATGCAGGGGCAGCCACTCCACCTGGATCCAGCCGGGCTCCTGGGTCACGTCGTCTAGGACGATGGGTTTTTTGCCCTCGATCATCCTGTGAAACACGCCCCCTTCCTGGATGGGCACCTCGATCGTCTCGGCGCGTTCGCCGTTGGAAAAGCCGTGGTGGGCCAGCGGCTTGACGATCTGGCCCTCCATCATCAATAAGGAGCCCTGTTCGTAAGGCACCAGCGTTTGCAGCAGCGACAGGACGCGCTCGGGCACCTGCTGCAGATCGAGGCTGCGCGAAAGCGTGCGCCCGGTCAGTTCCAACAGCTCGGTCAGGTGACGGCGGCGCTGTTCGCTTTCGTAGAGGTGCGTGTTCTCTACGCCAATGGCGATCTGGTCGGCCAGGGTGACGAGCAGGTTGACGACGTCGGGTGTGAAGCGGTTCGATTCGGCAAACTGGGTGTACAGCACGCCGATCACGTTGCGGCTGACTTGCAGCGGGATGGCGGCTGCCGAGCCACTGTCGGGCAGCTCGGGCACGCGCAGGTAGACGGGCTCGAGGGCGACGTACTGGACGATCTGTGGCTCACCCATCGCCGCGGCGGCACCGACGATCGTTTTGGAGCCGACGCCGAGCCGGAACTGCTGCGCCTTGAGCGGCTCCAACACTGGCCCGGTCGATTCGCGCAGGACCACGGAATCCGTGTCGGGTTCGAGGAGAAAGAGGCCCACGTGCTGGAACCCCAGCCGCTCGTGGATCGGCCGGATCGACGTATGGAGCACCAGGTCGAGGCGCAGGCTGGAGGAGACGGCTCGGGCCACCTCGGCCGCCGTGGCCAGCTCGCGCGTCCGCGCTCCAACCTTGGACTCCAGGTCTTGGTAGAGGCCGTGCAGATCGACGACCATGTCGTCAAAGACCTGCGCCAGCCGGCCGATCTCGTCGTCGCTGCCGATGCCCAGCGGGTGCTCCATGTGCTCCAGGTTCACCCGGCTGCCCAGGTTGCCCTTGGCGACCCGTTCGGCGGCCGAGGAGAGCACCTGGACGGGCCGGGCGATGGAGCGGGTGATAGCGACGCTCAGGGCGACCAGCAGCAACGTCGTCAGGATCGTGCTGCCGATCATGACCGCCAGCCCGGTGGTGGCGACGTGCTGCACGCCGCTGGTCGGGCGGACGACCAACAGTTCTACGGTCGTCGCTCCCAGGTCCATTTCGAGGCGCTGGCTGTCCCGGCCACCCTCCCCCCTTCCCGGCTCATCGAACGGCAGCCCCTCGCGCGTGCCGATGCGGACCCCATGGACGCTCAACCCTACGTCGGAAGAGAGGCGGTATTCGGAAACGAGGCGGTTGAGCTCGGTCTCCAGGTCGATGCCGACGATGACGGTGCCTATCCCGCCGGGCAGCTCGTCCTGGTTCAGCAACAGCACTCGCCCTTCGACGATGCGCACGACGGGCTCGCCTTCCGTCAGCCGGCCCAGCAGCGCCGACTCGCGGTACAGGCTCGAGACCACCAGGTTGGTCCGCGCCTGTCCTGCCCCGTCATAGATCTGGATCAGGTCGAGGCCAAAGCGGTCGCGGATGACCACGGCGCGGTCGTTGAGCACGCTCAAGGCCTCGGCGTCGTCATGCTGGACGGCGGCGATGACGTTGGGGTCGTTGGCGAGCAGGACCGTCGCCGTGGTCAGCACGCCGACGCGGTTCGCCATCCCGTCGAGGATGCGTTCGGCGTCGGCGGCGATCTGCTGCTGGATGAGCTGGTTCTGCGTGAGCATCGTGCCGGCGACAAAGGCCAGCGTGCTGCCCAGCAGCGAGATCAACATCAGCCCGATAATGGGGATCAGCAGTTTACCGCTGAGCGAACGCAGTCGCCAGCGGCGGTAGAGCGAGGTTAACAGTCTTTCCAGCATCCAGCGCACCGTTTCAACAGAAGGATGGACCACATCCGGCGTCATCCATCCAACAACTCTTCCGGCCCGGACTGGGGCAGCCCTGTCGCCTAGTGGGCCGGGATCCAGTCGCTGTCGGCTACGATCTGCTGCCCCTCGTCGCTCAGGGCAAATTCGACGAAACGGCGTGCCAGCGGTTGGGTCAATGGACCGGTCAGCAACAACAACGGGCGTACCAGGCGATAGGAGCCATTCCTTGCCGCCTCGGCGGAGGGCATCACGCCGTCGATCGAGACCAGCTCGAGATCCGCTTCGATGTTGCCGAAACCGACGTAACCGATGGCACCGGGGTTATCCCCGACGATGGCGGCCATGTCCCCCGCCGTGACCGCGGTCTCGAGGCTCGGGGCGGTTGGGGCGTCGCCGTCGAGCACGATCCCATCGAACGCGCCCCGCGTGCCCGAGTTCTCGCCGCGCATCACCACCGTGATGTCGAGGTCATCCCCGCCCAGCTCGCTCCAGTTGGTGATCTCGCCGCGATAGATGCCCTGGAGCTGCTCGAGGGTCAGGGATTGCAGCGGGTTGCTCGCCTGGACGACGACGGCGATGACGTCGACGGCGATCTGGTACACCTCGATGCCCGCCGCCTCCTCGTCCGTCAGCGCCCGCGAGGCCATGCCGATGTCGGCGGTGCCATTGTGGACGGCCTCGATGCCGACGACGCTGCCGCCCGCGGCGATCTCGAGCTCGACGTCGGGGTGCTGTTCCCGAAAGGCCTGGCCCAGGATGTCGGCCAGCGGCTGGACGGTGGTACTGCCGGCAAAGGTGATCCGGCCAGAAAGCACTTCTTCCGTCGGCTCCGGCGGCACCTCGGTGGGAGGGGTGCAGGCCGTGACGATCATGATTCCCACCAACAGAACGATGGCAAACCACTTGTGTTTCATGCTGCTATTGCTCCTTGTTTGAATTTTCCCCGCCGCCCGCTTCTTGACCCCCCTATTCACTGAGAGGATACGCTGAACCTTCGCAAGGATCCGTCACTTTTCATACGGATTATAGAATTGGAGCTTTAAGCTTTGATTATTGAACTGTTAATGGGGGGTTAAGGTTGGGTAAAGGAACGAGCCGTATACCTGCGCGGCAAAATAGTGTGGTAAAATAGCGCGCACAGGAGAAGGGAGAATGATCAGCAATAAGCCGTTCCGGTTGACGCTTGGATTCCTGTTGGTGGCGGGGTTCCTCGCCGGGTGTCGCGCGCCTGCGGTCACTCCTGAGCCGCCCTCCACCGCTACGCCGCTGCCGCCTGTAACGGCGACGCCGGCCAGTCCCGCGCTACCCCAGGCCGATCAGCACCCACCAGGGCAGCCAGAACAGGCCGCCGGCAATCATCAGCGGCGTCGCCAAGATCAGGCAGAGGTGATCGGCAACGGTGACCACGCCCGCGCCGATGCCCACCCAGGCAACGACCCTGCCGAAACGCCGCTCCTGCAGCATGACGACAGAGATGACCAGGACCGCAATCGCCATAAAGAGAAAGCCGACCGTCTGCGGTGTCGGCGTTCCCAGCGCGCCCAACGCCTTGCCCGCTGCCAGCAGCCGGGCGCGCTCGACCTCGCTGGCCGCTGCCGCGTAACGGTCGCTCAACTGCACGATCGAGCGCATCTCGACGCACGGCACGACAAAAGTGCCCACGCCGAGCAGCCCCAGGTAGGCCGCCACCGTCATCTACGGGGGATCGGCATGCTTGAGCGCCGCATACAAGGCCAGGAACATGACGCCCATCAGCGCGATGGAGAGAATGTCCAGCGCGTTGAGAGTAAAGAGGCCCAGCAGCTTGCTGTGCTGAAAGAGGGCGAACCAGCCTGCCATCGAGTCGGGGTAACTGTCTCAGGGGATAAAGATCAGCTCGCTCAGGTAGAAAACAAGTGCCACGAGAGGGGCCAGCCCGCCGAGGCGGTAGAGGATTCTCCGAATTAACGCGAATTTCACGAATTTTCTACCTTTTCCTGAAGGGACAACCGCATCAGCGCGTTGCCGCCTCGGCCCGTTCCTTGATGCCCCGCATCGTCTTGGGCTGCATCAGCAGGCTGCCGACCTCGTTGGCAAAGCCGAACATCAGCCGGCTTGCCAGGCCCAGCGCCGGGCGCTGCCGGTAGCGGACGATGAAGCGCGTCGTTCCCCCGTCGGCCGGCTCCAGGTACCACAGCCAGCTCGCCCCTTCCTCGTGCAGGATCAGCGCTCGCTCCGGCTCCAGCGTGGCCACTTTCAGCCCCATGCCGGGCCCCAGCTCGACCACGTCGCCGGCCGCCAGTTGCTGCAGCTCCGGGATGACCCGACTGGCCGAACGACGGTCGTCGTCCACCGAGCCGGCGATGCCCATGAGACGGTGGATGCCGTCCCAACTGTACCAGCCGGCGCGCTTGTAGCCGATCTGCACCAGCCAGGGCCAGACCGCCGCAGGCGGGGCGCGGACGGTGATTGCCTGGGTGTAGGAAAAGAGCGGATCGGCGACTATGTCGTCGCCAGGCAGGGCGCGCTGCACCTCGGCCGGCGTCGCGCCGCGGCGCAGGTGCCAGGGCCGCACGACGACCAGGTACAGGACCACCAGAACGACGAGCGTTGCAACCACCGCAGCGATGATAGGACCGATCATTTTGTCACCTCATATACGCCAGGAAACTGACGAAGAAAACCGTCACCGTCACCAGGCCGATGACGAGGCCCCAGACCCAGCCCACGTCGTGGGTCTCTCGCAGCCCGATCGCCACAAAGACGCTCTGCCACAGCGGCGGCAGCGCCATCAAGCGCAGCGTCTCGACCCACGTTGGCCAAAAGACGCCAAAGATCGGCACCAACACCGTCTCGGGCAGCCACATCAGGATCAAGTTCGGCACCACCCAGGCCAGGCCGCCAACGACGAGCGCATCCTCAAAGCTGTACCGTGCTGGCTCCTTCTTGCCGGCAATTGCCAGCAGGTGGGCGATCCCCGAGAACATGATCCACGTCGCCAGGCCCCACGGCAGCGTCCAAAACGTCTGGTAGAGGTAATATTGCTCCTCTGGAATGGGGGCCCACGGCGCGATCGCCGGCAGGCGGCCGATGGCATGGTAGATCCATGCCGTGATCGAGTACAAGATGGCAAAGATGACGTTCACCCACAGGGCGATGGCGACCTTGTCCGGCCGAGCCTTCAGCTCGGCAAGGGCTCGCCTGGGTCGCAGCGTAGCTTTGAGCCAATACTTGAGCGCGCTGACGATAGTCGAAATGAACAAGCGATTCACCTTTCGCCCTGACCAAGAGCGCCACGTTTCTCAATGGGCCTTTGTCACCTTATCGCCAATCTCCAATTATACCACAAAAAACGCGATTGGTTGCTAACCAAAGACAATCGTCATTGCTCAGCCAGTGGCCCGCCACACCCCCACACTCCCCCATTTCGCTGCATCGCTCTCCTTCCCGATAACAGAGCCGCCCTACTGGCCGCCGCCGAGGGAATCGAACCCTCGGCTTCCGGCATCCCGCCCAGCGGCCAGTAGAGCGGCTTGGCTATCAGAACAGATCATTGGATTTCTGCCGCCATCAGTTCTTCCTCGACCACCCTTTGATTCACGGGGAGGATGAAGGTGAAAGTTGATCCCTTGCCGATCTTGCTCTCGACCCACAACCGCCCGCCGTGCATCTCGACCAGTTGCTTGGCGATGGGCAAGCCCAGGCCAGCGCCGCCAAAGCGACGACCGTCCGAATCGTCCACCTGGGTGAACTCGCGGAAGATGTTGACGTGCTGATCTCGGGGAATACCGATGCCCGTGTCGCGCACACTCACCGCAACCATCGGCTCGACCTGTTGCGTGTGGGGGTTCAGACCTTTCGTTACCCAGGCTTGAAGAGTGATTTGACCTTTGCTGGTGAACTTGGCCGCATTCGACAACAGGTTCAGCACGACTTGCCAGACCCGTCGCCGATCGGCCCGGATTGGAGGCAGGTCAGGGGCAAGCTGGACGTGCAGCGTGACCGGCTTTTCTTCGACCAAGACGGTGGCTGTGCGCAGTGCCTCCCGCAGCAGATCGTCGAGATCAACCTGCGCTAACGACAGCTGCAGTTTGCCGGCGTTGATGCGCGAGATATCCAGTACATTGTCGATCAGATCGAGCAGGCGTGCCCCGGCGTCGCGAATTGCGACCAGGTCTTGGGCCTGTGCGTCGGTGAGCGGGCCGCTCATCCCCCTGAGCAGCACGGTCGAGAAACCGATGATCGAGTTCAGCGGGGTGCGCAGCTCGTGGCTGATGTTGGCCAGGAACTGGGTCTTGAGGCGGTCGACCTCGGCCAGGTGCTCTGCCTCCTCTCGCTGCCGGGTGTAGAGCCGCGCGTTGTGCAACCCGATGGCGATCTGGTCGCCCAGCGCCAGCAGCAGGTTGATCGAATCGCGGGAAAAAACGTTGGGCTGGGCGCTCTGCACGTCCAGCACGCCAACCACCGCTTTGCCGACCAGCAGGGGAATCGCTGCTTCCGAGCGGGTATCGGGCAGCAGCGTGTGGCCGAGATACAATTCTATCGCCCCGACATCCTGCACAAAGCGCGGGCCGTGGGTGTCGGCAGCCAGGCTGATCAGCGACTTGGAGCCGATGGCGATCTGGAAGCCTTCTTCCTTCAGCATCCGGCCGACCTGGCCTGTGCCTTCCTGGAACACGGCCACACCCGAGCCCTGCTCGATGAGGAAGATGGAGACAAATTCGTACCCCAGCCGCTCCTGGATCAGTCTCACCGACGTCTGCAACACGGTCTCCAAATCCAGGCTGACGGAGATCGTGCGGGCGATCTCGGCTGCCGTGGCGAGCTCGTGCGTGCGCGCCCCGACTCGTTCCTCCAGGTTGGTGTACAGGCTGCGCAGGTCGGTCACCATGTCGTTGAACGCCTGCGCCAGTTGGCCGATTTCATCGTCGTGGCTCACACTGAATAAACGGCGTTGGTCAGGAATATCCACCGATTGCTTCAGGTCCCCTCTGGCAACAGCGACGGCCGCTGCGGAAAGGCTGTGCACCGGCCGGGTGATGGATTGGGTGATCAGCACGCTCAAGCTAATCAGCAACAAGGTGGTGATCAGCGTGCTGCCGACCATAATCGACAGGCCGGTGGTCGCGATCTGGACGACGTCGCCGATTGGCCGGGCGAGCGCCAGGTCGACCGTGGTGCTGCCCAGGCTGATCGTGGTGCGTAGGCTGTATAGATCACCGTGGTACCCACCAGAGTTATCGAAAGGTATTTCTTCTCGGGTGCCGATGCGTACGCCTTGGTAGCTCAGAGCCAGGTCGGAGGGGAGCCGATACTTGGAGACCTGGCGGTTCAGCTCTGTTTCTAGATCGATGCCTGCGAGAATCGTTCCTGCTCCACCGGAAACCGGCGCGCGGACGAGCAGCAGCAGCCGCTCGTCCACGACGTGGACGGATGGCTGCTCGGTCACGGTCTCGTCCAGCAGCGACGACTCGCGGTAGAGGCTGGAGAGCAAAAGATTGGACCGCGCCTGTCCCTCTCGGTCGTAGATTTGGATCAGGTCCAGCTCGAAGCGGTCGCGCACGATGACGGCCCGGCTATTGAGGGTGCTCAGCGCTTCCTCTGACTCCTGCTGGACCGCTTCGATGACTTGCGGGTCCTGTGCCAGCAGGGTAGCGGCCGTGCTCAGTGTCTCGGCCCGGGCCGTCATGGCTTCGGCGACGCGCGTCGAGTCGGCGGCGATCTGCTGTGCCAGGAGTTGGTTGCGCGTAAAAGCCGTCCCCACGACGAAAGCCATCGTCGTCACCAGCAATGAAACCAGCATCAGGCTGGTGATCGGCAAGAGAAGCTTTCCGCCCAGGGAGCGGGGGCGCCAGCGCTCGAAGAGAGAGGCCAAGGACCATGCCTCCTAGTATCATGCATTATGTGGGAAGGGGCAGTTCGCGGTACACTATAGACGGGCCAGGCATCGACCACAAAGAGGCCATA
>JAFGOG010000200.1 GCA_016926595.1 Anaerolineae bacterium
CTCATCACCACGCCGGGCTGTTGCAAAATCATTTGACATCAGGCCTGGCCCTGATAGTCCTGGCAACCCGGTTGAAGGAAGCGGCGGGATATGGTATAATGGGGTCGCGCCGGCCGAGCAGTTCGCCGGCAGGGTTGTGGCGAAGCAGGCTCGCGGGGCGCGCCAGCAGGAGAGGGAAAGGATGATGCCGCTGCTCACGACCAAGCTCTATATCCCGCCCATCCGGCCCAAGCTGATATCGCGGCCGCGCCTTGTCGATTGGGTGAGCGCGGCGATCCACTACAAGCTCACCCTCATCTCCGCGCCGGCCGGCTTTGGCAAGACGACACTGCTGGGCGAATGCGCCGCTCGCTGCGGCCGGCCGGTCGCGTGGCTGTCGCTGGACGAATCCGACAACGATCCCGCCCGCTTTTTGGCCTATCTAATCGCCGCCTTGCAGAACATCGAGATGGGCATCGGCAGGGAAGCGCTGAGGGCGCTTGATGCCCCGCAGGCGCCGCCGGTTGCCGCGCTTTTGGTGGACCTGATCAACGAGATCGCAGCCATGCCCGTCCCCTTTGTGCTGGTCCTCGACGACTATCACCTGATCGAGGCCCAACCTATTCACGATGCCCTTGCTTTTCTGCTTGACCATCAGCCGCCGCACATGCACCTGGTGCTTGCCACGCGCGCCGATCCGCCCCTGCCGCTGGCGCGGCTCCGCGCCCGGGGACAGTTGGCCGAGCTGCGGCAGAGCGACTTGTGCTTCACGACGAAAGAGGCGGCCGCCTTTCTCAACGACGTCATGGGCCTGGGCCTATCCGCAGAGCATGTGGCCGCCCTGGAAGCGCGCACGGAGGGCTGGATCGCCGGGCTGCAGATGGCTGCCCTGTCGCTGCAGGGGCGCAGCCAAGACCCCGCCGCCCGGTCAGAGTTTGTTCAAGCTTTTACCGGCAGTCACCGCTTTGTCCTCGACTATTTGGTGGGAGAGGTGCTGGATCAGCAGCCGGCGGCCATCCAGGAGTTTCTGCTCAAGACCTCGATCCTGAAACGGCTGGCCGGGCCGCTGTGTGACGCGGTGGCGGTGAGCGAGCGCGCAGGGGAACCGGGTGCGGGCCCCGCTGCCGTGATGCCAGGCTACTCGGATTCCCAGGCCATCCTGGAACGGTTGGACGCCGCGAACCTGTTCATCGTGCCCCTGGACGACGAGCGAAGCTGGTATCGCTACCACCGTCTGTTTGCCGACCTGCTGCGCAGGCGCCTGTGGCAGACGTATCCAGACCTCCCGCCCACACTGCACCGCCGGGCCAGTGAGTGGCACGAGCAGCAGGGACTCATGGCCGCAGCCATCGATCACGCCCTCGCCGCGCAAGACCTTGACCGGGCGGCGCGGCTGATCGAAGAGAACGTGGAAGCGACCTTGATGCGCAGCGAGGTGACGACCTTTCTCAACTGGGTGGGGAAGCTGCCCGACGAATCGGTGCGCAGCCGCCCGACCCTGTGTTACTTTTATGCCTGGGCCTTGTCGATGAGCGGCCGGTCCCTGGACGTCGTCGAACAACGCTTGCAGGACGCCGCCCGTGCCCAGGATGCTGCGAGTATGGAGCCGATGGCCGGCAGGATGGCCGCCCTGCGAGCCTATCTCATGGTCTTCCGGGCTGACATGCGCCGCGCCGTCGAGCTGGGCCGCCAGGCCTTGGAGCAGTTGCCGGAGAGCGATCTGTTCCTGCGCAGCGTCGTGGCCTGGATCTTGGGCCTGGCGCGCCTGGACGATGGCGACCTCCAGCATGGCGCGCAAGCGCTGGAAGAGGTGGCCACGATGAGCCAGGAGATCGGCAACCCGCTCATCGCCGTGGCCGCCCTCTGCCAGCAAGCCAGGCTGCAGATGCGCCAGGGCCGCTTGCATCAAGCTCGCGAGACCTTTGAGCGGGCGCTGCAGTTGGCGGCCGATCCCTACGGGCAACGGCTGCCGATCGCCAGCAAAGCGCTGGTCGGGTTGGGCGAGCTCGAGCGGGAATGGAACGATCTGGAGGCAGCGGCGGGCTATCTGACCGAAAGCATCGAGTTGGCCAAGCAGTGGAGCGAGATGGCAGCCTTTGACGCCTATTTTCCCCTGGCGCGCACCAGGCTGGCCCAGGGCGACGTGCAAGCCGCGCGTGAGGCGATCGAGACCGCCCGGCAGATCGCTGACCGGTCCGAGGCCACAAAGATTGACGACCTCGTGGCCGATCTTCAGCAGGCCGGATTTCTCGTGTCGCAAGGGGATTTCGAGGGGGCCACCCGCTGGGCGGAAACGCGCGGCCTGGCGCCTGGCCGTCCCTCAGAGTCAGCTCCCGGTCTCGACGAGCGCCAGGATCCCATCAGTGCTCACCTGCGGAAATACGAGCAGCTCGTGCTGGCGCGCTTGCTCATCTCCCAGGGCCGGGCTGTTGAGGCGCTCGACCTGCTGCAACCCCTGTTGGCCCTGGCCCGCAAGTTGGGCCGCATAGACCTGACCATCGAGATCCAGATCCTGATCGGCCTCGCCTGCGGGGCTGAGGGCCAGGACGTGCAGGCGATAGAGGCGCTCGCCGAGGCGCTGCGCCTGGCCGAACCGGGCGGCTACATCCGGATGTTTGTCGACCAAGGACAACCGGTGGCCAGGCTGCTGCGGCAGGCCGCCTCGGGCGGTGTTGCCCCGGCCTATGTGGCGAAACTGCTGGCGGCCTTTGGACCAGAACCCGCAGTAGCAATCTCCCCCCAGGTCCAGGCCATCGTCGAGCCTCTCAGCGAGCGTGAGCTGGCGGTGCTGCGCCTCCTGGCCGCCGGCCTGTCCAACTCAGAGATCGCCGCCGAGTTGGTTGTCGCCGTGAGCACCGTGCGCTCCCATTGCAAGAACATCTACAGCAAGCTGGACGTGCATCGGCGCTGGGCCGCCGTGCAGCGGGCCCAGGAATTGGGCCTGATCTAGCCGCCCGGTCGCGCGGCGACGATCTCCTCCGGTATCCCTCGGGGCATGGGGGATTGCCTTTCCCCCCCCTCAATCCCCCCTATGGGGGATGACAAATCACCCCATCTTGGGGTACACTACCCTCGTGCTGTAAGCAGCGAGTAATGACAGCCGGAGGAAAAGGACAGAAGATGAGCCTTGCACACAACCGTCCATGGGCAGTCTATGAGATTCAGGTTCAGGGCAACCTGGACCAGGGCTGGGAGGCGTGGTTCAACGGCCTGGCAGTCACGATCTGCCACGCCTCCAGCCAGACGCCCATCACGTCTCTGATCGTGCCCGTGGCCGACCAGGCTGCTCTGAGGGGCACGCTGTGCAAGCTGTGGGATCTGAACCTGACGCTGATTTCCGTCCGCCGCGTCGAGGCGGACAAGAAGGAGGAGTACGAAAATGGCTGACAGAAGTGGATACGACCGGGCAACTGGCGCCTGGAACGACAGCCTGACCTGCGACCATCTTTGGTCGAGGAACAACTTTGGCGAGGGGCGGCCCGACGTGATGGCCCCCTTTACTTTCTCAGTCACGGACGAGGTCTGGCGGGAGATCAGCTTGCTGCCCGGATACTCGATGGCCGGCAACATCTGTGGGCGCTTCTATGCCAATGTCAGTGTTGCAGTGTCGGTGCTCACCGCCACGGGCAAGAGTGTGGGCCAGGCAAAGGAGCAGATGGCTGGCATGTTAGGCCATGTGCCAGGCGAGATCGATATACCACTGGTACCGTTACGCCGCTCGACCGTGTTGCGGGCCATGCCCAAAATGATCCGGTTGGCCCTGCGGGAACGGAAAGGGACCGGGCAAGTGCCCGAGTACCTGGCGACGATGCCAGCGCTTTGCAAGGATCTCCGGAAGCGCATCGCAGCAACCAGGGTGAATTCGGCGCTGATCGACCTTTGGCAGAGGGACATCTTTTCCCGCCTATCCAGCGACATCTGGATCGTCGGCGGCAGTGCCGCGCCGCTGGAAGCATCGATGAAGCTCAAACGCAAACTGGCCGATCTGGTGGGCGAATCGGACGCCAACGCCCTGTTCTCCGGGCTCAGCAGTGAGGACGACATGCTGGCCAGCCTGGGGCCGCTGGTCGGCGTGGCCCGAGTGGCCCAGGGCAAGATGAGCCGCGCCGAGTACTTGAACAAGTATGGCCATCGCGGGCCGCAGGAGGCCGAGTTGTCCGCGCCGCGCCCGGCCGAGGACCCCGATTGGCTCGACAAACAACTAGCCGAATATGAAAAGAACCCCGTGGACGTGGACGAGCTGCTGGCCAAACGCCGCGCCGAGTTCGAGGCGGCCTGGCGGCGGCTCGAGGCGCGCTATCCCAGGCAGGCGCCAAAACTGCGCAGGCAGATCGACCAAGTCGGCCCGGCCGCTCGCATGCGCGAAGCCGTCCGCGACGAGGTGACCCGTCTCCTGTGGGTTGAGCGCGAATGGGCCCTGCGCGCCGGAGAGCTGACCGGCCTGGGAGACGACATCTTTTTGCTGACCGTCGACGAGGTGCTCGCCCTGTTGTCGGGAGACGGCGCGGCAAAGGCGTTCATCCCCGCCCGCAGGGAGACCTATGCCCGCTACCGCGCGCTGCCGCCCTACCCGATGATCATCCGCGGCCACTTTGACCCCTTCCGCTGGGCGGCCGACCCGAACCGCCGCAACGACATCTACGATGCCGCCGCGGCGGCGCCCATCTCCACATCAGACACCATCACCGGCTTTGCCGGGGCGGCGGGCCGCGTCGAGGGCCGGGTTCGCGTGCTCGACGGGCCGGAGCAGGGCAACCAGCTCCAGCCGGGTGAGATCCTGGTAGCGGTGACGACCAACGTCGGCTGGACTCCGCTCTTCCCACGCGCCGCCGCCGTCGTCACCGACGTGGGCGCGCCGCTGTCGCACGCGGCCATCGTCGCCCGCGAGCTGGGCATCCCGGCCGTGGTCGGCTGCGGCAGCGCCACCACCCGCCTGCGCACTGGCGACCGGGTGCGCGTGGATGGTGGGCAGGGGACGGTAGAGATCCTGCCCGGTGTGTAGTAATCGGCCGAACGGAGGTGCTCGAATGGAAAACCAGCAGACCTTTTTTGACTTTGCCGCCGAGGTGGGGCTCACCAAGCATTTTGGCGGCCTCGAAGGGACGGAAGAGCTGGCCGGGTTGTGTCACATTGGCGCCGGCGCCCATGTTCTGGACGTGGGCTGTGGCGCCGGGGTCACGCCCTGCTTTCTGGCGCAGCGCTACGGCTGCCGGGTGGTGGGGGTGGACATTCGAGCCAGGATGGTCGAGTGTTCGGAGGAGCGGGCCAGGAGAGCGGGAGTGGCGGATCGAGTCGAATTCCGGGTGGCCGATGCCCAGGACTTGCCCTTTGAGGACAACCTGTTCGACGCGGTCATCACCGAGTCGGTAACCTCTTTTCCAGAAGACAAGCAGCGCGCAGTGGACCAATATGTGCGCGTGACCCGGCCGGGTGGATATGTGGGGCTGGCCGAGTCGACCTGGCTCAAGACGCCGCCTCCGCCGGAGCTGGTGGCCTGGGCCCGCCAGGACGTGGGCGCCAGCGTGCAGCCGCTGGCGGCTGACGAGTGGACGGGCCTGATGCAGAACGCCGGGCTGCAAGACATCACGGTCCAAATCCATCCGGTCGACGCCAAGAAGGAGGCCGGGCTGCTGGCGCGGCGCTATGGATATGGCGGCGTGATCGGCAGCGCGCTCCGGGCGCTGGTCCTGTACGCTCGAAATCCGGCGTACCGAGCGTTCGTCAAAGGCGTGCGCCAGGGCGGAATCGTGCCCGAGAACCTCGCCGAGTACTTTGGCTATGGCATGTACGTAGGGAGGAAGGAATGAGCAGGGGAAAGATGGCGACCAGCCTGACCTCCAAGTACGTTCTGCCCCTGGCCGATCCTGGGGCGACGCTGGCAACGGTCGGCGGCAAAGGCGCCTCGTTGGCCTGCCTCGTGACTGCCGGCCTGCCGGTGCCTGACGGGTTTCACGTGACCACGGCAGCCTACCGGCGCTTTGTGGCCGAGAACGGCCTGCAGCCCGGCATCCTGGCCGTGTTGGAGCAGGCGGACGCCAGCCAACCGGCCACGCTGGAAGCCGCGTCGACGGCGATCCGCGCGCTGTTCGACGCGGCGCAAATGCCGCCCGACGTGGCCGGCGCTATCGCCCTGGCCTATGCCGGGCTGGCCGGACGGAACCCAATCGTCGCCGTGCGCTCGTCGGCCACCGCCGAAGACCTACCCGAGGCCAGTTTTGCCGGCCAGCAGGACACCTTTCTCAACATCGATGGCTATGGCGAGGTGCTGGCGGCGGTCAAGCGCTGTTGGGCCTCGCTGTGGACGGCGCGGGCCATCAGCTACCGGGCGCGGCAGGGCGTGGGCGCCGAGGGCCTGAGCCTGGCGGTGGTGGTGCAGGCGCTGGTCCCGGCCGAGGCGGCAGGCATCCTGTTCACCGCCAACCCGGTGACTGGTCGCCGCGATCAGGCCATGATCAGCGCCGCGTGGGGCCTGGGCGAGGCGGTCGTCGGCGGGCTGGTGACGCCCGACGCGCTCGTCGTCGACAAGGTCAGCGGCGCGGTGGTGGAGCGGCAGACCGCCGACAAGCAGGTGATGACCGCCCGGGTCAACGGCGGCAC
>JAFGOG010000019.1 GCA_016926595.1 Anaerolineae bacterium
ACGGCCATGACCAGCGCCGCCAGCGTTGCGGTGGCCGTCACATCAAAGCTCACCAGGTTGTTGGCGGCCTGGGCCGCCATCGCCGCCAGGCAGGCAACCAGCCAGGCCCGTCGCCAGGGATCAGCCGCCCTTCGCAGCGCCCGCCCGGCGACGGCCAACAAGGCCATCGCCATCACCAACTGCGCCGCCAGCCCAACCGCCCCGGCCGTGACCAGCCCGTCGAGCACCAGGTTGTGAGCACGGTCCACGGCCAGCCCCCGACCCTGATAGTAGACGAGCTGCGGCGGATAAACGCGGGGAAAGACGAGCCCCAACGTGTCGGGGCCATAGCCCAGCCACGGCCGCTGGCCGATCAGCTCCACGGTGGCCTGCCAGATCGTGCGCCGCGCCGCCGTCGAGCCCCCCTGCGCCGAGCCGAGGCCGATCGCCGCGGCCAGCCCGACCGCCAGCGCGACCACTGCGCCGACGGCGATCGCCGCCCTGAGCCGCCGGGCTCTGACCAGCCGCAGCCGGGGCCAGCATCCCATCACCGCCAGCGCCCCCAGCCCTACGCCGGCCGCCAGCCATGCCCCGCGAGCCAAGGTCAGCCCAATCATCGCCAGCTCGGCCAGCGCCAGGATCGCCCCGCCCACCCGCAACCATCGGCGCCGGACCGTCCACACCCAGGCCACGGTCAGCGGCAAGACCATCGCCAGATAGGCGCCCAAAAAGTTGGACCGCCCCAACGTCGCATACACCGGCGAGCGGGCATCGCTGACCAACGGCACAAGCCGCCATCCGAGCGCCTGGGCCACCCCCAAGCCCACCAACGGCACGCCGGTCGCTGCCACCACCCCCACCAAGCGCTCAATCTGGGCACGCGTCCGCAGCCGGGCAGACACGACCAGGAACAGCAGAAGGTAGCTCAGCAGGGTCAGCAGGCCTTGAGCGCGCTCGTAACTGCCCCACAGGCCCAAGCCGGGGTCCACGGCCAGCGCCGTCGCCAGCAGATAGATGGCAGCCAGGGCCAATACCGGCCCAAGAAGCGGGTTTCGGCCGAGGTCACGCCACGGCGAGCGACGGGTCAGGAGGCAGTCGGCGCACCACACACCGACCATAGCCCACACCAGCGAGCGAAGGAGGGCTGCTTTGGGCGGCTCAAAGGGCTGGCTGGCCCACAGGTTGACCGCCAGCGGCGTCAAGCACGCCGCCAGCAGCCAACCAGCCTCAACGAGCCCTTCGGCCAGGCTGCCTTCCACCGGTTCGCTCACAATAGCGCCACCCGACCGCATCACCCCGCCGCCTCCTGACCGTGCTATTCTACCCCCAGAGTCCCCAGCAGGCAAGTTGAGAGCGAGGGGCATTTGACACTCTGGGTCAAATATGGTATCTTGACAACAGTCCTGAACAGGTCAACTGCTACAAAGGAGGCGCGCCTATGACGACGTTGATGCTATCCCGGCTGCAGTTCGCTACCACCACGATCTATCACTTTTTCTTTGTCCCGCTTACCCTCGGCCTGTCGATCCTGCTGTTTGTGATGGAGCTGCGCTACGTCCGCACTGGCGACGAGGCCTACAAACGGATGGTCAAGTTTTGGGGCAAGCTGTTCCTGATCAACTTTGCCGTGGGCGTGGCCACCGGCATCGTCCAGGAGTTCCAGTTTGGCATGAACTGGTCAGATTATTCGCGCTTTGTGGGCGACATCTTTGGCGCGCCTCTAGCCATCGAAGCCCTGCTGGCCTTTTTCCTGGAATCCACCTTCCTGGGCATCTGGATCTTTGGCTGGGACAAGCTGTCCAAGGGCCTGCACGCCGCTACTATGGGGTTGGTGGCCCTTGGCTCCAACCTGTCGGCGCTGTGGATCCTGATCGCCAACTCGTTCATGCACGAGCCGGTCGGCTATGTGCTGAACAACGGGCGGGCCGAGATGTCCGACTTTGGCGCACTGCTGACCAATCCCCACCTCTGGATGCAGTTCCCCCACGTCTTTTTTGCCGGCATCACCACCGCTGGCTTTTTTGTCCTGGGCATCAGCGCCTATCGCCTGCTGCGCAAGAGCCAGGATCAAGACCTCTTCCTGCGCTCATTCCGCTGGGCAGCAGTCTATGCCTTGATCGGCTCTGTGTCGGTTGGCCTCGCCGGCCACGCCCAGGGCCAGCGCATGTTCGAGGTCCAGCCGATGAAGATGGCTGCCGTCGAAGGGCTGTGGGAGAGCGCCGATCCGGCTCCCTATTCCCTGTTCAGCCTCAATCCGGCCAAAGAAGACAGCTTTAACATCGAAATCCCGGCCGCGCTATCCTTCCTGGCCTATAACCGCTTCTCGGGCGAGGTAAAGGGCATCAACGAGCTCCAGGTCCAATACGAGCAGCAGTACGGGCCCGACAACTATATTCCCCCCGTGTTCATGAGCTACTGGGCCTTTCGCATCATGTTCGTCCCAGGCCTGCTGATGATCGCCGCGGCGCTCGGCGCCCTCTTTTTGATCTTTACCAAGCGCCTGGAGCCGATCCTCAGCCGCAGCCGAGGCTTGTGGGGCTGGTTCGTGCGCCTGCTGCCGCTGGCCATCATCCTGCCCTACCTGGCCAACACCGGCGGCTGGCTGCTGACCGAGCTGGGCCGCCAGCCGTGGATCGTCTACGGTCTGAAAAAGACGGCGGACGCCGTCTCGCCAAACCTGTCGCCGGGGATGGTCCTCTTTTCCCTGATAGCCTTTATCGTCGTCTATGCCGCGCTGATGGCCGCCGACATCTACCTGCTGGTTAGGTACAGCCGCGCCGCTGGCGACGCCGAACCGTCCAGCTATTAGCGGCGAGAAGGGAGAACTGACATGGAACTCAACACACTCTGGTTTATCCTCGTTTCGATACTGTTCGTCGGCTTTTTCTTCCTGGAGGGGTTTGACTATGGCGTCGGCATCCTGCTGCCCTTCCTGGGCAAGGACGACACCGATCGCCGCCTCATCCTCAACACCATCGGTCCTTTCTGGGACGGCAACGAGGTGTGGATGATCGCCGCCGGCGGCGCGATGTTCGCCGCTTTTCCCAACTGGTATGCCACCCTGTTCAGCGGCTTTTACCTGCCGCTCCTGCTCATCCTGCTGGCGCTCATCGTCCGCGCCGTCGCCTTTGAGTACCGCAGCAAGGACCGCCGCCCGTCCTGGCGCTCGGCGTGGGACACGCTCATCTTTGCCGGGAGCTTTGTTCCGGCACTGCTGTGGGGCGTAGCCTTTGCCAACCTGATCCGCGGCGTCCCGATCGACGCCGACATGAATTACACCGGCGGCTTCTGGAACCTGCTCAACCCCTACGCTCTATCCGGCGGGCTGGCCACCCTGTCGCTCTTTACCCTGCACGGGGCGACCTTCCTGAGCCTCAAGACCAAGGGTGAGCTGATGAGCAGGGCCCGCGACATGGCCGGGCGGCTGTGGCCGCCAGCGGTGGTTCTCGCCCTGCTCTTTGTAGTTACCGGCTATCTCGCCACCGACATGCTCAGCCACCGGGGCGTCCTTTTCGTCATCGTTTCCGTGCTGGCCGCCGCGGCCCTGCTGGCCGCCGGCTGGTTCATCCGCAACCGGCAGCACGGCTGGGCCTTTGCCATGACCGGACTGACGATCGTGCTGACTGTGGCCATGCTCTTCCTCGGGCTCTACCCGCGGGTCATGGTCTCCAGCATTGACCCTGCTTACAGCCTGACCATTGACAACGCCTCCTCCACCCCCTACACCCTGCGTGTGATGTCGATCGTCGCCCTGATCTTTGTGCCGATCGTCCTCCTGTACCAGGGCTGGACCTACTGGGTCTTTCGCCAGCGGATCGGGCGCGAGGAAAAGCTCGAATACTGATGAAGCTGGACAGGCGGCTGCTGCGCGATGCGCGCGCCGCCCGGGCAGATCTGGCTTGTACGGTCGGACTGGGCCTGCTGGCGGGCATCGTGCTCGTCGGGCAGGCCCGCGCCTTGAGCCGGGTCATCGGCCAGGCCTTCCTCGGCGGCCGGTCGCTGCCCGACCTGCTGCCGCTACTGGCCGTCCTGGTCGCCCTGGCCCTGCTGCGAACGGCCCTTGCCTGGGCCGCCGAAGAAGCCGCCCAGCGTGCTGCCGGCCGGATAAAGGGCGATCTCCAGGACAGGCTGTCGGCCCACCTGCTGGCCCTGGGGCCGATCTATGCCCGCGGCGAGCGCACCGGCGAGCTGGCCAACACCGTCGTCGAAGGCGTCGAAGCGCTCGACGCCTATATCCGCCACTACCTGCCCCAAGTCGCCCTGGCCGCCCTTGTGCCGATCACCCTTCTCCTCTTTATCTTTCCCCTCGATTGGATCTCTGGCCTGATCCTGCTCCTCACCGCCCCGCTCATCCCGGTCTTTATGGTTCTGATCGGCAACCAGGCCGACGCCCTGACCAGGCGGCAGTGGCTGTCGCTCAGCCGCATGAGCGCCCATTTCCTGGACGTCCTCCAGGGGCTCACGGCGCTCAAGCTGTTGGACCGCAGCCGGGAACAGATCCAGGTCATCGCCCAGATCAGCGACCGCTACCGGCAGACGACCATGGGCGTGCTGCGCGTCAGCTTTCTTTCGGCCCTCGTCCTGGAGATGGTCGCCACCATCGGCACTGCCATCGTCGCCGTCGGCATCGGCCTGCGCCTGCTCTACGGTCACCTGGAATTCGAACAGGCTCTGTTCGTCCTTCTCCTGGCGCCCGAATTCTACCTGCCGCTGCGTCTCCTGGGCACCCGCTTTCACGCCGGCATGTCCGGTGTGGCCGCCGCCCAGCGCATCTTTGGCCTCCTCGAAACCCGCGCCAGCACTTCCCCAATCCAAGACGCCGGCGCCGCACGCCGACTGGCGAGCCGGTCACGACGGCCACAATCCAAAATCCAGTTTCACGACGTCCATTACGCCTACGACGCCGGCCTCCGCCCCGCGCTAAACGGCTTGAGCCTGGAGATCTTGCCCGGCCAGAAGGTAGCCCTGGTTGGCCCCAGCGGCGCAGGCAAGACCACCATCGCTTACCTCCTGCTGCGCTTTATCGAGCCGGATCGGGGGGCCATCACCGTCGGCGGGAGGCCGCTGTCCGACATCCCACCCCCCGCCTGGCGGGCGGAGGTGGCCTGGGTGCCGCAGAACCCCTATCTGTTTTACGGTACAGTGGCCGACAACATCCGCCTGGCCCGCCCCGAAGCCGGCCTGGACCAGGTGATCCATGCCGCGCGCCAGGCCAACGCCCACCTGTTCATCGATGCCCTACCTGACGGCTATGATACACTCATCGGCGAGCGCGGCGCCCGGCTGAGCGGCGGTGAGGCGCAGCGGATCGCCCTCGCCCGCGCTTTTCTCACCGGCGCGCCGCTGCTGATCCTGGACGAGGCCACGGCAAACCTGGACCCCCAAACCGAAGCATCGATCCAAGAGGCCACCGCCTCGCTGCTGCGCGGCCGCACCGCGCTGATCATCGCCCACCGGCTGGGCACTGTCCGCCGCGCCGACCAGATCCTGGTGGTGGACGGCGGACAGGTGGCACAACAAGGCACCCACGAGCTGCTCATGCAGCAGGATGGGCTATACCGGCGCCTGATCGGCGCCTATGTGACGCCGTTGAACCATGGCTAACCAGGCGCTCCCTCTCAACCCGGCTCACCACACAGGCCCGGCCCGCCGCCTGCTCAGGCTGATGGCGCCTTTTACCGGCTGGACGATCCTGTCGATCCTGCTGGGCGTGGCGACCATCGGCAGCAGCATCGGCCTGATGACCCTGTCAGCCTACCTGATCGCCCGAGCCGCGCTCCACCCCTCCATCGCCGACCTGAGTCTGGCCATCGTCGGCGTCCGCTTTTTCGGCATCGCCCGCGGCCTGTTCCGCTATGGCGAGCGCTACCTCGCCCACCACCTCACCTTCCGCCTGCTCGCCCGGCTCCGCACCTGGTTCTACGCCGCGCTAGAGCCCCTGGCCCCCGCGCGGATGCTGCACTATCGCAGCGGAGATCTGCTGGCCCGCATCGTCGCCGACGTGGAAACGCTGGACAACTTTTACCTGCGAGCCATCGCTCCCCCAGCCGTGGCCTTGCTGGTCGCCGCCCTGGCTGCCGGCCTTGTCGGGCGCTTTGATCCGCGGCTGGCCATCGCCCTGCTCACCTTTTTCCTGGCCGCGGGCATTGGCGTGCCGCTTCTGGCCCGCCAACTGAGCCGCTCCACAGGCCAACGCATGGTCCGGCTCCGCGCCGCTTTGAGCGCAACCCTGGTCGACGGCATCCAGGGCATGGCTGAGCTGCTGGCCTTTGGCCAAGAGCAACGCCACCTCGACCGGGCGCAGGCTCTGCGCCGGGAGATGACCGACCTCCAGGCCCGCATGGCCCGCATCGCCGGCCTGCACCAGGCTCTCACCAGCCTGCTGACAAGCCTGGCCACCGTCACCCTGGTCGCCCTGGCAATCCCCCTGGTCCGAGACGGGCAGATGGACGGTGTTTACCTGGCCGCGCTGGCCCTCGCCGTCCTGTCCAGCTTTGAGGCGGTCCTGCCCCTGCCAGCGGCGTTCCAATACCTCGACAACAGCCTGGAAGCCGCCCGCCGGCTCGGCGAGATCCTGGCCGCCAGCCCTGCCGTGACCGATCCCCCGGCGCCCTGGCCCACTCCTGACAGCTACGACCTGCAGGTAAAAGACCTCTCTTTCGCCTACGAGCCGGGCGAGCGGCCCGCATTGGATGGGGTCAGCTTCTATCTACCGCACGGCGGTCAGTTGGCCATCGTCGGGTCAAGCGGGGCAGGCAAAACGACCCTAGCCAACCTGCTGCTCCGCTTCTGGGACTGCCAGGCCGGGCAGGTCCGGCTTGGCGGACGTGACCTGCGCGACTATAACCAGCAGCAGGTCCGCCGCTTGATCGCCGTGGTAGCTCAACATACCCACCTGTTCAACGCCACCATCCGCGACAACCTGCTCCTGGCCCGGCCCGAGGCCGACCAGGCCGATCTGGTCCAGGCCACCCGGCAAGCCCAGATCCACGACTGGATCGCGTCGCTGCCCGAAGGCTATGACACCTGGATCGGCGAGCAGGGCCTGCGGCTGAGCGCCGGCCAGCGCCAGCGGCTGGCTATCGCCCGCGCCCTCCTCCAGGATGCTCCGATCCTGATCCTGGACGAGCCGACTGCCAACCTGGACGCTCTGGCCGAGCGAGAAATCTTGACCACACTCCAGGGCCTGATGGCCGGGCGCACCTCGCTGCTCATCACCCATCGCCTGCTAGGGCTGGAAACCGCCGGTGAGATCCTGGTGCTGCACGCCGGACGGGTGGTCGAACAGGGACGCCACCACGAGCTGATGCAGATGGCCGGGCATTACAACCGGATGTGGGAGCTGCAAAACCAGATCGTCTAGAGACTAGGACCGTATCCTACTACACAGGGCCTAGTCGGTTACTCCTATACCTCCTCCCTCAGGGGGATTGAATCGATAGGAATTGAATGTTACAATCCAATAGGCTATTTTGCAGAGAACATCATGCTAGACTCTGGTGCACGGCCACAGATTTTGCACTCCCCCATGCCCT
>JAFGOG010000020.1 GCA_016926595.1 Anaerolineae bacterium
CGCCCGGCAGCCAGGCGTCGGACCTCGACCAGGTGCGTGACGGTTGGCAGGAACAGGTCGAGGCCCAATTCCACCGGGCGACCTGCCTGGGGTTGATCGACCGCATTCAGGCCCGGCTGCCGGTGGAGATCCGCCTGGACCGGGTCAAGCCGGCCTACATCGCCGCGGACAGGGTCGGCGATGAGCTGCGCCGGGCGATTGAATTGGCCGGCAAGCAGGCCAACGCGCACGCGGATGGACGCCGCCAACTGGAGCATCTGGCGGCGCCGGCCAAGCCAACCCCTACCCAGGTGGCAGAGATGGTGGATGCTATCAAGGCAACCAGCAGCCTCGACTGCGGTCGGCTGGACCGGTTGGTGGGACACGTCCTGGGCAGCCACCTGGACGATTTGATCGCCCGTTACCAGGATTCCGCAAATCGGGCCGCCGGCGACCGAAGGGAGTCCCGGGGCACGAGCGGAGTGGACAAGGAAGCCTCTCTCCCCGGAGGGGACCTCCGCCAGGGCCGGCTGGCCCGGGACCTGGAGCGGCTGCGCGACACGGTGGCCGAGAGCAAAAAGGGCGGGCGGGTCGACCTGGTGAGCCTGCTGCGGCAGCTCAACGACATGGTCCACCTGGAGCTGGAGGAGATCGAGGCACTGCTCAGCCAGGCCGCAGGCCATGAATATGACAAGTGGGCGCAGCGCCAACTGGCTGAAGTTGAGGCGATCGCGGCGCGCGCACCCCTGGCCGATACTAACTGGGAAGCCATCGCCGAGCACCTGCTGGCCATCCACTACATCCAGAGGCAGGCGTTCGACCGTGAGCACCGCCGCCGCGCCGCGTGGATGCCCCGCTTTCCGTTCAGCCTCATGGCCCAGGCCCTCGTCCAGGACATCGAGCCGGAAGAGCTGCGCCGCGAGATCCTGGAATCGCTGCATTGGGCCGTCGAGCAGCGCGAACAGACCTGGGGCCAGGCCGAGTTTAAACGGTGGGCGCGCCTGTCCCTCGGCGACTTGGACCCCAAAAGGCAAAGCTCCCTGGCCCGTTACCTGGGCGCGCGCCAGCTCGGCGATCAGCGCCGCCTCACGGTAGAGGAGCTGGACCCTGACCTCCAAGACCGCTTGCGCTTTATCCTGGTGTTGAGGAGCCTCAAGCAGCGACACGTGCGCCTGGGCGATCTGCCGCAGGCCGAGACGATACTGGCCGGGCTGAGCCACACCATCGATGCCAGCATACTCGACAAGCCTGTCGGCGAGCTGGGCGGCGAGCTCCAGGAACGGATCGGCGCCCACCTCCGCCGGACCGGAATGCTGGACGATGCGGCCGCCCGGGCCAGGCTCGTCGAGCAGCCTATCCGCGATTGGGATCGCCGCACCCGCGACGAGGCGGCGGCTTTCTTGGGGAGGCGGTTCCTGGAAGCGCACCAGGAGCGGCCGTTGGCGGACCTGGAACCGGCCGGCCGCGATCTGGCTATCGCCTACCTTCAGCGGCAGAGGTACTTTGTGGACGAAACGCGGGTGCAGCGCTTTTTCGTTCACCAGCGGCTGAGCGACCTGCCGGCTGAGACGCGGCGGGCGGCCATATCGCTGCTGGCGCGCTCGCGGCTGGATCGCGTCGCCCAGCGCAAGATCTCGAACCTGGACGTCAGCACCAGGCAGCTAGTCCTCGCCTCCCTCCAGCAGGCTGGGTTTTTCACCGACCAGGAGGGCCGCGACCAGCTCTTGGGCCGGCGGCTGGCCGACCTCGAACCGGAGCTGATAGTCGGGGTGAAAGCTTCTCTGGCCCGCGAACAGTGGGGCGACCGCCCTCTGCGCGACCTGGGCGACGGCGTGCGCCGCTCCGTCATCGACCGTCTGGCGCAGATAGGCCTGCTGGCCGACCCGGATCGCATCCGGCGCCTGGCCGGCCAGCGCCTGGCCGACCTGGACGGCGCGCCGGTCGCCGAAATCCGCGACAGGCTGTTCGGCCAACTGCGAGCCGACCTGGCGACCAAGACCATGGAGGAACTGCCGCCCGATACAAGCCAGATCGTCCGGCAGGCGTTGGAAGAGCGGGGCTATTTCGTAGACGAGACCAAGGTCGGCTGGTACGAGCGCAAGACGTTGGCCCAGCTCCCGCCTGACGTGCTGCGCGGCCTGGAGCAATGCTTGGGGCAGATCCGCGTGGCGGAATTGGCCGCAACCCCGTTCCGGGATCTGCCGGCGGAAACTCAAAAAGAACTGATCGCCTTCTTTGATCAGGAAGGCCTGCTCACTGACCGCGCCGAACGGCTGCGCCTGACCCAAACGGGCGCCATAGCTCAATGGCCCGAGGCGATCCATGACGCCATCGCCCGGCACCTGGGGCGGCGGTGGCTGGTCCAGATCCGAGATCGCCGGCCGCCGGCTTTGCCCGACGAAGAAAGGAACGCGGTGTGGGCTTGTCTGCGGGGCAGCGGCTACTTTAATGACCAGTTCAAAGAGGAGCTGTTCCCCTACCAGCGGCTGGACGAGTTCGACGCCGAGATCCAGCGGGGGGTTGAAGATGACCTGCTTCAGCGCCTCAGCCGCATGCTGGAAACGCAGCCGGTCGGCGACCTTCCCCAGGAAATGCAGGCCGCCATCCAGGAATGGTTGGCTCAGGGCGACTATTTTATCGACGCGGATCGGCTGCGCCAGGTAGAGGAATCGCCGGCGCAGGATCTGGCGCCTCCTATCCGCCAGGCGATCGAGCAAGCTCTGGCTGAGACCCAGTGGGTGACGCTGCGCGTTGAGGAAGGCCGGCTGGTGGCCGACCTGTCACCCCAGGTGCAGGCGGCTCTGTGGCGGCACCTCGACGAAATCGGCTACTTTATCGACGACGACAAACAGACCCAGACGTTGGGGCGTCGCCTGGCTGACCTGGGCAGCGAGCTGTACGAGCAGGTCGTGCGCCACGCAGCCCGGCACCTCGACGCCGAGCTGGGCGACATGCCGGTTGCAGACATGGACGGCGATCTGCGCCAGGGACTGCGCGATGCCCTGGAATCACAGGGATACTTTGACCAGGCTGAGACCCAACCTGAACGGGTCCGCCTCTTGAGCCAGCCCCTTGCCGCCCTGCGGCGGGAGGACCTGGAAGCGTTGGCCGTCGAGTTTGGCCAGGCAAAGGTAAAGGCTTGGGCGGCGCAAGAGACCCAACATGGGCGCTTGAGCCTGGGCGACCTGGATGCGGCGGAGCGGGAGGTCATCCTTGCTCACTTGCAAAGCCGCGATTGGTTTCTGGATTCAAGCCAGCTCGGCCAGCTTCAGAAGCAGCGGGTCCGCGACTTGGGCGATCCAGAACTGATCGAGATGCTGCGCTGCGAACAGGCGGCCGCATTGCGCCAGATGCAGCTAGGCAACCTGGATCGCGAGTGGACTGAGTGGCGCGCCGCGCTTCGCCCTTTGCTGCAGCAGGCAGAATTGGAGTTCGACGAGGGCCAGATGCACGCCATACGCAACACCAGGGTGGCGGATCTCGATCCAGACCTGTACGACGAGCTGGTCGACGGATTGGGCAGCGAAGCGATGGCTGCTTGGGGGGCAACCCCCTTCCAGAACCTGGACGAGCAGCAGCAGGCGCTATTGCGATCCTATCTGGGACGGAGGATCATGGGGCGCATCGAACAGACAGCGCTGCTCTATACGATCAGCCGCCTGTGGATCGACTATCTGACCGATATCGAGGATCTGCGGCGGGGGATTGGGCTGGAGGCTTATGGCCAGCGGGATCCGCTGGTGGAGTACAAGCGGCAGGCGTTTGAGCTATTCGAGGAGTTGGGAGCCAATATCCGGCGGACGGTCGTTCGCTCCCTCTTTCGCTACGCGCCAGAACCGCTACGCCGCTAGCGCGCAGTCAGAAACAGGCTATGCCAACTCTTGATCTTTTTGGGTGAAGATGTTACAATAGGTGCAACGGCAAATTCGCCGGTTGTCGTGCGACATCCGGGGGTTGACCTGATCGATGGCCCCGTCTGCGGTTGTAGGGGAAGCATCGGGCCAGTGTGTAGCGGGGCAGCGTTGGCCCCAAAAACAAAGGGGAGGTGCAACTTTGGTCTTTAGCGGAGAAGATTTCACCACACGCCTTATGAACGATATGGATCCCCAGCTTCTGGACCTGGTCAAGACCAAGGTAAACTCGTTCATCAAATGGGACCTGGTCCGTTTCCTGCGCGAGAATCCTAACACAGCGGACACAGCCGATGGCATCGCCAAGTACATCGGCCGTAATGCTGCCACCATCGAAACCGAATTGCGCGACCTGTGCCAGGCCCGGATCATGGAGATGAGATCTGTGGAAGGGATGCCTGTGTATTCGCTGACCACAGATCCGGCCATCCGGGAGCTGATCGACAGGTTCATTGCCGCCTGTGAGGACCGCCACTTTCGGGTCAAGGTCATCTACCACATTGTCCGTGGTATGCGCTAGTCTATGGGCCGCCAGAGTGAGCTCTGGCCAGCGCGCGCCCATCGATTCGCAAAAAGGATGGCCTGGCATAGTGCGGTATATCCTACACAGGATCAAGATTCACACGGGAGGCAAAGAATGAGCAACGATCGCGTTAAAACCGGCATCAAGGGTCTTGACGAGATGCTGGGCGGTGGGTTCCTGCCGCAGACAGCCAACCTGGTGGAAGGGCCGCCTGGAACCGGCAAGAGCACTTTCGGCATGCAGTTCATATATAACGGCATCCGCGACCACAATGAGCCCGGCCTGATCGTCACATTTGAGGAGTTCCCCCAGCAGTATTACCGCGACGCGCAGAGCTTGGGTTGGGATTTTCGCCAACTGGAGCGCGATGGCAAGCTGCGGGTGATCATGACCAGTCCGGAGGTGAGCCGGGCCGATCTGGAGAGTGTCGGCGGAACGATTGAAACGCTGGCGCGTGAGATGGGGGCCCGCCGCATCCTCGTCGACAGCATCTCCCATTTTGACCAGTTGTCAGAGGATCCGGTCGAACTACGAGCTGTGGTATATGGCTTTATAAACTCACTCAAGCGTGAGGGGCTGACCAGTATCCTGACCCGTGAGAGCCCGGTTCTGTTGGGCGGGGACGAAGAGCAGGATAACACAATCGCTTTCGTGGTTGACTCGTACGTTTTGCTCCGCTATGTCGAGATCGACAGTGCGATCCATAGAGCCCTGCTGGTTTTAAAGCTGCGGGGGGGCGATCACGCCAAAGACATCCGCCAGTTCGAGATCACCGGTCAGGGTATCGAGATCATGAGCAAGTTTGAGGGGCGGGAAGGCATTATGAGCGGCAGCCCCAGGCGCATGGCCGACGCATTCATGGAGGCCTTTAGGCAACCGTAATATTGCCCACATGACACAGACTATCGGCTCCATCCTAGTGTTGTATAGCTGGATCGTAGTTGCCATCCTGCTTTTCTTTCTGGTGCTGATCGGGCGTTTCTACCAGATGCAGTTCCGGCAGCGATCCTACTACCAGTTGTTCTCGGCGCCGTTGGTGTTATTTCTGGCAGGAGCGATCTGGTATCTGTTCAACACTCGGGATTTTGTCGGATTGCCAGGTCCGGATCTGTTGTTTTTGATTGGAGGGCTGGTGCTGATCGGCCTGGGCTATACCCTATACCGGATTATGATGGCGAGGAAGTGATGGAAGTCATCACCGCGATTTTGGGATCGATCGGCCTGGCGTCGGTCATTTTTATCCTGGTGATCCTGGCGCGTTTCGGCCGGAAGCTTGGCGCTGTGACCAAGATGCGGCCGTTCTACTATGGTTATTACGGGGCGATCGGATGCTTATGCCTGGCCCTTCTCGCGCACTTGATAAGGGCAAGTGTGTTTTGGGCGCCGGTTGAGTCTGTGCCTTCAGTGCTAACCGATCCAATCTTCTACTTGCTCCTGCATCACCTGCCGATGGCCATTGCCTTGAGTGTCAGCCTGGGTGTCACGTGGTATTACTGGAGCTGGCTGCTGAAAGAACGATAGTGAATGGCCGAAAAAGAGAGGATGCCAGATCGAGCAACTGCTGCTGTCAACAACAATCAGGCAGGGGAGGAAGCAGACCGCCAGCAGGCGGCTCAGTTACGGCTGATCGCCGACATCAGCCAGCGCGTCTTGTCGATTCTGGATCCAGAGGCCTTGCTCGACTATGCAGTCAAGGCGATCCAGACTGAATTCAGTTATTACTACGTTGACGTATTCCTGACCAACCCCCAGACCGGGTACGTTGTCTTTCGCAGCAGCAGCCATCCTGAAAAAATGCTGCACTGGCAAGAAAAAGGCCTGCGCTTCCGAATCGGGGAAGAGGGGATTATTGGACATGTAGCTGCCACCGGACGCCCTTACCTGTCGAACGACGTACTTCACGACCCGTTCTATATCCCCGACGAACTGCTCCCACACACCCGTTCTGAGCTGGTAGTACCGATCCGAGCTGGTGAGCGCGTGCTCGGCGTGCTGGATCTGAACAGCGAACAACCAAATGCTTTTGACGAGCAGGACCTGTTCGTGACGCAGAGCCTGGCCGATCAACTGGCCCTCGGGCTGGAGAATGCCCGCCTGTTCGCGGCTGAGGCCCGCCGCCGGCGTGAGGCCGAGAAGCTACAGACAGCGACCCAGGCATTGAGCGCGACGCTCGATCTGAACCAGGTTTTGGAGTCGATCCTGGAGGAGCTGCAGGATGTAGTGCCTTACGACAGCGCATCGGTGCAGCAACTCAGAGATGGGTCGTTGGAGATCATCGGCGGCCATGGGTTTGCCAATTCCGAGCAGCTACTGGGCATGCGCTTTGATCTAGTCGCAGGCGACAACCCCAACCGGGAGGTCATGCTCAAGCGCGCCCCGGTGATCATAGACGATGCCCCGACGATCTACCAGGGGTTTCAGAGCGAACCACACGTCCAAACACCCATCCGCTCCTGGCTGGGGGTGCCGCTGTTGTTCGGGGACCGGTTGATCGGGATGATCGCGCTCGACAAGCGGGAGCCTAGTTTCTACACCCAGGAGCACGCTCGCCTGGCGATGGCCTTTGCAGCGCAGGCAGCCATTGCCATCGAGAATGCGCGCCTGTTCAGCGCGGAACGCCAGAGCCGCCTGGAGCTGCGGAGCCTCCAGGACACGGTTGCGGCCCTGAGCGCAGAGCTGCACCTGGACACGCTTCTGGAGCGGATTGTGAACGAGGCAGCGCGGGCGTTTCAGGCTGAAGCGGTCAGTCTGATGCTGTGGGACAAAACGTCCAGCAATATGGTGGTGTCGGCCGGCTTTGGGCTGACGGCCGATTACGCGCAGCAGCAACGGATTCCAAGGGAACGGCTGACTGCGATGATCCCGCCTGACGGAAGGCCGCGCCCGATTTACACAGAGGATCTAGCCGAGACCCCATACGGCGATCGGGAGCTGATCGTCAGGGAAGGGCTGCGAAGCGCGTTGTCTGTGCCGCTGTATCAAACACAATTAAGCGGCATTTTGAATATCTATAGCAAGGGAAGGATCCGCACCTTCAGCCCTGCCCAGATCGATCTGGCCGAGACTTTTGCCGCCCAGGCGACGGTCGCCATCAAAAACGCGCGGCTATACCAGGCCGAGCGCGAGCAGCGGGCGCTGGCCGAGGCCATGCGCCAGGCCACCGCCGCCATCAGCAGCAGCCTGGACCTTGACCAGGTTTTGGATGACATTCTGGAACAACTGAACAACGTGATCCCTGGCGACGCCGTCAGCGTTATGCTGATCGACGGCGAGTATGCGCGCATGGTGCGGACGCGCGGCTACGAGCGCCTCGGCACTGCAAGCAGCTTCTCTTCTTTCGCCTTGAGGATAACCAATACCTCTACTTTTCGCGTTATGCAACAGACGGGCGCCCCTCTCCTAATCCCCAACACCGCAGACTATCCAGGTTGGGTACAGATGCCCGAGACTCCGTGGCTGGGCTCTTATGCCGGGGCGCCGATCTACGTGGGCGGACAGGTAATCGGCTTTCTGAACGCCGACAGCAGCACGCCTGACTTTTTCACCCAGGCCGACTGCGACCGGCTCCAGGCCTTTGCCGCCCAGGCAGCGGTCGCCATCCAGAACGCCCAGCTCTACCAGGAGCTGAGCCATCACCTGGAAGAGGTCCAGCTCTTGAACAAGGCGGCGCTGGCCGCCAGCTCTACTTTGGATTTCGACGAAGTGATCCGGCGAACCCTGGCAGCCCTATTGAAGATGCCCTGCTTTGAGCGGGCCAACGTACTGCTGCTGGACAGCGATACAGGCGAACTGTGGCTACATCCGGCTTTGGCTCACAGCGACCATTTTCCCCAGCGGGCCGACTTTCGCATCCCGCCGGGCATGGGCATCTCGGGGCGGGTGGTTCAGACGGGCAAGCCGTGGCGCGTGGACGATGTGCGCCAGGTGCCGACCTACGTGGCCGGCTACCCCGATACCCTCAGCGAGATAGCCGTGCCGCTGCGGGCCGGCGACCGGTTCATCGGCGTGCTGGACGCGCAGAGCACCCGGCTGAACGCCTTTACCGAGGAGGACGAGCGATTGCTCGTCACCCTGGGCGGGCAGCTAAGCACTGTCATCGACAACGCCCGCCTGTACGGCGAGGCCCGCCAGCGTGTCCGAGAGCTCACCGCCCTCAGCCAGGTCAGCCAGGCGCTCAACGAGGCCAGGGATCTCAAAGCCGTCCTCGACATCGTCCTCGAGGAGGCGTTCGAGCTCATGGGCAGCCAGGAGGGCTCGATCATCCTCATCTCCCCCCCGGGCGGCAACAGGCTGCGCATGGTCGCCGAGCGGAGCCTGGGATCCGAGGTCGTCGACGCCTTTAACAACCGGCCAGTATACACCCACGAAGGCACCTACCGCCGCGCCCTCGCCACCGGCCAGATCGTCGAGGTACCAGACACGTCGGCCGACCCCGACTTTCTGCAAGACGTCGGCTCGCGAGCCAAGTCTATAACCAACGTGCCCTTGATCACCGAGCACAGGGCCATCGGATTGATTGCCGTAGACGGCCTGCCCAAGGACGACGCCACGAGGCGGCTTCTCATGGCCCTGGCCGACATGGCCGCTGCCGCCATCGACAAGGAACGGCTCCACCAGGAAACCACCGACCGCCTGGCCGAAGTATCCACCCTCTATACCCTGTCCACCCAGATAACCGGCAGCCTGTCCCTCAGCCGGGTCATGGAATCGATCGTCACCATCCTCAAGGTGACCATCAACTGCCGCGCCTGCTGCATCTTTCTCGTCGACCCGGCCACAAGCACGCTGCGGCTCGAAGCCAGCAGCGGCCTGCCCCAAGAACAGCACGCCTCCGCCCGGTTGAGCCCCGATCGCGGCATCGGCGGCCGCGTCTTTAACGAGCGCCGTTCCATCTACATTCCCGATGCGCGCTTGGTCGCCGACCTGGATTACTTTGATACTGAGGTCAGCTCCCTCTTGGCCGTACCCCTCATCGTTCGCAACCAGGTCATCGGCTTGCTTGCCCTCGATGATACCAGGACCGGCGCCTTTGCCGGCGAGATACGGCTCCTCACTATCGTCGCCGCCCAGGCCGCCGTCGCCATCGAGAACGCCCAGCTCTACGAAAGCCTGCAGGCCAGCTACCACGATCTCGAAGACGCGTACAGCGCCTTGCGCGAGCTGGATCGCATGAAGTCCGAGCTGGTCCAAAACATCTCCCACGAGCTGCGCACACCCCTTACCTTTGTCAGGGGCTACCTCGAGCTGCTCCAAGAGGGTGACATGGGAGAGCTGAGCCAACAGCAGAAACAGGCCCTTGACATCGTGGCCGACAAGGCCAGCCTCTTGTCGCGCCTGGTCGACGACATTATCACCCTGCAGTACGCCAGAGAGCAGGTTCAGTTTCACTCCGTGCCCCTCGCCGACGTGGGCCGCAACGCCCTCCGCGCCGCCCAGGCCAGCGCCGACCAGGCGCGCATCGCTCTCCGAGACGAGATCGCCGCCGATCTGCCCCTCATCCTGGGCGACGAGCAGCGCCTCGGCCAGGTTTTCGATAACCTGCTCAGCAACGCCCTCAAGTTCAGCCATCCGGGCGGCGCCGTTACAGTCCGCATCTACGAAGAGGCCGGATCCATCCGCGCCGAGGTCGAGGATCAGGGCGTCGGCATCCCCGCCGACAAGCTGACCCGCGTCTTTGACCGGTTTTACCAAATCGACGGCTCTACCACCCGGCGCTTTGGCGGCACCGGGCTGGGGTTGGCTATCGCCAAGCAGATCGTCGAGGCCCATGGGGGCCAGATAGGCGTTCGCAGCAAGCAAGACGAGGGGAGCTGCTTCTACTTCACCATCCCCAAGGCTCCGCCGCCGGGCGCCCAGCCTTGATCAACGACGAGGAGGTCATCGTGACCATATCGATCGAAACCTTTGATAAGCTTTTGCAGGCAGCCAGGGCCAAAGGACCCAAAAAAGTGGCCATCGCCGCCGCCCACCAGAGCGAGGTCATGCTCGCCGGCCTCGACGCCGAGCTGGCTGGCCTGGCCGAGGTGATCCTGGTCGGAGACGGCGGCGCCATCGAACAGATCGCCGCCAAAGAAGGCTTTGATATCTCCCGCATGGAGGTCATCCACCAGCCCCAGCCGCAGGAAGCTGCCTGGCAGGTGATGAGGCTGATCAGCGACGGCAAGGCAGAGATCGCCATGAAGGGCAAAGTGGAGACCAGCGACTTTTTGCGCGCCGCTCTCAACAAGGAGATGGGGCTGCGCACAGGCCGCCTCTTTACCCACGTAGCCGTTTTCGAAATCCCCGGCTTTGACCGGCTCATCTTTATTAGCGACGCCGGCGTCGTCGTCGCTCCCGACCTGGAGCAAAAGGTCCAGATCGTCCAGAACGCCATCTTCGTCGCCCACGCCCTGGGAGTCACCCTGCCGCGCGTGGCCGTCCTGGCCGCCACCGAAGTGGTCAACCCCAAGATCCCCACCACGCTCGACGCTGCCAACCTGTCCAAAATGGCCGACAGGGGTCAGATCAGGGGCGGCCTGGTCGATGGCCCGCTCGCCCTGGACAACGCCATCTCGCCCGAATCGGCCCGGATCAAGGGCATCAAGAGCGAGGTCGCCGGCTATGCCGACATCCTCATCGCCCCAGACATCGAAGCCGGCAACGTCCTGGCCAAGGCCATCACCTACTTTGCCCAGGGCAAGATGGCCGGCGTGGTCGTCGGCGCCCGGTGCCCGCTGATCGTCTCATCGCGCTCCGACACCCGCGAGGCCAAGCTGGTCGGGCTGGCGTTAGGGGTCATGCTGGCCCACGACAACAGGCGCCGGTCAAAATAGTTCAATCATGAGCAAGTTGGACCTGGCCACAAACCACAGCCATATCCTGCTCTTCACCGGTCGCTTTGGCAGCGGCAAGACCGAGGTCGCGATCAACTATGCCCTGCGGCTGGCATTGGCCCAGCCTCCGGCGAGCGCGCGGCCCGGAACGTCCGCCGAGGCCGTCATCCTGATCGACCTGGACATCGTGACACCCTACTTCCGGTCACGGGAGATCGGCGCGGTGCGGGCCATGGAGGAACACGGGGTGCGGGTGGTCGCGCCGCACGCCGCCGGCCAACACCTGGATATACCCGCCATTACACCCCAGATCCTGGGCGCGCTCCAGCAGTCGGAGCGACCGGTGGTGGTCGACGTGGGCGGCGACCCCCAGGGAGCGCGCGCTCTGGGCCAGTTCAGCGGCGCTATCCGCCAGGCCATGACCGAGGGGCGGCCCTACACCATGCACTTTGTCGTCAACCCCTACCGCCCCTTTACCAATACACTGCAGGGGCTTGCCCAATCGATCGCCGAGATCGAGACGACTTCCCGGCTGAAAGTAAGCAGCCTGGTGAGCAATCCCAACCTGATCGGCGAGACGACAGTGCAGGCGATCGTCGACGGGCACGCCCGGATCGAGGAATTTGCCGGCGAGCTGGGACTGCCCATCGCCTTCTTGTGCGTCGAGAGGCAGTGGGTCCAACAAGTGAAGGCGGCCATGCGCCACACCGGAGCCCGGCCGATGCTGGTGCTGGACCGCTACTTTGCCATGCCCTGGGAGTAGCTATGGCCGCCATGAATGAAAACCGTACGCGTGAGTCTAATTCGAGCGAGTCGCCATGCCCTTTCGGGCGCCACGATGAACGAAAGCTGTGGGGGCGCGGTCGCCGCGCCCTCCGGGTGGGTCTATTTTCGAGGGAGGCCGAATGACGGCAGGAAAACAACCGGCGATTAGAAACCTGGACCAATTGATGGAAGCCGCTCTGGCTCGCGGGCCGAAACGGGTGGCCATCGTCGGAGGCGCCCAACGACAAACGCTCCATACCGCGTGCCAGGCCCGCGACATCGGCCTGGCGCAGTGCACCATCATCGACTCCCCGAACCGAGCCAGGACCATCGCCGCCGAGGAAGGGCTGGACCTTTCGGGCATGGAGATCATAGCCGAAGACGACCTGCTCCAGGCTGCTTACAAAGGCGTAGAGATGATCCATGCCGAGCAGGTGGACCTGTTGATGAACGGCCGCGCCCAACCGGTGGAACTGCTCAAGGCCGCACTGGACTCGAAAACCGGCCTGCGGATCGGCAAGCTCTTGTCCGATATCAGCGTTTTCGAGATCCCAGAGTTTGACCGGCTGCTGCTGATCAGCGACGTGGCGATCGTCGTCACACCAACGCTGGCCCAAAAGATCGCCATTGTGCAGAATGCCATCGACACGGCCATCGATCTGGGGATCGAGCGGCCCAAAGTGGCAGTTCTGGCAGCCACAGAGATGGTCAACCCTGAAATGCGGGCCAATATGGACGCCGCCAACCTGTCCAAGATGGCCGAGCGGGGCCAGATCCGGGGCGGGATCGTGGATGGGCCGCTGGCGATGGACAATGCCATCTCACCCAGGGCAGCAGAGATGAAAGGCATCCACAGCTCCGTGGCCGGCTATGCCGACATTCTGATCACGCCTGACGTCGAATCGGGCAATATCCTGTCCAAGGCCATTTCCTATTTTGCCAAGGGCCGGGTGGCGGCGGTAGTCGTCGGCGGCAAGTGTCCAATCATCATGCCATCCCGTTCCGATCCACCGGAACAAAAACTGCTGTCGCTGGCGCTGGGGGTTTACTTGGTCAAGTAGTAACTGCTCACTCTATCATAGGTTGATCGTGATTTCACACAGGAATCTTGTTACGATTAGCATTTCAACCTGCTTTATGAGCTGAGCAGTAACGTCACATAATCAAAGGAGGGCTGTGAGGAATGAGCTACATTGTCATTGCCGAGGACCGATGCAAAGGGTGCGAGCTGTGCACCACGGTCTGCCCGCAGGACCTGGTGCACATGGCGGATCACTTTAATGTGAAAGGCTATCGTCCCTCGATCTTTGTCGATCCCGACGGCAAGTGCACCGGTTGCACACTGTGCGCAATGATGTGTCCGGACATGGTGATCACCGTCTACCGGACGGTGAGAAGAAAACGGGATGTGGGAGACGCCAAGCCGGCAGGCGGGAGGGTAGAGCCATGAAAACACTGATGAAAGGGAACGAGGCGATTGCCGAGGCCGCCATCCGCGCCGGATGTGAAGCCTACTTTGGGTATCCGATCACGCCTCAGACCGAGGTGCTGGAGTATATGTCGCGGCGGATGCCCGAGCTGGGCCGGGTCTTTGTCCAGGCGGAAAGCGAGCTAGGGGCGATCAATATGGTTTACGGCGCAGCCTGCACCGGCGCGCGGGTGATGACCACAACCTCCAGCCCCGGCTTTAGCTTGATGCAGGAAGGGATCTCGTACATCGCCCTGTCTTTTGTGCCATGCGTCGTGGTCAATGTCATGCGCGGTGGACCCGGCCTGGGCAACATCCAGCCGGCGCAGGGCGACTATCTCCAGATGGTCAAGGGAGGGGGGCACGGCGACTATAACCCTATCGTGCTGGCGCCAGCCACCATCCAGGAAGCGGTGGATCTGGTTATCCTGGCCTTTGATCTGGCGGAAAAGTATACGCAACCGGTGATGGTCATTGCCGATGGGATGGTCGGCCAGATCATGGAACCGGTCGAGTTCCCCGACATGCAGCCGATCAGGCGAGCCACCTTCCCCTGGGCATTGACCGGGGCAAAAGACCGGCCGCACAACATCATAACTTCACTGTTTCTCAACGCCAGCCAACTGGAGGAGCAAAACTTGCGGCTGCAGCGGATCATCGCCGAGATCCGGGCCAACGAGGTCCGCTACGCCGAATATATGATGGACGGCGCCGAGATTGTGGTAGTGGCCTATGGTACGGCTGGGCGTATTGTGCAGACGGCGGTCAAGCAGGCGCGGTCGCAGGGGATTCCGGTTGGCCTGTTTCGCCCCATCTCGGTATTCCCCTACCCGTACGCAGCTCTGGACAAGGTCGCCGACGCCACCCGCCAGTTTCTGGTGGTAGAGCTAAACGCCGGACAGATGCTCGAGGATGTCCGGCTGGCCACCCGCGACCGGGTGCCGATCTCTTTCTTTGGCAAGATGGGCGGGGTGGTTCCGCTGCCGGAAGAGATCCTGGACGAGATCAAGAAGCTGGCATAAGGAAGGAGCCCAAAATGACAGAGGAAGTTGAGCTAGTCTTTAGCCGTCCCAAGTCCTTGGCGGATGTGGTTACCACCTACTGCCCTGGCTGTATACACGGCATCACCCACCGTCTGATCGCCGAAGTGATGGACGAACTGGAGATCCGGGAGCGGACGATCGGCATCGCGCCGGTCGGCTGCTCGGTGCTGGCCTATTACTTTTTTGAGTGTGATTTCGCCGAGGCAGCACACGGCCGGGCGCCGGCGATGGCGACAGGCATGAAGCGTACCAACCCGGATAAGATCATCTTTACTTACCAGGGAGATGGCGACCTGGCGTCGATCGGCACAAACGAACTGATCCATGCCGCAGCGCGCGGGGAGAATATCACCATCATTTTTATCAACAATGCAGTGTACGGCATGACCGGCGGCCAGATGGCGCCAACGACGCTGCCGGGCATGGTCACAACTTCATCGCCCTACGGCCGCGATGTCAAAACCCAGGGGTATCCGGTCCGTGTGGCCGAATTGGTGTCGCAGTTGGACGGCGCGGCGTATATCGTCCGGCGGACGGCCTATAACCCGGCCGAGGTGCGCAAGCTGCGCAGGGCGATCAAGACCGCCTTCCAGGTACAGATGGCCGGGTTGGGTTTTTCCCTGGTCGAAGTGGTGTCCAACTGCCCGACCAACTGGGGCATGACGCCCAAGGAATCGCTCAAGTTTGTAGAAGAGCGGATGGTCGCCTACTACCCACTGGGTGACTATAAGGTCAAAGACGAGGTCAAGGCCTTGAAATAAGGAGCCAGCCATGCACGAAGAGATCATTATCTCCGGTTTTGGGGGGCAGGGCGCCCTCTTTGCCGGCCAATTGCTGACCTATACCGGGATGGACGAAGGATGGCACGTGACCTGGATCCCGTCCTACGGGCCCGAGATGCGAGGGGGCACGGCCCACTGCATCGTCATCCTATCGGACGACGACATCGGCTCGCCGATCATCCGCCAACCGACGATGGCCATCGTCATGAACCCAGCTTCAATGGACAAGTATGAGCCGCTGGTCAAACCGGGCGGACTGCTGGTGGCCAACTCGACGCTCGTCCGAGACAGGTCAAAGCGAGATGACATCGAGGCGATCTATGTCCCGGCCAACGAACTGGCTGTGGAGCTGGGCAATGTGAGAATGGCCAATGTCATCCTGCTGGGGGCCATGCTCGGCAGGCGGGAGGTTGTGTCGCTCAAGGGCATCGAACACACCCTGGAGAGCCACCTTCCTGAGGCACGTAGAAAGATCGTCGAGCCCAACAAGCGGGCTCTAGCCCGCGGGGTCGAGTTTGTGAGGAGTCAGGAATAGGAGCGCAAATGCGCCTGGGGAATGTCACCCTCCACGCCCTATCCGACGGAATCCAATGGTCCGACGGCGGCGGTTTGTTTGGCCTGGTACCCAAGGTGCTGTGGGAACAGGTGGCCGAGCCGGACGAGCTGAATCGCGTTGCCTTTCAACTGCGCTGCTTGTTGGTCGAGACCGACAAGCAGCGCATCCTGATCGATACCGGCCTCGGAGACAAGCTCTCTGACAAGGAGCGGGAGCAGAACAAACTGATCGGCGAGCGACGCCTGCTGACCAGCCTGGAAACGGTGGGCATCGGGCCTATGGACGTCGACATGGTTATCAACACCCACCTCCACAACGACCATTGTGGCGGCAATACGCGATATGGCGAGGATGGCGAGCTGGCGCCGACGTTCCCCTGGGCGACCTACTGTGTGCAGCGGCTGGAGCTGGCCGACGCCACTTTCCCCAACGAGCGAACACAGGCCACTTACCGGCAAGAGAACTGGGAACCGTTGCAGCAGGCAGGACAACTGCGCATTCTATGGGGCGATACCCGCCTCACCGACGAGGTCAGCGTCGTCGTGACCCCGGGCCATACCAGGGCTCACCAGTGTGTGCTGATCGAAAGTGAGGGGCAGAAGGCGCTGTTCATGGGCGACCTGGCCTCTTGGCCCATCCACATGGAAAGGCTAGCCTGGGTCCCCGCCTACGACGTGGAACCGTTGGTCAGCATCGAGACCAAGCGCAAGATCGCGAACTGGGCTGCGGAGGAGCGGGCGCTGCTCATTTTTGAGCATCATCCTGACGTCGTAGCTGGCTATCTTGTTTCTACAGAACGGCCCGACCGATTCCGATTAGAGCCCATGGATTTCGCGTAAGAGGCAGTTGTTACTCGGCCTATCGTAAGCAGCTATAAAGGGCAACGCGTCACGTGGTCTCTTCCCACTCTTTGATGGCGTCCGCGATCAACTGGCGGGCCGTCAGGTTGGGAATGTCGTTTGCATCCTGGTAGTCGCGCCCGTCGAACTGGAAGTGAACCGCACCTGAGGGATCGGCACGCATGTGCAGCTCGCGGTCATGAAAGGCCGGGATCGTCTGCATCCGCCTTTGGAGGATCTCTTCGATGTGATCCACAAAGGTACGAGGACGCTCTTCAAGGCCCTTGGGTGTCAGGCGATGTTGGATAGAGCTGATCAGGCCCGGTTTCTCAGGCGGCGAAGCCTGGCCCATTTCGGCGAGCATGCTCAGGAACTGCTCCTCGATAGCGGCTTTTGCCACCGGCCTGGCTGCAGCCGGTTGGTCGGCGGGCGCGCCACGGATCTGCTTCAGCTCCTCCTGGCTTTCCTGGCGCAGATCTTCACGCCAGCGATAGGTCCTGTCTATCGGCGCCGGCTCTTCCACCTGCTGACCAAGCACCCCGGTAAAACGGACCAGCTCCATAGCTGCGACTACGATCTGCCTTTTGCTCTCCACATCCTGGACCTCGGCCAGGCTTCGATAGCGCACCCCGCCGATCTCCACTTGGAGTGGTCCGCCTTCTGTGTCGCGGACGAGGGATAGGGGCTGCGTGCCGGCCGAAAAGGAATGGTCCGAGGATGCCCTGCCCCCTCCAGGCAACCCGCCCTCTTGACCGCGCGCGGTTTTCTTTCGGCTGGACAACATGACATAGGCAATGAGGACCACCATCAAGACAACAATGGCGCCGATCACCAGGATCAGCAACGTTCGCAATTGGTCCAGGCTAAACTGCTCCATCAAGCCTCCGGCAATGCAGATCTATCTCTGATGCGTCTCATCGCTGAGCATTCGGGTCATTCCTATTATATCAGATTTTGCCTTCAGAGTCCAGTCCCTATCGCTGGCATTTAGGGCAAAAGTGGGTGGAGCGCCCGCCGACGATCAGCCGTTCGATAGGGACGCCGCAAACCGGGCAAGGGTCGCCTGTCCGGCCATACACCTCCACCTGATAATCGCCGGCCCGGCCCTCCGCATCCAGGTAGTTGCGATCCGGCAGTGTCGTGCCGCAAGCGACAATGGCACGCTGCAGCACCGCGCGGATCGCTTCATACAGGCGCACCTGGTCGGCGGCGGTCAGGGTATCGACCCGGCGTAGGGGGTTGAGCCGGGCAGCAAAGAGTATCTCGTCGGCATAGATATTGCCCACTCCGGCCAGGAATTGCTGGTTAAGCAGCATCGACTTGAGCCGGCCAGAACGCCGGCCCAACAACCGACTGAAATCCTCCTGTGAGAAATCGGCTGCCAGAGGCTCTGGCCCAAGGGTCGCCGTGATCTCTTCCGGTTCGCCGACCAGGTAGATGCGCCCAAACTTGCGGGCATCCCGGAAGCGTAATTGCCGGTCATCGTCGAGGTCCAGGACAGCCCGAATATGCGGGCCCAGGGCTTCGCCGGCCAGCGCCACGAACAACCGGCCGCTCATCTTCAGGTGGACGAGGAGATAGCCTTGGTCCAGCTTGATGACCAGATACTTGCCCCGCCGGGCGACCGATTCGACCCGCCGGCCAGCGATCCGGGCTTGGAATTCGTCCAGCGCCGGGCGGGCGAGGGTGCGGGGCCAGTAGATAGCCGCGGCGGTGATGGTTGAGCCCGGCAAGCACTGGTGCAGCCCGCGGGCGACCGTTTCGACTTCTGGCAGCTCCGGCATCAGCTCACCGCCTGGCGTTGTGGCAAAAGCGGCATAGAGCAGTCACGCTGGCTGAAAGCCCGGCATATCCCCGGCGCGTCTGGGTCCAGGCTGACACCGAACTGGGCCAGCGCCCGGCCAAGATGGCACAACGGAAGGCCCATGACGCTGAGCCAACAACCTTCGACCCGCGCGACCGGGTCAAAGGCGGGATGTTGGATGGCATAGGCGCCGGCCTTGTCCAGCGGGTCGCCGCTGCCCACATAACGGGCAATCTCGTCGTCGCCATACTCGCGCATCCAGACGGCGCTGTCCGCCAGCTCGGACACCAGGCGCCCGCTGGCCGGATGCCAGGCGCTGATGCCGCTGTACACATGGTGGAGCCGCCCGCGCAGCAGGCGCAGCATCTGCGCTGCTTCACCCGGACTGACCGGCTTGCCCAACACCTGGCCGTCGAGCGCCACGACCGTGTCGGCGGCGATGACCAGCTCGTCGCGCCGGGCATCGCCGATCGACCGGGCCTTGGCCTGGCTCAGGCGGACGACCATCTCGGGCGGCGATTCGCCGTCCAACCAACGCTCGTCCACATTGGCCGCCCGGATGACAAAGGGCAGGCCCAACAGTGAAATCAGCTCCCGCCGGCGTGGCGACCCGGAGGCCAGGATCAAGCGGCGGATGGCAAAATCCAAGGTCATAAAGCTTCCCGTATCTGCGCTGCCAGCGCGTCCAGGGTGTCGCGGCTGGGCCGGTCCCAATAGCCGGGAGGGAAGCGAAAGCCAAAACCATCGCCCTGAAAACGGGGCAGGATATGGAGGTGAACGTGAAAGACATCCTGTCCCGCCGCCTCGCCGTCGGCCAGGAAAAAGTTAATCCCTTCACAGCGAAGCGCCGATCGACGCATGGCAGCGGCCAGCTTCATCCCTACCCGGAACAGGTGAGCGCCGGTATCGGGATCCAGGTCCGCCAGGTAAGCGGCATGAACGCGGGGGATGATCAGCAGGTGCCCGGGGATGACCGGCTGGATGTCCATGAAAGCAATGGCCTGCTCGTCGGTGTAGACGACGCTGGCCGGGGATTGGCCCCGGATGATGTCACAGAAAACACATGGGGGATTAGTCACTGCCGAACCTCCTCGCCTCTTTGATCGCCACGATTATAGCATGAAGCAGGCCGAAAACCAAAACCGGGAGAGCAAGGGCTCTCTCGGTCATCCTGTTTCCCGCTATAAGCGGATCAAGGTGTGGTGTGTCTCGCCATCCCTGACATAGGCGAGCGATATTTCACGGCCTGGCGGCATGTTCGCCAGGAGGCGATGCACATCGCCAGCACGTTGGACCGGCTCGCCGCCCAGAGCGGTGATCACATCGCCGCCGCGCAGTCCAACCCGTTCGACTGGCGAGCCAGGCTTGACCTTGCCCACATAGGCGCCGGCTGCCGGGATACCGGGGTGTTTCTTGATTTGCGCCGCAGCGTCGGCGATCAACGCGCCGAGCTTGGGCCTGGCCTGGACGGCCTGGTCAAGCAGGCGCCTCAACCGGGGCTGGTCAAAGCCGACGACCACCTGGCCATCTACCGTGATCACCGGCACGCCCTGCTGCCGCGAGATGCGGACCATCTCCATGGCCGCATTCCGGTCCAATTCGACGTTCTTTTCCACAAAGGGAACGCCGCGGCGCGATAGGAACTCTTTTGCCTGAAAGCAGTAGGGACAGTGAGAGCTAGTATACAGCGTCACATTCATCGTCATTGCCTCTTGTCGGACACCCGCGGCGGGATGATCGCTTTATAGGGGCAGGCGTCGGCGCAGGTATAGCACCCCAGGCAAAAGCCCGCGTCCGGGACCGGCACGCTGTCGGGCCTTGGCCGGCACAACGCTCCGGTGGCACAGGCAGCCACCGGCGGACAGTCGGCGCAGCGGCGGCACAGATCGCGGTCTATGCGCGGTATTATGTCATCCCACAATCCGCCAGGCTGGGCCTTCACGGACGCTTTGTACCTATGGCATGAAAGGGCGACCATCTCCAGCCGCGAGCGGCCCTACACGTGACGGGGATTTGCGTCACGGGGCCACCCCTACTTCCGGGCCTTGGGCCGCTTTTGGCCCTTCTGCTTCTCGACCTTGTCCTTTTTCGGCTTGTCCTTTGGCTCCTGCTCCGGTGCGGGGGCAAGGGCCTGCAGCAGCTTGGCCAGGAGGATTGGCTCAGGCACGGCGCCCTCCTGGTGGATCTTGTCGTTGATCACGGTGCGCGGCACACCATAGACCTGGTACTTGTTCGCCAGGTGAGGAAACTCGATCGCTTCGACCATATCAGCCTGCACCAGCCCCTTGGTCTCCAGTGCAAACATGTGGGCCAGGTGCACAGCCTGGGGGCAGTAGGGACAGGTGGGGGTGATGAATACCTGGATGTGCACCGGCTGGGTCAGGCCGGCCAACACCTTTTGCGTCGCGGGCTTGAGCCCCGATTCACCCCGGGACACGGCCAAAATGTCCTCGACGACGGTAGAAAACTCGTAGCCGGATGGTATGCCGTAGAAGCGGATGCCATAGTCCTGATCCTTGCCGTCCTGCATGCCGAGGATGACGATGGCCGGAATCTCGGCAATGCCATAGCTCTCGGCCACCGGCTCGTCGGTGACAAAGTTATAGATCACCGACTCGATCTTGTCCGACAGCGCCGCGACCTCTTCCACGATCTGGCGGGTTTCGGCGCAGAATTGACACTCGACCGTCTGGGTGAACATCACCAGCTTGATGGGATTGACCAACTGCGCGGCAAACTCGTCGCGCAAAGCGTCCGCGTCCTTTTTCGAAATGAGTGGCATTTTGATTCCTCCTACAGAACTTGATTAAAAGCCTGCTCCATGAGCGGCCAAAGGTTGCAATATTGGGCCAAACCGGCCATTTCCAGTGGGTTAGCCATCACGATCAGGGGAGATCGCCGCGCCCTACTCGTACCTAGTCCCAGTTCTGCCGCAGAGCCATGGCACATGCATCGTGAATCACCTGGATGCCATGCCGGTGGCAGTAGTCGATGGCGGTCTCGGATTCGGAGCCTGGCTGCATCCAGATGCGCGTCAGGCCCAGCTCCTTGACCTCTTTTACGACCTGCTCGGTGACTGCCGGCGGCACAACCAGATCGACGACCTCTGGCTGCTGAGGCAGATCAGCCAACGAGGGATAGACTTGCGCCCCGTTTATCTCACCGCCTTTGGGGTTGACCGGGTATACGTGGTATCCAGACGCAAGCAGGCTGCGATAGATGCGGTTGCCGTACTTGGCCGGATCCTGGCTGACTCCCACCACGGCCCACACACGCCGGGCGATGAAATCAGAGATTAGTTTCTCGATGTCGGTTTGTTCCATGATCTTATCTCCCTCACTCATTACTCCCGTATACCCCCCGGGGGTACACAAATGCAATTATAGCATGGTCGTTATCGTTTGTCAAGTTCCAGTCGCCCCAACTCCGACCACCTCTAGATTGACCGGTGGGCCAGAGTGTAGTATAACACAGATCGAACTTGGAGGTAACATCGATGAAACACAAAGATCGGACTGGACCGGAGGAGACAGCCTACCAGGTGTTGGCCGACCTGCGCGAGGCCAGGAATATGCTGGACGCTATCAGGCAGCCGCAGGTGCGGGAGCGCCTCGACCTGCTCCTGGCCAGGGCCGAGCTAGGAGCCGACGACCTGCGGCGCCACCTGGCAGGGTCGCCCAGGCCCCCCAGGCCTCACGGGCCGCCCAGACCCCACGGGCCGCCGGCCGTCGCGCCGGAAGAGTTTGACATCATCCTAGAGGCGATCAGGAAAAGGTGGCCCGACAGGGAAAGGGTCGCGCTCATTCGCGAGATGGGGACCGGCGGACGGTTCACCAGCGCCCAGGTGCGCGCTCTGCTGGAGACGTTCAACTTTGACGATGAGCGTGTCGAGGCCGCCGTCCTGCTCTACCCAAAGGTCGTGGACCGAGAGACCTTTTTCCAGGCGCTCGAGGCGTTCAAGTTCCCGTTCAGTCGGGATGAGGTGCGGAAGAGGCTGGGGCTCGACTGAGCACTGGACGGAAGACCCTTCTTTTGGTCTCCTGCAGGCGCATAGCTGACAGAAAATCTCTACACCAGGTACCGTCATCAAACAGATCGTTGATCTCGGCGGCGCTGGTGAATTTGCGCCAGGTGGTGGGAATATCTGGGAGCAGCGCAGCGATGCTTCGGCTTGTACCAAGTGCGCCGATACACAAGTGGTGTCTGCCGGGCCGTGGCATTTGACAAAAGGGGTTGGGCGGCGTATACTGGCAGGGCAGCCAATGGGGGCTGGAGAAGTTACTTTTAGATGGCTGGCTGTGGCCGGTACCCTGCGCACCGGCCTTTATTCTACATGGCGATCAGCTTTCAGTTTTCGGCGGCGTTTGCGCCCGGCTGGAAGCTGATTGCTGAAAGGGCAGAGGGCGACCATGAGGGGGAGGGCGACCACATGGAGTCGCCCATACAGGAGGGGAATGTGACTGCAATTATTGGAGTAAGACGCGAAGACAAGAGTATCTGGGAACGGCGGGTGCCGGTTACGCCCCAGGACGCCGCCGACCTGAAAGAACAGGGCATCGACGTGATCGTCCAGCCTTCGCCGATCCGGGCTATCGTCGACCAAGAGTTTGTGGAGCAGGGCATCACGGTCCAGGACGACCTTGGGCCGGCGTCGGTCATCCTGGCGATCAAGGAGATCCCAGAGTATGCCTTCGAGCCGAACAAGACGTACGTCTTTTTTTCACACACGATCAAGGGCCAGCCGTACAACATGCCGATGCTGAAGCGGATGCTGGAATTGGGCTGCACACTGATCGACTATGAACGGGTGGTGGACGACAAGAACCGCCGGCTGATCTTTTTCGGCTGGCACGCCGGGGTGGCAGGGATGATCGACACGCTGTGGGCGTTGGGGCAGCGGCTGGCCTGGGAAGGGATTCCAAACCCGTTCTCAGAGCTGCGCCAGACCCGCACCTACCACGACCTGGCCGAGGCCAAAGAGGCGCTGGCCCGCGTCCGGGCCCGGATCGAGACCGAAGGGCTGCCTAAGCAGTTAACACCACTGATCGTCGGCGTGGCCGGCTATGGGAATGTGTCGCGCGGCGCCCAGGAGATGCTCGACCTGCTGCCGGTGATCGAGATCCAGCCGGAGGAGGTGGCAGCAATTTCGGCCAGTGCCGAGCCGTCGCAGCATCACCTGTACAAGGTAGTGTTCAAAGAGTGGCACATCGTCGAACCGGTGTCGCCGGAAACGACCTTTGAGCTGCAGGATTATTACCAGCACCCCGAAAAGTACCGGGGCGCCTTTGAGCAGTATATCCCTCACCTGACGGTGCTGGTCAACGCCATTTTCTGGTCGGCCAAGTACCCGCGCCTGGCGACCAAGGCCTATCTGAAGGAGCTGTTCAGCGGGGCCAAGCCGTGCCTGCGGGTCATCGGCGATATTAGCTGCGACGTCGAAGGCGCCATCGAGTGCACGGTCAAGGCTACCGATCCCGGCGACCCACTGTTCGTCTACGAGCCGCTGACCGGCAACGTGGCCGACGGCCACGAAGGGCCGGGCGTGGTGGTGGTGGCGGTGGACATTCTGCCCAGCGAGCTACCGCGCGAGGCGTCGGTCGACTTTTCGCGCATCCTGAAGCCTTTTATCCCAGCGATCGCCAGAGCCGATTTCTCGGCGCCTTTCGAGGCCAGCAGCCTGCCGCCCGAGATCAAGCGGGCGGTCATCGCCTATCGCGGGCAGTTGACGCCCGAATATGAGTATATCCAGCAGTACCTCGGATAACGAATAATCAAGGAGCAGTGGAGGATTTCCCATGAAGAAGGTTCTCGTACTCGGCGCCGGCCTAGTCGCTAGACCGCCGGTGCAATATCTGATGGATCTGCCCGGCGTCGAGGTCACGGCCGCCAGCCGGACTGTGAGCAAGGCACAGGCAATCGTCGGCAACCACCCACAGGGCCGGGCGGTAGCCCTCAGCGTGGACGACGACTTGGCCTTGGAAGCGGCTGTCAGTCAAGCCGACCTGTCGATCAGCCTGCTGCCCTACGTTTACCACCCCAAGGTTGCGGCGTTGTGCGTCAAACACCGGAAGCACATGGTCACGACTTCGTACGTGAAGGACCAGATGAGCGCCCTCGACGGCGCGGCCAAGGAAGCAGGGGTGATTCTGCTAAACGAGATCGGCGTCGATCCGGGTATCGACCATATGTCGGCGATGAAGGTCATCCACGAGGTAGAGCGCAAGGGCGGCAAGATTTCCAGCTTTGTGTCGTGGTGCGGCGGCCTGCCCGCCCCCGAAGCGAGCGACAACCCACTGGGTTACAAGTTCTCGTGGAGCCCCAAGGGGGTGCTGCTGGCCGGCAAGAACCCGGCCCGCTTTCAGAAAGAGGGGCGGATCGTCGAGATCCCTGGCGAGGAGTTGTTCGACCACTACTGGCCGGTGCAGATCCCGGGCCTGGGCGAGTTTGAAGGCTATCCCAACCGCGACAGCCTGCCCTACGCCGACACCTACGGCATCCGGCCCAGCGGTTGGATGTTCCGGGGAACGCTGCGCAACCCCGGCTGGTGCCGCACGCTAAAGACGATCTCGGCGATGGGGCTACTGGAAGACACGCCGGTGGCCGATCTGCCGGCCACCTATCGCGGCCTGACCGCACGGCTGCTGGGCGCAGACGCTCGCTCTGACCTTCAGCAATGCCTGGCCGACCGGTTCGGCCTGGCCCGGTCTGACAAGCCGATCGCCGACCTGGAATGGCTGGGGCTGTTCTCCGAAGATCCATTGCCTGCCGGCAAGAACACGCCGATCGACATCTTGACGGAGCGGATGTTGGGCTTGATGTCCTACAAGCCGGGCGAGCGTGACATGCTGATCATGCAGCACGAAATCGTGGCCGAATATGCAGACCACAGGGAAGCGATCACGGCAACGATGATCGACTATGGCATCCCATACGGCGACAGCTCGATGTCGCGCACCGTTGGCCTGCCGGCTGCCGTGGCCACCGGTCTGATCCTGGACGGCGACATGGCAGGACAGACCGGCGTGCAGACGCCGGTGATACCGCAGATCTACGAGCCGGTCCTGGCCAGGCTGGCCGGGATGGGCATCGGCCTGACCGAAAGGTGGGAAAAACTGCCGTGACCGAAGAGTATATCGCCATCGAGGACCGTTACAACGCCCACAACTATCACCCGCTCGACGTGGTGCTGACGCGCGGCCAAGGCGTGTGGGTGGAGGACGTGGACGGCAAGCGCTATATGGACTTTTTGGCCGCCTACTCGGCCTTGAACCAGGGCCACTGCCACCCACGGCTGGTCAAAGCGATGGTCGACCAGGCGTCGCGGCTGGCCCTCACCAGCCGCGCCTTTCGCAATGACCAGTTACCGTTCCTGGCCAAGGAACTGTGCGAGTTGACCGGCTATGAGATGATGCTGCCGATGAACTCGGGGGCCGAGGCGGTGGAGACGGCGCTCAAGGCCGCCCGCAAATGGGGGTACAAGGTCAAGGGAGTGACGGAAGACTGTGCCGAGATCATTGCCTGCGACGGCAACTTTCACGGGCGGACGATCACCATCGTCAGCTTTTCGATGCAGGAGGAGTATCGCGATGGCTTTGGGCCGTTCACACCTGGCTTTAAGCTGATCGCCTACGGCGACGCGGCAGCGCTGGAGGCAGCTATCACGCCCAATACCGTCGCCTTTTTGGTGGAGCCGATCCAGGGGGAGAGCGGTGTGGTGGTGCCGCCGGAAGGGTATTTAAAGCAGGCGCGGGAGATCTGCACCAGGAACAAGGTGCTGTTGATCACCGACGAGATCCAGAGCGGGCTGGGCCGCACCGGTAAGCTGCTGGCCGCCGAATGGGAAGGGGTGCGCGCCGACATGGTGACGCTCGGCAAGGCGCTGTCAGGCGGGATGTACCCGGTTTCGGCGGTGGTGGCGTCCAAAGAGGTCTTGGGCGTCTTTCAGCCGGGAGAGCACGGCAGCACATTTGGCGGGAATCCGCTGGCCTGCGCCGTGGCCCGCGAGGCGCTGAAGGTGCTGGTCGAGGAAGGGCTCCCCCAGCACGCCCAGGAACTGGGCGACTATTTACTGGAACGCCTGCGGCAGATCGACAGCCCGCACGTCGCCCTGATCCGAGGTCAGGGGTTGTGGATTGGCATTGTGCTCAAGCCCGAGGCGGGCGGCGCCCGGCGCTTTTGTGAGGCGCTGAAGGAGCGAGGAGTCCTGGCCAAAGAGACCCACTGGAATGTGATCCGCCTGGCTCCACCCTTGGTGATCAGCCGCGAAGAGATCGACTGGGCGCTGGAGCGCCTGGCCAAAGTGCTACAGATGCCGTAATCTCCCCCTCACCCTGCCCTCTCCCCCAAGGGAGAGGGATGTCGGATGAAGGGGCAAAAACCGCAAGATGGCGATCCTGGTAACGGGCGGGACAGGGCTGATCGGCAGCCACCTGGTAAAGCGCCTGGCAGCACAAGGGCGCCAGGTGCGGGTGCTGGTGCGTCCCACCAGCCAGCGGGGCGAGCTGGCCAATCTGCCGGTTTCCCCGGAATGGGTGAGCGGCGACCTTCTGGACGTCGACTCGCTGCAGGCGGCGATGCGCGGCGTCGAGCAGGTCTATCACCTGGCCGCCGTCATGGACGATTGGGGGCCGTGGGAGCTGTTTTACCAGACCAACGTGACCGGCACAGAGAATGTGTGCGCTGCAGCGCTGGCTGCCGGGGTCCAGCGGCTGATTTACACCAGCTCCATCGCCGCCACCGGCCTCGAGGACTATTCTGGGCTGAAGGATGAGACCTTTCCATACATCGACCCCTACCAAAAGGGGCAACATCCCTACTGCGCCACCAAGGCCCTGGCCGAGCAGGTGGTCAAGCGCTACCACGACGAGCACGGCCTGCCAGCCGTCATCCTGCGTCCGACCTACGTCTATGGCCCGCGCGAGCACAAGGTTGGGCCGTACATCGTCGCCCGCGTTGTGCGGCGGGGCCTGCGGCTCTTGCCCGGCGACGGGCGCAACTGGCACCACTGGGTCTATGTCGGCGACGTGGCGCGGGCCCTGGTTCTGGCCGCTCAGCCGGGCACGCCTACGGGGCGACCCTATCTGATCGGCGGGCTGCTGACTACCGCCAGGGAAGGATGGCAGGCGCTGACCGAGGCGATGGGCTGCGGGTCGATCGTCTATGCGCCCAAAAGCCTGGGCTGGATTGTGGCGGCGGCGCTGGAAGGGCTCAACCGGGTGACGCGAAGCCGCTCTAGCCCGCTCCTGTCCCGGTTTCGACTGGCGATCCTGACCAACAACAACGGCTGGGATACCGGCCGCGCCGAACGGGAGCTGGGCTTTGTGGCCGAGGTGGACATCAAAGAAGGGATGGTACACACCGTCAAATGGTGGCACGAGCACGGCTGGCTGTAAGATGAGGCTACACGGAGCACGGGTCACCATTCGGCCCATGAAACGGGCGGACCTGGAGGCTATGGCCCAGTGGCGGCCAATGGTCGATCCGCTCTACCAGCCGTTCGACATGCCGCAGCATAGCCTGGCCGAAAGCGTGCGCTGGTTCAACTGGCGGAACAATGACCCCTCCCGCCGGCTATATACGGTCGAAAACGAACAGCACCAGGTAATCGGCAGCGTGACCCTGCGCGAGATCGACGGCCGTCACTCCGCACGGCTGGGGATCACATTGGGCGCCGATTATGTCAGCCAGGGCTATGGCACCGAGGCGCTACGGGTTTTCCTGGCCTATTACTTTGACAAGCTGAGTCTCGACCAGATAGTCCTGGACGTAGCCGGGACCAATCTGCGCGCCCGACACTGTTACCAGGCGTTGGGCTTTCGCCTAGTTAGCCAGCACTATCGCCGCGCCGACCACAAAAGCTATCACCAGATCGCCCACGAGCCCCGCTATCAGCACCTGCGCCATTTTTTCCGCAACGAAGGAAGCGATCTCCAGGTCCTGTTCTACGACATGGCCCTCACCCGCGAGGAGTGGCAGGCCGGCCAGAATCTAGAATCTACCTCATACTGAGGCCGATCCGGCCTCGCTCCAGGTCGACGCTGATCACCGTTACGTCGACCACGTCGCCGACGTTGACCACCTCGAAGGGGTTGCGTACGTAACGGTCGGCCATTTTCGAGACGTGGACCAAGCCATCCTGCTTGACGCCGATATCCACAAAGGCGCCAAAGTCGACGACGTTGCGCACAGTGCCCCGCAGGCGCATCCCGATCTGTAGATCCTCAATCTTGAGCACGTCCTGGCGCAGCACCGGCGGCGGCAGGTCGTCGCGGGGGTCGCGGCCGGGGCGGGCCAGGCCATCGAGGATGTCGGCCAGGGTCGGCTCGCCGACGTCGAGCAGCTCGGCCAAGGCGGCCAGGCCCAGCTCGTCGCGCACGGCCTGGACCCGGCCCAGCATGTCCCGCGCTCCCAGGCGGGTGCCGGCCAGCTCCAGCAGGCGTTGGACCACCGGATAGGATTCGGGGTGGATCGGAGTCCGATCCAATGGGTTGGCCGATTCGGGCACGCGCAGGAATCCGGCTGCTTGCTGGTAAGCCTTGGCCCCCAAGCCTTTTACCTTGGTCAGGTCAGAGCGTTTCTTGAACGGGCCGTGCTCGTCGCGGTGGGCAACGGTGTTGGCCGCCACGGCCTTGCTCAGACCCGCCACGTAACGGAGGAGGGCCGGCGAGGCGGTGTTGACGTCGACGCCGATGTAATTGACCACCGATTCGACCACGGCGTCGAGCGCTTCGGTCAGCTTTTTCTGATCGACGTCGTGCTGGTAGAGCCCAACGCCGATCGACCGGGGATCGATCTTGACCGACTCGGCCAGGGGGTCCTGGAGGCGACGGGCGATGCTGACCGCGCCGCGCATCGAAACATCAAGGTCGGGCAGCTCCTGGCGGGCCAGCACAGAGGCGGAATAGACCGACGCGCCAGCCTCGCTGACCAGGGCATACTGCACACCGGAAAAGTCATCGAGCAGCTCGGCTACGAGCTGCTCAGTCTCACGGCTGGCCGTGCCGTTGCCAATGGCGATCACCTGGACGCCCGCCGTCTTGACGGCGGCAGACAGCGCCTTTTTGGCCTCGTCCCAACGGCGCTGCGGCTCGTGGGGATAGATGGTAGTGGTGGCGATCACCTTGCCGGTTGAGTCTACCACGGCGACCTTGCAGCCGGTGCGATAGCCGGGATCAATGCCCATCACCACCCGGCCGCGCAGCGGCGGCTGGAGAAGCAGGTTGCGCAG
>JAFGOG010000201.1 GCA_016926595.1 Anaerolineae bacterium
AGTTACGCGGCGCGGCTGGCGCCGTGGTTACCCCGGCTGATGATCGTGGCACTGGCGGCCCTGCTGGGAACAGAGTTCCTGCGGGGCGGCACATACAGGACCCGGGCCTGGCTGAATGCGCCGATCCTGCTGCCAGCCCTGGGGACGGTCATCCTGGTATTTACGATCCTGTACGCGCTTGTAAAGCGACGCATCAACCGGAACGTCCTCGTGACCGGGTGCATGAGCCTGTTGTGCCTGGCGGCAGCCATCCCGCTGATCGTGCCGGTCGCCTATCCGTCGTCGATCAGGTCGACCGAGCCATCTGCCAGCGTACGTCTGCCTGCCGACGCGCCGCTGAAGGTGCTATGGGGAGGAGACACAGTAGAGGTCAATCAGCACGTCATCATCCCGGATCAGAGGTGGGCGTACGATCTTGTAGTCGCCCCGTACCTGACAGGCAGCGCCAACCTGGAGGATTATGGCTGCTATGGCGTGGCGGTGGTCGCTCCGGCAAGCGGAACGGTCGCGGCGGCTCACGACGGCGAACCGGACATGACGCCAGGCAGGTCCTCTGACAACACGCAAGCTCCAAAAGGCAACTATGTGGCGATCCGGCTGGACGCGACCGACACTTTTCTGATCGTAGCCCACCTGAAAGCGGGAAGCGTCAGGGTGGCAGTGGGGGAGAGGGTGGTGGAGGGGCAGGAGATCGGGCAGTGTGGGAATTCGGGGAACACGAGCGAGCCGCACATCCACATCCACCACCAGCGGCAAGACCCCAACCTGGTTCCGCTCGGATTTGCCGAAGGGCTGCCCCTTTACTTCCGGGACCACGACGGTCCGCCGATGCCCGAGGGAGGGGTGCGGATCGAGAATGGAGAGGTAATCGCCACAGGGGCAATGGTGCAGCACATGGGCAGGTAGCAGGGAAAACCGGAGGAGAGAAGCGGCGATGAGCGAGGCCAGCAAGAGGGCTCAGCGCCGCCCGTCTATCGCGAACCAGCTCTCTGACAACTAGCCGAAGGACTTTCGCCGGCGGCGGCGCGAGCCGGGCCAGTGGTGGAAGACCATGGGTGGGCCCTGGGGCTGCATCCTGAAGAGCTCGTCGAGGGTGTAGTCCTAGCGGAGCAGGCCGGCGATCTGATCGTGGGTATAGCCGGCGATTAGCAGGTCGCGGACGTCGCAGCCGATGCGGGCGCTGATGTCACCGATGCTACCGGGCGGCCAGCCGGTGGTCGAGCGGTGGGCCAGGTAAGGGTCGAGGTTGTCCACAGCAGGTAGATCCACGGCAGGGGCCAGGTCAGCGCGTCTCGTAGAGGTCGACGGCACGGTCGATGATGGCCAGGACGTCGACGGAGAAGGGGCAGCGCTTGACACATGCGCCGCAGCGGGTGCAAGCCGAGGCCTTGACCGGCAGGGCGTCGTAGTGGGCCTGGAGAGCCGGGCCGAAAGTATCGACCAGGCGGGATACGAGTCCGATGTCAATGCCCACCGGGCAGGGCAAGCAGTGGTTGCAGTAGACACACTCACCGGAACGATACTGCTCAAACCCAGCGATGGCATCGCTAAAGTCCTTTTCCTCATCGCTGGCATCGATGTAGGCCAGAGAAGCCTCCAGCTCGGCGCAGTTGGCCACACCGGCGACCGCCGTGGCGACGGCCGGCTGGGTGAGGGTATAGCTGAGGCAGCGCACCGGGTTGAGGGTGCGCGGAACTTTTTTCTTGAACGACGGCCCGCCCGTCTGGTAACGCGCGAACTGGACGGTGCGGTTGGCCTGCAACAGCTTGCCGCCGCCAAAAGCCTTCATCGCCACCACGCCTACGCCCTGCTCGACGCAGGCCTGGAGGAGGGCGCTGCGGCCGGGCTCGGCGTGGCTGCTCAGGTTGACCGGGAACATCAGTACATCGATAAGCCCGTCCCGCACCGGATGGATGCACACCTCCGACAGGTGGCCGCTCAGCCCAACGCAGCGGGCCACTCCCTCGCGCCGGTAGTGGTGGGCTAGCTCCATGCTGCCGCCGGGTCGAAGGAGTGACTTGTACTCGGCTAGACCATTGACGTTGTGGACGAACAGGACGTCGATATAGTCGGTGTGGTAGCGGGCCAGGAAATCCTCAACACCTGCCCGGCAGATGTCAGGGTTGGTCGTCTTCCAGTACTGGCCGTTCTTGACCGCGGCGTTGAGGTGGCAGGTGAGCAGCACCCGGTCGCGGCGGCCGCGCAGCGCCGCGGCGAACCGGTCACGGAACTCGGCAAAAGGTCCCACCAGGTCGAAGTAGTTGACGCCATGGTCGATGGCAAGGTCGACGATGGCCGCCGTTTCAGCCAGGGTGGTCCTGCGCATCAGGTGATCCGCGCCGACCGAGACGACGCCGACGGAGAGACCGGTTCTGCCCAGCTCACGGGTGTGCATAGAAGCCTCCTTTGTGCGGTTGATAGACCTTGCCGGATAGATCGCGCAGCTACAGTCTGCAATCAGCCCTGCACGGTGGCCTTGGGGCTAACCGTCTTGCCCAACAACCCCACGCCTAGACCGGTGCATACTGCGTGAAAGATCATCGGTCCCCACAGCCCGCTGAATGTGGTAAACCCTTCTGCCCGGGAGAACACGCTCCCCAATATGTAGACCATTCATATCAAGCCGGCCAGCAACAACAGGATACCTGCTACCCTCAGGACGATCTTCATAATACACTCCCTTCTCCAGCTGCTATGCACCCAGCGCTTTGAGCGCGAGCCAAAGAGCCAGGGCAGCGAAAACGCCATGGAATAGATAGGCCGGCAGCAGCTTGAGACTCAGACCCGAGTACTTGCCGCGGAGCACGTCCGCCATAATGGTGCCGATTCAAGCGGCGCCGATCAGCCAGGCCACGAATGCGCCAATCCACCATAACATGTTATCCTTCCTCCTCACGTCTATTGGTGCGATCTATCCGGCATGCAGGTCTCACCTGCGGCGCCACCGCTGAGGCAGCACCCACAGCATATACGATAACAAGCGCGCAAAGTTGCTCTGACCCGTATTGAGTGGCTATCAGTTCCGTGCTATCAACGGCAGGTAGACCATGTAGGCATCCTTGGCGCACCAGACTCGTGCGACAAGGTCACACGAGGCGGTTGATAGATCCCACAGGTCGGCCTGACTTGAGACCGTCTCCCACTGGTGAGAGAGATAGGCAACAGTGCCATAATGAGCAGCATTGGGACTGGTCCAATTGCTGCAGTTGCCGGTACCGGCCACGCTGCTGGTGAAGCTCGAATAGCCCGTCCGCACCCAAGCGGCTATGGCGGATGGCGGTCCATGGCCACTGTCAGCCCGAGTGGCCGCGGAGGGATGGGCATAGTCATAGATCAGGTTCGACACGTCGAGGATCTCCCAGAGGGAGGCCATGTGGTAGCCGCTGGCGCAGGCGGTGAGGGCATTGGTGGGGAGATAGCTGCCTATGGTCAGGTAGACATGCCGACCGGTGCGGGCAGGGACGAAATCGGGCATGGAACCGGCCAAGGCCTGGCCGCCGGAGGGGAGCAGAGGCACCGAGGCGGAGAGAAGCAACGCCAGGCCCAAGCTTGCAAGCAGCAACAACACACGCCGATCGTATGTGACGTGTAGTGTGATTCGCAACATGGTGCTCAATCCTCCACGCACCAGACCCGCACATTGATGTCGCAGCTAAATTCCTCCAAGCTCCACAGGCCGACCGGATCGGGTGGCGTTTCCCAGTTGTTGGTCAGCCGGGCTGCCGTGCCATGCGACACACTGCTTGCGGTGCTCCAATTCTCACAATTGCCTGTACCGACGCTGCTGCTGCCAGAACTGGAGTATCCGGTACGCACCCACCCGACCATGCCGGAGGGCGGGCCACTGCCACTGTCGTCCCGAATGTCAGCGACAGGCAGGTCGCCAGCGTAGCGCAGGTTGGAGACGTCGAGGATCTCCCACAGAGAGGCCATGTGGAAGCCGGCGGTGCAGGTGCTCAACGCCTGGTTACCGTAGCGGGTGGCACTAGTCAGGTAGAAACGGCGAGCTCCCGACCCGGAGGAAACAGCAACCAGCCCCCCAGGCACGGCCCGCACTGCATTCAGAGAGGTCGTGGTTTTGCTCTGCGGCAGCGAGGCAGCACTGCCTTCGGCGCTCGTACCGGAGTAGAGCAGGCCAAAGACGACCAGCATAATCCCCAGAAAGAGCAGTGCGCGCCAGTCTATTAGCAGATTGATGGTCAGGTGATTTTTCATTGCCCCCTCTCCGCTTGATGTAATTCCGGACTTGCGGCGCCGGTCTTTTTGTGCAACGCGAGCAGGCGTGCAAAAGGCAGACGGAGCATGCCGGCCGTCCGATGACGGAATTGTACCACACCTCTGTCCCTACTGCCAACGGAGGTGACTGCCGGTAAGGATTATGTCGTTTGGAATTGCGCGGGGTGTTCCTTGTATCCATCGCGGCCTAGTCACCCACCGCCAGGGCCGTTTCGAGAAAATCCAAGACCTTTTGCTGATAGAGATCTGGGTAGGTCCAGGCGGACCAGGCGTGGCCGGAGTCGTTGATCCACAGAAGTTTGGGCTCGTTGGCCGCGTCGTACAGCCGTTGGGCGTGGTCGACGTGGACCAGGATGTCGGCCGTGCCGTGGATGATAAACACCGGGACATGCACGCGCCCGATTACCTCGACGGGGTTGGGCACACCGGGCACGAGCCATTGGGGCGGGAGCCGGTAACCCTTGGCATAGTCCACGTTCCTCCACTCGGCAAAGAGGCTGTCCAGCACCAGGGCGTCCAGACGGTCGTCAATGGCTGCTGCGTTGACCAGCGCTGCTCCACCCAGGCTCTGGCCCAGCGCTGCCACCTTGTCGCCAGCCCCTTTGGCATCGAGCCAGTCGAGCGCGGCCTGGACGTCGAGCAACTCCTCGCGGCCGACGGTCGTGGGGCGCTTGTCGCTGTCGCCGTGGCCGCGAAAGTCAAAAGCCATGACGTTGTAGCCGGCCTCGTGGAGCCAGGGTATCAGCCGCAGCAGCGTCCACTTGCTGTCCTGCAGTCCGTGGGCCAGCAGCATGGTGGGCGCGTCGGGTGCGGAGGCCGGCACGTACCAGGCGGCAAGACGCAGGCCGTCGGCCGTGGACAAGGTCACGTCGCGATAGTCGAGGCCGGCATCGCCGGGGTTGAGCCAGGGCGGGAATTCCGGCGTCTGCCCGCCGCCGGACGGATTGTAAGTGTAGTTGAGGCGATCGAGGGTGCGGTTGATCGTGCGCCACACCGGGGAATAGGGCCGGCGGAACAGGTCACTGGCGGCGACGGGTATGGCGGCCAGCAGCAGGACAAGAAGGGCAGCGGCGATGAAAAGGATGTAGGGCAGCATGGTTCCCCTCGGAGGTGATTGGGCGACCCGGGCGGCGCTGAGGCGGCGGTGGAGGCGGGCGCGGAAGAGGGAGAGGAGGAAGGTGAGCAGGGCAAGGAGGGCGTAGGCGGGGACGGTGTAGGGGATGCGCTCGACGTAGCGGGCGGCGATGAGGCCGGCGACGAAGAGGATGAGGAGCCAGAGAAGGGCGGCGGCCAGGGCGCGGAGATCCTTCAGGCGCGCAGCGCCTTGCGGCACACTGCGCCGCACTGTAAAGCGGTCAGGATGACGGGAGTGGGGCTGGGCGGCTGAAGGATGACGGGATGAGGGCCGGCAGGCGGCCAGCCAGCCAGTGAGCGGTATGACTATCAGGGCAAAGACAAAAAGGCCAAGGACAAGCCAGGGGTTGTCTGGCATTCACCCTCCCCCCTCTCACCCCTCCCTCTCCCCTCCGGGGAGAGGGAGAAGACATCCACCCTCCAAAACTGGCTTATTATACCCTGAGTGGGGAAAGGATCAAAGCGGGGCAGCAGTTGGTGTCTGGCGGGATTTGGAGTATAATGCCCCCGGTCAAGAGATTTGCCAATTGGCGTGTGCCGATTTGGTGAGAAGGGGGAGAAGCAGCAACGATGAGCACAGGGGATAGAGGAGCGGGCCGACAGAGAGGCAGGATTCCGGCGGCGGCGGCGGTAGCGCTGGCGCTGGCGGTGGTGTGCGTGGTGGCGATTGGGGGCTATTTTGTGTGGGATGCGGCCAGACCGAAGCCGACGGCACTGCCGAGCCCGGTGATGGTGCAGCCAACGGCGGCGCCGACGGCGGCGCGGGGGGGGAGGCTGGTGTATGGGCTGACGCTGACCCCGTCGAATATCGATCCGCACGTGGGGGCGTCGTCGGAGCTGGGCATCCCGCTGACCAGCGTGTACGACACACTGATCTACCAGGACGTGGA
>JAFGOG010000202.1 GCA_016926595.1 Anaerolineae bacterium
ATTCTGTGGGGCGGTATAGTGGTACAGGATGCCGCCCTGGCTGCCGATGGCGTTGCCAAAGAAGACCGGGATGAGCGAGTTGTTGATGAAGGCGGTGCCCATGGCCATCTTGTCCATGACGCCCAGGTCCTGGGCGGCCTGCATCATGGCGATGAAGCCGGCGCCGGCCCAGGTGACGACCCAGGCCTCGGCGCCCGAGTTGAGGATCTGCTCCATGTATGGGGTGAAATCGGTCGTGTCCGCCGGGGCCAGGATGTCGTCGGCGACGAACTCACCGCCAAAGTAGGTGCAGGCATCGCGGAAGGCCTGAGCGCCGCCCCAGCCAAAGGCATAGTCGGGGGCTATTTGGACGTATGTTTTGTACTCGGTGGCCATGTACTCGCACTGGTTTACGGCGTCGTGGTAGTTGGTCCGGCTGACGCGGAAGGTGTGGTCGTTAAAGTTGGCGCCGGTGATCTCGTTGGCAGCGGCGGGGGCCACGATCAGGATCTTGTCGTTCTCCAGGGCGATTCCCTGCAGCGTTGCCGTGGCTCCGGAGCTGACAGTGCCGACCAGGATGTCGACCTTTTCCACCTCGATCAGCTCGCGGGCGATCGTGGCGGTGGTCTCGGGGTTGCTCTGGTCGTCGCGGATCAGGACCTGGACCTGGCAGTCGTCGATCTGGAAGACGTGGTCGTCCGTGCCGGGGGCTCCGGCCATATACTCCATGCCCAGCAGGAAGCTGCGCTCGATCATCTCGCCGTACAGGGCCAACGCCCCGCTCTTGTCGGTGATCAGCCCGACCTTGAGCGGCTGGTCGCATTTCAGGCCGGCCGCCGTTGGCTCTGTGGGTACGGCGGTCGGTTGGACCGCGGCCTGGGTAGCCGTCGGCTCGGGTGGTTTGGGCGTGTCGGCCGGCACCGGCGTCGGCGTGGCGCCACAGGAAACGACGAACGCCACGACTACCAGCAAAGTCACTAGCTTGTAAATAGTTTTCATCTCTCACTCCTTTTGTCTATCGATATTTGGTGGTAAACCTTATTCTACCAGAAACCAACCCGTTCATCAAACGTGCTGTCCGTGCGCTGGCGCTCACCTCCTTTCGCCGTGGGCAAACAGTATAGGGTTCTCATCCAAATTACTCTACCGGCTTGTCAACCAGCAGCACTGCCTTGCCGGTCACCACCTGGCGTTCGTCCTGGTTATAGCAGTCGGTCTTGAGGGTGATGATCCGCTTGTCGGGTCGCCAGGCGGTGACCTTGACGATGGCGGTGATCGTGTCGCCGATATAGACCGGCGCCAGGAACTCGATCTGCTGGCTGAGATAGATCGCGCCAGCACCAGGCAGCTTGTTGCCCAGCACTGCCGAGATCAGGCCGCCGCTGAACATGCCGTGGGCAATCCGGCGGCCAAAGCGGCTCTTGCGGGCATATTCGTCGTCCACGTGGAGCGGGTTGAAATCGCCGATCAGCTCGGCAAAGGTGGCCACGTCGGCTTCGCTGACCGTCTTGGCCAGGCTGGCCTGCTCTCCGACATAGAAATCGCTGCGGATGATGACATCGGCCATAGGCTATCCTCCTTCTAACCGGCCGCTGTGCCTGGCCACATGACCCAGGACCAGCGTGTTAAAGATGCCCGGCTGTTCCCAGCAGACCGCATGGCCGGCGTGCGGCACCACGGCCAGCTCGGCGCCCGGGATCTCGCGGGCGATGATCTCGGCGTATTTGCGCGGCTTGAGCAGGTCATCCTCGCCGGCCATTACCAGGGTCGGCGAGGCGATGGCGTGCAGGTCCGCAGTCAGATCCAGCCGGGAAAAGGCCAGCAGCAGCTCCAGAAAGGCGTCCATGTCGAGTGTTTTGTACCGCTCCCGCGCCGTGTCGAGGGCCGCCTGGTTGGCGGCGATCCACGCCTCGGAAAAGTTTAGCGGGGAGGTCACCTGGAACAACAGCTCGGGATCGTGGGCCCGCGCCGCCGCGATCCAACTGTCGATAAAGCCTTTCAGCAGCGGATCGACCTGGCTGACCGACGAGGACACGATCAGGCTGCGCGTCCTGGCCGGATACTTGAGGGCAAAAGCCAGGCTGAGCTCGCCGCCGTAAGAGATGCCGCCAATGTGGGCGCGGTCGATCGCCAGCGCGTCCAGCAGCGCCGCCAGGTCATCGGCGTGCAACTCCATCGAGTAGGGCCCGGCCGGATGATCCGAGCGCCACATGCCCCGGCAGTCGTACAGCAGTAGCCGGCAGTGGCGCGATAGAACCGGCGTCTGGTAGGCCCAACTGGCGGTGCCCATCAGCACGCCGTTGGACAACACCAGCACGTCGGCCCCCTCGGGCCCGTGCAGCTCATAGTAAAGGCGGATGCCATTTGCTTCTATAGTAGGCATCGTCCCTCTCAGGGCTGGGCCATTTGCAGGTGCTCGGCCAGCAGGGCGTTGAACTCGTCCGGCTTTTCCAGGAAGGGGCTGTGCCCTGCATCGGCGATCACTGCCTCGCGGCAAGAGCCGCCGTTGGCCTGATACCTGTCTAGCACGGCCCGGATCTGGTCGAGCATCGGCTGGGCCGGGCATTCGTCGGCGCCGGGCCAGCCGGGAACATAGCCCATCGCCCCCAGCGCGGCAATGTCCCAGAAGGCGCTGTTCGACACGATCAGATCGTCGGCGCCCCGGATCCATAGGATGGGCGGCTTGGGCTGGATGTCGACGATGGCGCTGGCGTCGAAATAGCGGCGGCTGAAGGCGTTGACCAGGCCGCGCTTGCCAGGCGCCACCCCGGGCCAGTGGCTCGATGCCAGGAGGTCGCCGGGATACCAGTCCTCTCCCACCCGCAGCGACAGCATCGAGCTCAGCAGCTCCTCTTCCCGCTTGGGTATGAACGGCGGCTTGACGTAAAACTGGCGCAGGACGTTACGCGGTGAAGATGGGTTCTCGGCGCCGCGATCCTTGGCGCCCATCAGCCGGATAAAGTCGGGGTTGACGCTGCCAGCTCCAGCCGGCGCCCCGTCGTCGTAGCAGGGCGCGCCGTCGAGCCCCTTGCTGCCGCTGTAGCCATAGGGTGACATGGTGTCCACCAGGGTGATCGACAGCAGGTCGGCCGAGTAGGCGATGGCGTACTTTATGACGATGCCGCCGCCCATGCTGTGGCCGACGATGTGATGCCGGCCCAGTCCCATCGCCCGCGCCAGGGAGCGGATGTCCTCGACCATGTCGCTCAGGCCCAGGGTGGCATCCACCGGCAGCGGTTCGGTGTCGCCATAGCCGCGCATGTCGGGGGCGATGCCCCTAAAGCCGGGAGGCAGGGCCAGCATCGTCTCTTCCCAGAAGGTAGCCGAGGCGCCGTTGCCGTGGATGAACAGAACCGGCGCGCCGCCGGCCGGGCCGGCGGTCAGGATGTGGACCTTCAGCCGATCGGTCTGGACGATCTGGGAAGTGATCCCTTTCAGAGTTGGAATTGTGCTCATCGGTTGCTTCTCCTTAACCTATCAAGGCATGCGCAGGGCAACGCCGGCCTGGTTATAGCCTACGCCCGAACCGACCAGAACCAGCAGATCGCCCGATTTGACCTTGCCCTTGGCGATGGCATCGTCCAGGCACACCGGGATGCAGGCCGAGCCCATATAGCCCCATTCTTCCATGATCCAGTGGGTCTTGGACAGCGGCAGTCCCAATGTCTCCATCACCAGCTTGATCGACGGCAGCCGCACCTGGGTAAAGATGATGGCGTCGATCTCGTCCATGGCAAAGCGGCCCCGCTTGACCAGTTGGCGCACGATCTTGGGCCAGCCCTCGTGGTTGACCTCGGGCGGATAGCGCTGGACCAGCTTGACCTTGGTCCGCCCGGCCTGGACCGATTCGACCGTGGCCGGCTCAAAAGTCCCGCCAGAGTAGATGCCCCAGTGCTTGTGGTAGGAGCCGTCGGCCAGGTAGGC
>JAFGOG010000203.1 GCA_016926595.1 Anaerolineae bacterium
ATGCACCGGAACGGGTGGACGGCATCCACCGGAACGAGTGGTCGGCATGAATCGGAATCGGCGGTCGACATGCGCCGGAAGATGCAGGAGGTCCAGGCCGGCGTAGAGAACTGGATCCGGCAGATTGAAGCCAACCCCCATAGGCACGATTCTGTCAATGTATCCCGTAATCTGGCATCGCTCGTTCAAGTCAGTATTCAGCAGGTGCCCTCGCCGCAGTACCTAGAAAATGGCAGCCCTTCCTTCATGTCCATCACGAAGACTACCTGACGTGAAGGAGTTCGGCGTTAGCAGTGCAAGAAGGAATGTAACTTTCGGGTTATACTGCCGGAGGTCCTGGATAATTGACGTAGTAGAAAGAAAAACCGGGGTTCCCAGAGAGAGATGACATGGCAAGCAAAATCGACAACTTGCTGGGGCTAGAACCGTGGCGTGCCTATGAAAGGGCGATGTTCAACGATCTCTACTACCGGTTTCGAAGTCCCGCCTATGTAGTTAAGCCAGACATACGAGACATAGTTGGCAGGCTGAGTCTAGCCAAGCGGCAGGTTGATGTCGCTGTGTTTCATTCGAACGACATGGGCAAGCCTTTTCTCATTGTCGAATGCAAGCGTTACACTACCACCAAACTAGACGTGAATGATGTCGGCGAATTTGTCAGTCGTTTTGAAGATACGGGGGCAGAACATGGTGTGCTGGTTAGCCCATTAGGATTCAGCCTGGCTGCACAGAATCTTGCCAAGGCCAAAGGGGTCTGGCTGCTCGAGCTCAAACTTCAAGAAGCTAACCGTCTAAACTGGCGAGAAGTCGCCCGAGCACTCTACCCCTGGGACGAAATCTTTCACCAGCAAATGGGAGATGTTCTTTATGCGGTCCTTGAACAGCGAGGAAAGTATTTGGATCGACTTGAGGAAATTGCCTTCGAGGAATGGGAAGCGACCTTGCTTGGCATCTATCGAATCAACCCTGAGGAAGGAGAGTATCTGCTACGAACTATAGCGCAAACTCATTACGATGATAGTTGGCGATTCAATGCAATTCGTTTGCTTGATGAGATTGGCTGTCTGGACGCTGCATTTCGTGAAACCCTCATGGAATACGAAAGCGATCCCGAGACGCTGCAACTACTGAACTGCCACTAGCGATCCACAGGGGGAAAACTATGCCCAAGATCGATATCACCCGCACCGAGCTGGTCTGGCCCGGCAAGTACGACGACGAGGGCAACCTGGTCCCGCCACGGCGCGTCGCACTGCCCTTTCAGGTGATCGAGCGAGTCAACGAGACGCGCGCCACCCGGGAGAAGAAGGAGCGGGAGCTGGCCGGCCACGTGGGCACACTTTTTGACTTCTGGCAGGCGGAGGATGCCCAACGTGCTGCCCCCGACGACGGCTGGCGCAACAAGCTGATCTGGGGGGACAACCTCTACGTCATAGGCTCTCTGCTGGAACACTTTGCTGGAGAAGTTGACTTGATCTACATCGATCCACCGTTCGCCACAGGGGCGGATTTCTCATTTGTTGCACAAGTAGGCGATAGTGACCTCGAACTTGCTAAGAAACAATCAGCCATTGAGGAAAAGGCATACCGAGATACATGGGGGAAAGGGCTTGACTCTTACTCGACAATGATGTGGGAACGGCTTCTACTCATGAAAAGTCTACTCAGTCCCACTGGCACAATCGCAGTTCATGTGGATTGGCGCGTAGGTTATCTTGTCAAAGCGATGCTCGACGAGCTATTTGGCGTCGGCTCATTCATCAACGAAATCATCTGGTACTACACAGGAGCGGGAATAAGCCCGGAACGATTTAGCCGTCGCCACGACAACATCTATTGGTATGCCAATGGGTCAAATTGGTTCTTTGACCCAGACCCGCTCCGTACAGAGTACTCTGAAGCGACCAAAGAGCGATTTAGTCATTACATAGGCAATATCCGAGGCGATCACGACTTTGGAGTACAGGAATTGAATCCCAAGGGAAAGCATCCTGACGATGTCATACAGGTTTCTATCGAGGCACCGTCCTCAAACGAACGAACTGGATATGCAACCCAGAAGCCGTTGAAACTACTAACCCAGCTCATATCAGGACTCGTGCCTCCCGACGGGCTTGTGGCGGATCTTTTCGCAGGCTCAGGCACAACACTGAAGGCTTGCGAACTAACTGGCCGTAGATGGATAGGCTCTGATTTAAGTCGCTACGCCGTCCACACCACGCGCAAACGACTGATGGACATCCCCGACTGCCGCTCATTCGAGATCCTCAACCTGGGCCGCTACGAGCGCCAGGTCTGGCAGGGGGTCACATTTGGCAAGAAGAAGCAGCCTCAGCAGATGCTCGTTTTTGAGTACTTGAAGTTCATCCTCGATCTATACGGCGCCCAGCCGCTGGCCGGAACGCAGCACCTCCACGGCAAGCGCGGCAGCGCGATGGTCCACGTCGGCGCAGTCGATGCACCTGTCACGATCGACGAGATCGGCGCTTGCCTCGCCGAGTGCCGGCAGATGAAACAGAAGGAATTGCACGTCCTGGGGTGGGAGTGGGAGATGGGCCTGGCCAACCTGATGGTCGATGAAGCCAAGGGCCAGGGGATCAGGCTCCTCCTACTGAACATCCCCCGTGAGGTCATGGAGCAGCAGGCTGTGGACAAGGGCGACATCCACTTCTACGAGTTGGCCTACCTGGAGGTCGATATTCAACCTTCCCGCAAGAAGCGCTCCTACACAGTCACCCTGACCGACTTTGTCATTCCCAACACCGAGCTGGTCCCAGCAGAGGTGCGGACCAAGGTCAAGAAGTGGTCTGACTATGTAGACTATTGGGCGATAGACTGGGATTTCCAAGACGACACCTTTGTCAACAGCTGGACCTCCTACCGCACGCGCCGGGACCGCACCCTGGCGTTGAGGAGCGACGCGCACACCTATGAGCAACCCGGGCCCTACCGCATCCTGGTCAAGGTCGTGGATATCTTTGGCAACGACACCTCACAGGTGTTCAAGGTGGTGGTGGAATGAACCCGGCGAAAAAGTCGACCCGCAAACGCCGCACAACAGCACGCAAGACCGCCATCCCCTACCAGCGTGCCCTCCCCGAAGTGCCGGGGCGTAACCCGCACACCAAACCGGATGCTTACCTGGAAAAGCTGGGGGAGGGAGACTATGCCGTCCGCCAGGGCCGCCGGCCCAGTACGATGTTCCTGGTCAACAAGCTGCGCCGGACCGTGGACCGCTGGCGCAACACGGGCTATCCTGATACATCTGAAGTCACTCGGCGCCTTTTCCAATACTGGTTCGACGAAGACCACCCGTTACCGAACCAGGAAGTCTGGCGCTACTGGTGGTGCCAGCGCGAGGCGATCGAGACACTGGTCTATCTGGTCGAAGTAAAGGGCTACACCGATCTCGTCCCTGTAATCAAGCGCTTCGGCGAGAAACCGAAAGGCAGCCTGATGGGATTGGAGCCCAAGATCGAAACGACGATGGATGGAGTACGCCAACTGCGGCGTTGGGTACCGGAAGTGGAGAAAGACGCCATCCAGGAGCTGCCCGAGAAGAACCTGCTGCGCTACGCCTTCAAGATAGCCACCGGCGCGGGCAAGACCGAGGTCATGGCGATGGTCATCGTCTGGTCCTACTTTCACCGGTGCATGGTGTCGGACTCGCCGATGGCCGACAACTTTCTCGTCGTCGCGCCCAACGTCATCGTCTACGAGCGCTTGGAGCGCGACTTTGCCAGCGGCAAGATATTCTACGAACATCCCCTGATTCCTCCCGAATGGCGCAAGCAGTGGAACGTCAAGGTAATCCTGCGTGGCGATAGCGCGATGCCCGCTCCAGGCGGCAATCTCTTTGTCGTCAACATCCAGCAAATCTATGAATCGCGGTCCGAGGAATGGACCCCCGACAACGCTGTCCAGGCGATCCTGGGGCGGCCTCCCAGCCAGGACCTGGCTTCGTACCAACCGAGCATGCTCGACCGGATCAAGGGGCTGGGGAACCTGGCCGTGCTCAACGATGAGGCCCACCACGTCCACGACGACGATCTGGCCTGGAACCAGACGTTGCTGGCCCTGCACGAGAACCTGAAGCGCAAGAGTGGCCGCGGACTGACCCTTTGGCTGGACTTTTCAGCCACGCCCAAGACCCAGGGCGGCACCTATTACCCGTGGATTATCGTCGATTACCCCTTGGCCCAGGCTATCGAGGACCAGATTGTCAAAGCCCCGTTGATCGTGCACCGCGTGGACAAAAAGGATCCAGTCCGGGTGACCAAGAGCAATGTCGTCCAGGCCTACCACGACTGGATTGTCGTCGCCCTGGAACGATGGAAGGAGCATTTCCAGGTCTACCGCCAGGTGGGCCAGAAGCCGGTCCTGTTCATCATGGCCGAACGCACAACCTACGCCGACGCGATCGCTGAGCATGTGCGTAAACACGCTCGACTGAGAAAGAGCGAGGTGCTGGTCATTCACACCAACGCGCAGGGCAAGATCTACGAAAATGACCTTGATAGTGCCCGCCAGGTGGCCGCGGAGGTGGACAAACCAGACAGCGAGGTCAAGATCATTGTCAGCGTGCTTATGCTGCGCGAGGGGTGGGACGTCAAGAACGTGACGGTGATCTTGGGGTTACGACCCTTTACCGCCGCAGCCAAAATCCTGCCCGAGCAGGCTGTCGGGCGGGGCCTGCGCCTGATGCCCAACATCAGCCCCGACAGTCGCCAGACCCTGGAGGTCATCGGCACGGCGGCTTTTGAAGAATTTGTGCGCGAGCTGGAGCAAGAAGGGGTGGGCATTGACACCGTCGCGGATCCACCCCCCAAACCGATCATCATCTATCCTGTCCAGGAAAAAGCCCAGTATGATATCGCCATCCCCCTGACCAAGCCGCGTTACCTGCACGAATACCGCGATCTCGACGAGTTGGACCCATTACAATTACCACCCATTTATGAGGCCGATGTTCTGGAGGAGCAAACAGGCCTTGCGATCAAGATCGCCTTTGCCACGACCGAAACGGTTGTCCACGACGATGTCATTCAACCTGAAGAGCCTCTACTCAGTCAGGACTTTCTCAGCGACATCGCCCATACAATTGAGCGTCGCTTACAACTGAGCGGACACTTCGCTGAGCTGTACGCCATCGTCAAACGCTATGTACAACAAAAATGCTTCGGCGTCCCGGTCGATCTGGATAGCACGGACATTGGGCGTCGGCTGCGCGACCCGGAGCTGCAAAAGGGTATCGCCGACTTCCTGTCCCGCCAGATCGCCCAGTTGGCAACCCGGGAGCGAGACATCGAGTTCGAGGACGCTGCTTTCCGATTGTCCCAAACGAAGCGCTTTACCTGGCACCGTCAGCATATTGTATGCGAACGGACTGTATTCAACGAGTGCGCCATCTACAACGACCTGGAGAGGCGCTTCGCCGAGTTCCTGGACCAGGCGCCCGCCGTCCTGCGGTTTGCTGCCCTGGCCGAGTCCTACACCCGCTTCCGGGTAGATTACCTGAGTGAGGAAGGCGCCATCCGCTTCTACTACCCTGATTTCGTGGCGGTGCAGCAGGTCAAGAAGGGTGAAGTCAACTGGATTATCGAGACCAAGGGCTGGGAGCGGGGGGATGTCGCCCACAAGGACGCCAGCATCCGCCAGTGGTGCGAGCGAATCAGCGCGCAGACAGGCCAGCGTTGGTGCTATCTGAAGGTGCCACAGGTGTGGTTTGACGAATTCGTGGGGCAGAACCTGAATGACCTGGTTGGATATCTCCAGGTTGAGGAGTCAAAACCTCTTCTGGTTGCGGAAGCATAACTAACCCTGGTACATTTCGGATCAACAAGAGTTCAGGGGCGCACGCTGTGCCAAGGCTTAGGCGCATTCCATCGGTCGGATAGGCCCCTGAATCCACTTTTCCCGCAAGAGCGCAATCCTCCGACCACTCTTGAGCGCCCGGACAGCACTGCTGGTCAAGTCGCCGGTTGTCATGAGCTGCACTCCTTGCTCCTCGGCCAGCCGCCAGGCCCCGTCTTCCGCCATAGCCGCGTTCGTGATCACCCACGCCTGCACCTTGCTGTGTGGATGGGCCCGTTGGTACGCCATCCGGTACTTGACGGCCTGGCGCACCTTGGCCACCGGAAGTGAATTGGTAGAGTCCTCAAAGAACTTGCACTCGCAGACAACGATTTCTTCGGGGCCACAGAGTTCGTTGAAGGAAATGGCCAACTGGGAGGTAGTCAATTGATTCAGGTGATCGATGATTTCGGCACGTTCGGCCCGGCGCGTCTCGGTATCACCATGGCGCCGCGAACGAAAAATGTTCTCTTTTAGCCGATGCTGATACACCGATACTCCGGATTGGACAGCACCATTTCCAATACGCTCTACCAAAGCAGCCAGCCCGTTCTCGTAGCGGGCGTATACATCTGTCTCGGCCGTGCCTTTGCGGATGGCCCATACGTCGATGTCTCCATCATCGAAGCGGTAGTGCGGAATGGTCCAATAGTTGGCTTGATCCAAAACTGCGGCAACCTGCGCCTCAAATACATAGCCCAGTACCTGCCCCCATGTGGCCGGCTCCAGTACGGTCGCCAGCTCCTCGTGCTCGGCGAGATAGTCCAAGACATACTCCTGCATCTGTCCCCGCAGGGCCAATTGAGCATGCCCGCCGCTGACGACGAACTGGAAAAAGGCCAAATTCACCAGCCGTACCTCGCTGGGGCCAGGGCAGAGCACTCTTTCTTTATTCGGAGAATCTTCTAAAACTCCGATGTCTCCATCATCCTCCAAATCGGGCAAGATGTACAGATGGTAGAGTCCGCGTACATTTCCACCGTAGAGTTGCGCGGCGATAGCGGCGATGCCGGACATGCTCTTGCGCCCGCCGGCCAAACAGATATAGATATCATCTTCCTTATACACGTCCCGCAAAAGGGCCAGGATCGCCTCCCGGAAGATGAACACATCATCGGCCGTATTGATGTCGGGCGCAGGAATCCGCAGCTGGCAGGCCGATTCGATTTCACTTGCCAGGAGCTCCCGATAAGATTGGCGCTCCTCCCACGTATCTAGCGGTCCAGGAGGCGATAACTTGGCCAGCCCATGGTATTTCACATTCCTGCCACGCAGTTCATTCTCGATAACTCTTTCGCAACTAG
>JAFGOG010000204.1 GCA_016926595.1 Anaerolineae bacterium
CAAGTAGCTATATCCCACCTATAACCCACATAAAGCTCATTTTATCCCACATTATCCCATAAATATCCCACATCTCGGCGCCTTTTTGTGCCCTGCCTGCTTGCCTCTACCCGGCTTTTCTAGTATAATACTGCCGAGGGGCTGGAGGCCTTTTGGGAGTTGAGAATGAGCCTGTTCATCACTTTTGAAGGCCCGGAGGGCGGTGGCAAAACCACTCAGATGCGCCGGCTGGCTGCCCATCTGCGGGAGCAGGGCCACGACGTTCTAACGACCCGTGAGCCGGGCGGCACGCCGATCGGCGACCGGGTGCGGGCCATCCTGCTCGACCCGCTCCACACCGAAATGCAGCCGCAGGCCGAGTTTCTGCTCTTTTCGGCAGCGCGGGCGCAGCATGTGGCCCAGGTGATCCGGCCCCACCTGCTGCGGGGTGGCGTGGTGCTGTGCGACCGTTACGCCGACGCTAGCATGGCCTACCAGGGCTACGGTTACCAGCTCGATCTGGATGCGTTGCGGGCCATCACCCACTTTGCCACCGGCAACTTGGTGCCTGACCTGACCTTCTGCCTTGACGTGCCGGTGGACGTGGGCCTGCGGCGCAAGGTCAAAGGCGCTGGCGACGCCTGGAACCGGATGGAGCAGAAGGAGGTGGATTTTCACGAGCGGGTTCGCGCCGGGTACCTGGCCATGGCTGCCCAAGAACCAGCCCGCTGGGCGGTGATAGACGCAACCCGGGCGGCGGACGAAATACAGGCGACCCTTCGCGATCTATTGGTCGAGCGGTTGCGCCTGAAGGCAAATCAGCTAGGTCCTGGCCTATCGGGCCGGGAAGGAGGGGAAACCGGATGAAACTGATCATGGGTATCGTCAACAGCGACGACGCCGATCGGTTGGTCAATACTTTGAACAAGGCGGGCTACCGGGCTACGACGATCAGCACAACAGGCGGTTTTCTGCGCCAGGGGAATGCCACCATCTTTATCGGCACAGAAGACGAAAACGTGCCCAAGGTGCTGCAGTTGATCAAGGACAACTGCCACACCCGGACCCAATACGTCAACCCCTTGCCGCCGGTGATGGAGCCCGGCGAGATGTATATCCCAAGCCCGGTGGAGGTCCAGGTGGGTGGAGCTAATGTCTTTGTCCTGGACGTGACCGAGTTTGCGCGGTTCTAGCTACTACAGGTCATCCATGCCGCCCATGCCGCCCATATCGCCCATATCGCCCATATCGCCGGCCAGGTCGGGCATCGCCTTTTCGACCTCTTCCGGGCTCTGGCCCGACTCTAGCCGGTCGATGACTTCGCCAAACTCGGCGGGTATTTCTTCGCCGGCCTCGGTTCCCATTTTGCGCATCCAACGGGCGATGCTCTTTGGATCGTTCTCGTCCAGATCCGACAGCATGTTCGGATCGGTCATGTCATCTAGCCGACTCTCTTCCGAGCGGACGACCGACACGCGTGAGATCAGCCGGGTCAGGCGCGTCCCTCCACAGCGAGGGCAGACCGGTTCGGCTTCGATCTCCTCGAAAGAGCGGAAAAAAAGGCTGATCCGGCGGCGGCAGTCTTGACACCGATATTCGTAAATAGGCATGGCTTGCTACCTCAGTCCCATCCCGGTCTTATTGGCCGGGATCATCCGGCCCCTGGCTATCCAGCAGCACCGTGCCCGGAATTATACTGCATACACGCTATTACGGCCAAGTTTTGAATCAGGCAAGGCGGTATAGATGGATCAAGATCTAGAATCAGACATCCTCTTTCAGCGGGAAAGCCGGCCGCTGCTGGTCATCATCTCCGGCCCTTCGGGTGTGGGCAAAGATTCGGTCGTCCAGCGGATGAAGGAGCGCGGCTATCCCTTCCATTTTGTCATTACCGCCACCGACCGGCCACCCCGTCCCGACGAGGTCGACGGCCGCGACTATTACTTTTACACCACGGCCGAGTTCGAGCGGATGATCGCCCAAGGTGAGCTCCTGGAGCATGCCCGCGTGTACGGCCAGCACAAAGGCATTCCCAAGGCCCACGTCCGTCAGGCACTGGCCTCGAGGCAAGACGTGGTTATGCGTGTCGATATCCAGGGAGCAGACACGGTCAAGGGGCTCATTCCCCAGGCTGTCACTATCTTTCTCACCTGCGAGAGCGAGCAGGAGCTGATCGCCCGCCTGTATGAGCGCCGGACCGAATCCGAGGCGGCGCTGCAAAGCCGGCTGGAAGCTGCCCACCGGGAGATGGCCCGCCTTCCCTATTTCGATTATGCCGTCGTAAACAGGCGCAACGCCCTGGACGAGGCCGTCGACGACATAGTCGCCATCATGCGCGCCGAGCACTGCCGGGCAGTGCCCAGGAAGATCAGCCTGTGAACGCGCCTTCTGGTTTCACACCTCGTCCAGTCTATCTCTCAGTGCCGATGCATCGGCCGGCTGTCACTTACATGCTGCTTGGCCTGATTGTCCTGGCTTTCGGTGCAGAGACCTTGGCCGGCGGCTCGACGCAGACTGAAGTCCTGATAAAGCTGGGGGCCAAGTATTCGCCGTTGATTGCCTCGGGCGAGTATTGGCGGCTCTTAACCGCCATGTTCCTGCATATCGGGTGGATGCATCTTTTCTTCAACGCCTACGCTCTGGTCGCCATCGGCACCGATCTGGAGCGGATTGTGGGCTGGCGGCGATTTCTGACCGTCTACCTGCTGTCTGGCCTGTTCGGCAGCCTGGCCAGTTATGCCTTCAGTCCCCACCTGTCAGCCGGGGCATCGGGCGCCATCTTTGGCGTGATCGGCGCGTTGGGATCCTTTTTCGCCCTTTACCGCGAGCGTCTGGGTAAGTGGGGCCGGGCCCGCCTGGGCAACATCCTGTTCCTGATCGCCATTAACCTCTTTTTCGGGTTTACCAACCCTGGCATTGACAACTATGGTCACATTGGCGGCCTGTTGAGCGGCGCCGCCCTGGGCCTGGCGCTCGCGCCGCGTTACCAACCAGACGCGACCGGTACCCGCCTCGTGGATCGCACCAGCTTGAGGCGCTATGGGCCTGTTCTGATCCTGGCTGTGGCCCTACTGGCCGGCGGCATTATCCTCGCCACCCGCGCCCAGGCCAATAACCCGTACGTATACCTGGCACGTGGCGAGGATGCCATCCAGCGCGAGGCATGGGACGAAGCCGTGACAGAGCTGGAACAGGCCCTGGCCAAGGATCCGGCCTTGGCCAGCGCCTATTTTTACCTGGGACTGGCCCGCAACAACCTGAATCAGCCCCAGTTGGCCATCCAGGCATACGAGTCGGCTGTAGAGTTAGAGCCTGATCTTTCGTCGGCTCATTGGAATCTGGCCCTTACCTACCTGGGGTTGGGGCGCACCGCCGCCGCCCGTTCGCAGTTTGAAATCTACCTAAAGCTCAACCCCAACGAGGCCGGCAGGGTCCAGCCATATTTAGATTTACTCCAACCGTGAGGTGATTTGATCATGTCCAAGCTACAATCGGTCCGCCAGTCTGTGATTGCCGGGGCCTGGTATCCTGGAACTGCATCAGGCCTGACCCGCACCGTAGACGATTACCTGTCCCGCGCCGCCGCCGAACCGCTGGCGCCCGGCCAGTTAATAGGCCTGATCAGCCCCCACGCCGGTTACGCCTATTCCGGTCAAACCGCCGCCTATGCCTACCATCAGCTCCAAGGGCGCACCGTAGACATCGTCGTGCTTATGGGACCGAGCCATCACGCCTGGGTGGGGGAATGTGCCATCAGCGCCGAGGATGCCTACGAGACGCCCCTGGGCCTCGTCCCCCTCGACGGCGATTTCATCGCCGCCCTGGCCAGCCACATACCGCTGAACCGCGTCCGGCGCGACGCCGAGCACTCGTTGGAGATCCAACTGCCCTTCCTCCAGCGCCAGCTCGCCGATTTCCGCCTGGTGCCGATCATGATGAGCGCCGATGACCCGGCCGTTGCCCCGCGGCTGGCCAGGGCCCTGGTCGAGACGATCCACGAACAACCGGAACGCCTGGAACGCACCTTGCTCGTCGCCAGCTCGGATCTACACCACATTGAGAACTATGATCAGGTGGTCAGCCGTGATCAACAGGTGGTGGATGCCGTCGCCGCCTACGACCTGGATGGTCTGACGGCGGTTCTTATGGACCGCCACTCCACGGTCTGCGGACGGATGCCGATCCTCACCGTCTTTCACGCCGCCCAGGCTCTGGGCGCCAACCAGGCCAGGGTCCTGCACCACACCACCTCCGGCGATGTCACCGGCGATCGCACGCCGGGTCAGTACACCGTGGGGTATATGGCCGCTGCATTGTGCAAGTCCGAATGACCTATGCCGACATCGTCCTGAACCGCCCAACCCTCCGCTATCCGCCCGGCGGCAGCCCACCGGAGCGTGGGGACACCTCGCGGCTCGCCAGCTATACCTACCGCCTGCCGGAACGCCTGCGCAATGTGGCCCGGGTGGGTCACCTGGTCCAGGTTCCGCTACGCCGGGCTTGTGTTCTGGGGGTCATAGTCGACCTGGTCGACGCCCCGCCGCCCGCCCTCTCGCCTGAGGCGATCCGTGAAGTGACCGACATCCTCGATCCACTGCCGGTTGTAACACCAGCCCAGATTGCCCTGGCCCGTTGGATCGCCGACGAATACCTGGCCTCCCTTAGCCAGGCGATGCGCCTAATGTTGCCTCCTGGCCTGGAGGCGCGCACCTTCCTCCGCATCATCTCTAATCCGCAGCACCCTCCCGCAGATTCCAACCCTGCAGGAGGGTCAGGCAATCTGGGACCCGATGAAGCCGCCGTACTGCGCCTGCTCAAGCGCCATCGCGGCCATGTGAGCCTGGAGGTCCTGGTTGGCCAGCTCGGCGCCCTCGACGCCGAAGCCGCCGTCCAGTCCCTGGCCGAGCAGGGTCTGGTCCAGGCACGCTATACCCTGGTCCCGCCCAAGCCGGCGCCGCCGCGCGTCCAATACGTGCGCCTGCTGGCCGACGACGAGACGCTCTCTGCCGCCTTGCCTCGCTTGGGGCGAAGCTCCAAACAGGCCGATGTTCTGCTGGCCCTGGCGCACCACGCCGGCGCACCTCTGCCGCTTGACGAGCTGTGCGCGCTGGCAGGTTGTACCGAGGGTCCAGTGGGGGGATTGGCAGATCGAGGCTGGGTGCAGATCACGGCGCCTCGCAGGCTGGTGGTGCCCCTGCCCGGCGCAGGGCAGGCCAAGCTCGACCACGCGCCACGGCAGGCCGATACCTTGGCAGCCCTGATCAGGCACGGCGGGCCGGTCGAAAGGGATACGCTGCTGCGCGAATCGGGCGGTTCGACTGCTATTCTGCGTGAGTTAGAAGAGAAGGGGTTGCTCCGGCAGATAGAGGAGCCCCCGCTGGTGTTGCTGAACCTTCCCGCCGATCAGGTGGCCGACCGGGTCGTGGAGCTGCGCGGCGCTCAAAAGCAGCGGGCTGTGCTGGATCTGCTGCGCGGCACGACCTGCCGGGTGTGGGTCGGCGGCATCTATGCCCAGACTGGTGCCAACCTGCCAACACTGCGCGACCTGGCCAAGCACGGCCTGATCAGCCTCCATGCTCAAGAGCACGACCGGCCGGTCGCCAGCGGCCAGGAAGCGCCGCCTCAGTTGACGCCAGATCAGGAGGCCGTCTGGCAGGACTTGGAAGCTGGAGGAGCGCCGGTCACCCTTCTTCACGGCGTCACCGGGTCCGGCAAGACCGAGATCTACCTGCGGGCCGTCGAGGCAACGCTCGCCACCGGCCAACGCGCCATCGCCCTGGTGCCCGAGATCAGCCTGACAGCTCAAACTGTCCGCCGCTTCGAGGCCCGCTTTCCCGGCCGCGTGGCCGTGCTCCACAGCCAGCTCAGCCTTGGGCAGCGCTACGACGTTTGGGATCGGGTGCGGCGCGGTGAGGCCGACGTGCTGATCGGCCCCCGCTCTGCCCTCCTGGCACCGATGAACCGCCTGGGCCTGATCGTCGTCGACGAGGCGCACGATGGCTCTTACAAACAGGGAGAGCCGATCCCATTGCCGGCCTACCACGCCTGTGACGCGGCTGTGGCCCTGGGCCAGCTCACCGCTGCCCCGGTTATCCTGGGCAGCGCGACCCCAGACCTGGTCACCTACTACCAGGCGGTGCAGGGCGCCTGTCGCCTTCTCGAGCTGCCACACCGCATCCTGGGCTACGCCCCGGGCAGCGGCCCGCCAGCCAGCACCCCCCTGCCGCCGGTGCGCCTCGTGGACCTCCGCCATGAGCTGCACGCCGGCAATCGCTCCATCTTTAGCCGGTCTCTGCAACAAGCGCTGCGCCAGACCCTCGAGGCTGGGGAGCAGGCCATCCTTTTTCTCAACCGCCGGGGCTTGTCCACCTTTGTCCTGTGCCGTGATTGTGGCTATATAGCCCGCTGCCCCAAGTGTGACATACCGCTTACCTACCATCGCGCTCTCGTTCCGCACCGGGACAGCACC
>JAFGOG010000205.1 GCA_016926595.1 Anaerolineae bacterium
CTTGCCGCTTACTGGGCTGGAGACTTATACCCTGCCCGTTGCTCCGCCAGTCGAGGTCGCGCCGCCGCCGCCTGGGGCTGAGGTCTGGGCCCCACCCAATCGGTGACGGAGATCTGCCAATTCATCTTCCAGCTCATCCAGTTGGATCAGCATGATGGGCGATGGAGAATGTTTGGGCAGGCGCGCCTTCAGTTCGGCGATCTGTTCCTCTAGTTGGGCAATGCGCTGTTGGTCGGTCATGATTTGACATACCTCTGATTCTCTGCTATACTTCTGCCATATACCCCTACAGGGTATGTGGCAGCGGATGGATCATAGCATGTCACAGGGGTTTTGTCAAACAGGACATCGGGAGGAGCAGGGTTGATGCGAGCATTCGGCCAATGGCTTGCCAAGGTCGTGCGCGGCTACTGGTTGCTGTTGCTCATCCTGGGAGCGATGGCCGTCGCCTACCTGGCCCTGCGCACGCCGGCCAGTCAAGTGGCTTCCATGGCTGATGTAGATGCGATTCTGTTGAGTAGGCAGCCGGTTCTGGTCGAGTTCTTCTCGAATGCCTGAAGCGCTTGCCTTCTGGCCAAGCCTGTCGTCGACAGGCTCGAGCGTGACCTTCGCGGACAGGCGACAGTGCTTCGGTTGAGCGCCGGAAGCCGGGTCGGGCGCGAGATGTCAGCGCGCTATGGAGTGCGAGGTGTGCCGACATTCCTCCTTTTCGACGGTGTGGGCAATATGGTCCATTATCAGGTTGGTCGACTAGATCCAGCCAGGATCAAAGTCGAGATCGAGGCAATGGGGAGATAGAGTTATGCCAATCTACGAGTATACGTGCCTGGACTGCAAAACGCACTTTGAAAAGCTTGTCAGGTCGATGGGCCAGGTTGTTGAGGTCCGTTGCCCCGAGTGTGGCGGGACACACGTGAAGAAGGGCTGGTCGCTCTTTGGCACCGGTCAGGCGGCCGGAGGCAATGGGGCGATCGCCTCTATGGCGAGCGGGTGCGCCCCGACCGGCACCTGAAGCATCGGCCATTGAGAGCCGTGAGCCCTCACACACAGGAGGTATGATAGCGATGTTTGGTCTGAGCTTGGAAGCTTTGTTGCCGATCGCGGTGTTGGTCGGCTGGGTTGTGCTGATGCGTTTTATTCTGCCACGCCTCGGCGTTTCGACCTGAATGTCCGCATCGTGCCGTGTGGCGTTGCCGCGCGAAGAGGAAGAGCAGGTCACGGAGGAGTGACCCAATCTCTTTGTAAAGGCCAGTATTCTAGCAGGATACTGGCCTTTCTTTTTAGGCAAGTTATGCAGCCTGGTTGTAATGTACTTTGACAATTCTCTTGGGCCATGATATAATAGGTCGCCGTGTTGAATTTCGGTTGGGGCCATGATGCCTCCATCTCGCAACCGGATCGAGGAGGAAGGAGCAATGTTAGACGAAGGACGCCCGGTCTATACGATCGGCACAGCAGCAGAGATCCTGCACGTTCATCCCCGTACCCTGCGTTTGTATGAGGATAGTGGACTGATCCGGCCGGCCCGCAAGAACAATCGCCGTTTCTACTCTGCTAACGACCTCAAGTGGGTCAATTGTATACGCTACATGATCCACGAAAAGGGCCTGAACCAAGAAGGCCTGAGACGCTTGTTAGGGATGACACCTTGCTGCGACATGATGGGGTGTTTGCCTGAACAGCGGGCTGCCTGTGCAGCTCCGCTCAATCGAATGACGCCATGCTGGGACCTGGCCCGCAAGGCCGGGGACGAGTCGAAAAGGTGTCATGAATGTGAGGTGTACCTCTCTGCGGCAGAGCGCCTGTTGAGCAAGGCCGATATGGAAGCAGCTTTCGGCTATCAAGCCTCCGATTAGTGTAGAATCTATTTGCCAGTTGCTGTTGCCAGTGTTACACGAGATGTAACCTGCGACAACTGCTCCACGAGTGGATTTGGCCCCCGTTATTCCTCGTAATCGGGTGGCGGCACGGTGTACCCGGATTGGGAAGCGGCGAAAAGCTGCTGGCTAAAGTAGGCGGCGCGGCGGCTGCTCTCCTCGATCGACAGGAATACATAGATCGACTCACCGACGGCGTACAGGATCAGGAACTGGATGACGGCGAGGAGCAGGATTACGATAAAGGCGACGACCCCGGCCAACGGCCCGCCAAAATCGACGCCGGCGGCCTCAAAGTCGAGGGTAATGTATGCGACTAGAACCAGGACGGCCCCCAACAGGCCGACAAGCAGGGCAATCCAGCCCAACACCTTAAAGATCGTCGCAATTACCCGTAGTGCGGTGAATCTTTTTCCCATTGAAAACAATTCCTCCCTTTCAGACTTGGGGTCTGTGAGCCAGTCAGCCGATTATAGCACAGACTCGACGGTGTTCAAAAAAGCTCGGGTGTTTTCAATGGACAGGCTTGAAGCGGTTTCGGTCGCGCCGCCACACCTTATCCAGCACCTGCTGGAGGCTGGTCTCCAGGTCGATACCCTGCAAGTTGGCCATGCAGATCAGCACGAACAAAATGTCGGCCAGCTCCTCGCCCATCTCCTGCGGGTCCTCCTCGGCCTTTTTAGGCTTTGGGCCATACAGGTGATTGATCAGCCGGGCCAGCTCCCCCACCTCTTCGGCGATGCGGGCCAGGTTCACGTGGGGCGACCAGTATCCCCCGCCCGGCCCCTGAATCCAGGCATCCACCTCCGCCTGCAACTGCTGCATTGTCTTCCCGCCCATGCCGCCTCTCATCTTTCCCTACAAGCTCATCCCCTTGAACGGATCTACCCACGCTTCTAGCGCTGCCTTTAGCTCGGGGCATTCCTTTGCCGCTTCCTCCAGCGGACGGCCCTGCAGCGTCGCCAGGATCGCCTGCCGGAAGGCCTTGGCCCCGGCTACCGGACCTTGCGGGTGGGCGTGAATGCCGCCGCCCGAGCCGATGACGATATCCGCTCCCAGGTCCTTGATTACGTTGGGCACCATCTTGGGCGTGATCCCACCGCTCGGCATCGGGAAGGTCGGCTTCAGGTGATATAGCGGGAAGGCCAGGTTCTGAGCCACCCGCTGAAACTTCTCCGGCAACACCGGCGCTTTGCCGTAGGGCGCGGGAAACACCACGATGTCGGCCCCGGCCAGCCGAGGCAGCTTGCCCAACACCAGGTGCGAAGACAGCCCGTGCCACTCCGACGCATACAGCGCCCCGGCCACATCCATGTGGGCCAGGATCGGCACATTGACCGCCGGGTCCTCCGCCAGTGCCCGCAGCACCGGAAAGCCGGTCGCCAGATAGTTGACCATGATCGCGTTACAGCCCAGCTCCACCGCCCGGCGGGCATTGTCAAACACCTGCGGCACCTCGTCGCTGACGTTGACGGTATACAGCGTGTGCTCGCCTGTCTCCTCGAACACCTGCCGCTCCGCTTCCATGTACAGCTTGACCCGCGCCTGCACCTCGTTAAAGGAGGCGTTGGCGATCAGCTCGTCGTCTTTGATAATGTCGCACCCGCCCATCGCCGCAGCCCTGAACAGCTTCACGCCCACCTCCGGCGGATACCCGGTGCACGGCTTGATCATGTTGTTCAGCAGCGGTCGGCCCTCCACCCCCAACAGTTGGCGCACCCCCTTGATGCCAAACTTGCACCCCTGGAACCCTGCCACGTACTTTTCCGGGAAGCGGATGTCCAGCACCTTGACCCGCCCTCCCATCGAGATATTGCCGACGACTGTCGTGAGCAGCATCGGCATCTGCACGCCAATATTTACCTGGGGAAAGGCGATCTGAATGACATAATGCCGCTGTTCCACCTCGAACGGAACCTGCCACTCATAGTCCGGCACTTCGTACACGCCGATGACCTTGGCCACGTGGCAACGCCGCACCTCGGGCGTCTCCCCCGGTACCGCCACCCACGTGCCTGTGGACTGCTCGATGGCCAATGCCGGGGCCAGTTGCGGCACCGGGATCGCTTTCGGATAGGAGACCAGGTAAGTGGCGATCAAGTAATTGTCATAGCTCACGCCGTCCGGCAGGGCAATGGGCAAAGATTCTACATCAATTTTCATCTCATCCTCCTCCTTAACGCTTTATGCCGTCCTGGCATTTGCGAAATCGCTCCTCGTTTACCTCCCGGTACAAGCAGCGCAAACAGCCATACAGCTTCCGGTAGGCTCGGTACAGACCCTCATAGCATTCGGCGTTGCACGCCTGTGGCTCGAATTCACGCTCCACGCGGACGATCTTGGCCAGGGATTGAAAATCAGGGTACAACCCCAGGCCAATGGCAGCGGTGAGTGCGACGCCGACTGCGCCGGCTTCTTGGGGATGAGTGACCGACTCGACCCGCCGCCCGGTCACATCGGCGATGATCTGCATCCACGGCGCGCCCAGCGCTCCGCCGCCAATCACCCGTAACACCGGCAGGGGAAAACTGAACGATTTCTCCACAATCTCGATCAGCCAGCGCAGGTTGAACGCCACGCCCTCGTATACTGCGCGCAGCATGTGCTCGCGCGTATGGTTGGCGCTCAGGTTGAAAAAGGTAGCACGCACCCACGTGTCAGGCACCGGTGCCCGCTCGCCGAACATCCACGGCGTACATAGCAGAGAATCAGAACCTGGCGGCACCGTTAGCACCTTCTGATCCATCAGGGCATAGACGTTGGGAACGTTGGGGTCGGCCTGCTCGGCCCGATAGAACTGGTCGGCGACCCACTTGAGGCACGCCCCGGCTGTCTCCATCTCGGCGAACAGGAACGCCTTGCCCGGATCGGCCGACTGCATGCACACCACCCCGTGGCGGCCGGTGGGTCTCCTGCCGGTCATGACCCCCACCCAGGCAGAAGTGCCGAGGTAGATGTGGCCTTCTCCTTCGCCCACCGCTCCCGAACCGACTGCCGCTCCCTGGGCGTCGCCTCCACCGCCAAAGACAGGGGTTCCTGCCCGCAGCCCGCAGTCGCGGGCTGCTTCGGCGGTCATGCCGCCGACCGGATCGATCGAGCGGACCAGCTCTGGGAACTTGTGCTGCTCCAATCCGATGTGGCGGATGACCCCGCGTTGCCAATCCTTCTTTTTCAGGTCAAAGCCGATGGCCGAAGCGCACGACCATTCCATGACCTGCCGGCCAGTAGCCCGGTAGGTGAGGTAGCCATTGACGTCGAGAAAGTGGGTCATCTGCTGGTAGGCTTCCGGCTCGTTCTCCTTGAGCCACAGCAGTTTGGGCAGGCCGTCCTTGCCTGATAGCTCCCCGCCTGCCAGTATGGCAAAGACCCGGCGCCCCAGGAATCTGCGCATGATCCGCTTGGCCTGCTCCGGCGCCCGAGCGTCAAGCCAGATAATCGCCCGGCGGAGGGGACGGCCGTCAGCTCCCATCGGTACGATGCCCAGAAGTTGGGTGGTATGGGCTATGCCGAGAATGTCGCCGGGTGCGGCTCCCGCCTGCTCCATCACCTGGCGCGTGGTGGACACAACCGCGCGCCACCAGTCTTCAGGCTCCTGCTCAGCCCAATCAGAACGAGGGTAGTGGATCGGATAAGGGGCAAATGCGGTGGCGCACACCTGCCCATTGGCGTCCACCAACACTGCCTTGTTGCCGCCAGTGCCGACATCGTGAGCAAGTAGATAGTCCATGCCCGCCTCACCTTACTGCCCATCCTTCGACCAAGAGACAACTGGATTATAGCACGTTTGGAGCCAAAGCGCAATATAGCAATTGACAATTCGCCCGGCCTGGACTATACTACGGCGGTTCTCAGCATCACAGTCGGCACGAATGGATTATGACATTGAAGGAGAGTTGGTTTCTGGCCGTAGTGGCGGCCTGTTTGCTGTTTGTGCTGCCCATAGCGGCCTGCGCCGACTGCAATCAAGCGGGCAGTCTGGTCTTTAACTGCAACTTTGACACTTTTGTGGGTACGCCTCCCCGGCAAGTGCCTGAAGGCTGGATCCCCTGGGTGGCCATGGGCGACCCTGCTTTTGACCAAGATAATCATGGCAGCGCACCTGGGGCGCCTGCCCAACGTATCTGGTCTGATTGGGGAACCTGGACGGCCGGCCTGTATCAGCAGGTCTCGGTCACGCCGGACACGGGCTACAGGGCATGGGTCGAGTGGTCGCCGCCACAGTGCCCTCTTGAGGAAGGCTGCGAGGACATAGAGCGGAGAATAGGCATCGATCCGTTTGGCGGTACCGATCCTCTATCCCCTACGGTGGTCTGGGGCCCGTCTACCTGGGCCAATGCCAGGATGGCAGACGTGCATGTGTCGGCTTTTGCCCGGTCACAGACGATCACCGTTTTCCTTTGGACACATCATCCGGTGTCGCATGGCCCAGATCAGGTATACCTGGATTCGGTGATCTTGATTCAAGATCCAAGCATGGTTCCGCCTGCCACCAACACACCCGAACCGACGGCGACGGCGACGCCCCGGCCGCCGACCCGCACGCCCATCCCGGTCACTGACACCCTGCTTCCGACCGATACGCCTACCCCGCTGCCGCCGACGAATACTCCCACCCCAACTGATACACCGACGCTAACCTCGACGCCGACCTCCACCCCGATCCCGCCGACGGCAACGCTAACGCCCACCTGGACGCCCACGACCTTGGCAGTGCAAGTGGCGCGGGCGGCGCAGATACCCGAAGCCGGGTCGCTCTCTCCCTTGCTTCCGGCGCGGAAGCAGGAGACAGGGTCGGGAAAAATGTTGCTGGTCGTCGCTGGCGGAGCTGTGGCTCTTGCCTGCCTGGTAGGGACTGTCGCCGTGGGACTGTGGTTGCGCAGCCAAAGAATTGCAGGAAAGAGCTAGTCGTCACCCCGGGCGAAGCGAAGGGTCTCACCCGGCTGAAAAGGAGTTCTGTGGGATGGAAAGAGGAAACACATGTCTTTGAATCGCTCAAAGTGGTGGATCGTTGGGCTGTTGATCCTGGGCCTGATCTTGGCCGGTTGCAAAACTGCGACACCAGGAGCGGGGTTGCCAACCTCGACGCTGGCGCAGTCGGTTTTGTGGTCGCCGTTGCCGTCTCCGACCGCCGTGCCGACTCCAACTCCAGTGCCGACCCTGACCCCGGCACCTATCCAGTTGACGGTGCTGCACACCAACGACAATTGGGGCGAGACGGAGCCCTGCGGCTGAGGTAACAGCCCAACCGGCGGGTTCCGCCGGAGAGCTACGTTCATCGCTGAGCAACGCAAAAACGCTGCGGCTTTCCTGCTCTTGGATACAGGCGATGCCCTGGTAGGAAGTGGCAAGCTGGGGACAAAGACGCGAGGCGAGGTAATAATCGCTGGCATGAGCCTGATGGGCTACGATGCCATGGCCCTCGGCCCCAGGGAGCTGTCGTTAGGGGTGGACCTCCTCCGCCAGCGGATGGGCGAGGCCAGCTTTCCGATCCTGTCGGCGAATGCGGTGCTGGCCGGATCGCAAGATCTCGTGGCTGAGCCTTACACCATCCTGGATGTTAGCGGGTACAAGATAGGGGTCATAGGCCTGACGCGAGCGGAGGCCGCTGCACCTTCTGGTTTCCAGGTGCTCGATCCACAGCAGGCCGCCGAGCGCTACGTGCCCGAGGTTCACGAAAAGGCCGACACGGTCATCCTCCTTACTAACTTGGAGTACAACGCCGCGCTGGCTCTGGCCCGGGTTGTGCCTGGCATCGACCTGCTAGTCGGTGCCCTGCCCAGCCAGTTCCCCACCCAGTCGGTGCGGGCGCCCGATACCGGCACGCTGGTCGTCGTTGCCGATCTGGCCACGACGGGTCACTCGGGCCGGCGGGTTGGCGTGTTGCTTGTCACTCTGGGGAGCGATGGTTCGGTTACCGGTGAGTTTTGGAGCGCACGTTGGATCGACAAGGGGATTCCCGACGATCCCGATATGCAGGCGCTCCTGGGCAAGTACCAGTAGGGCGGCCCGTGTAGTTGCTCCTATCTCCGCCGCGGGTCGAGCGCGTCGCGCAGATAATCGCCTACCAGGTTGACGGCCAGCACCGCTAGGGCGATGGCTATGCCGGGCGCAAAGGTCACCCATGGCGCGTTGCGCAGGTAGCCCCGCCCCTCGTTCAACATTGCGCCCCATTCTGCTATGGGCGGTTGGGCGCCGAGCCCCAGAAAGCTCAGCGCCGAGGCGTTCAAGATGGCCCAGCCGACATCCAGTGTGGCCAGGACGACAATCGGGCCAAACACGTTGGGCAAGATATGCCGCAGCAGGATGCGCAGGTCGCGGGCTCCCACCGTGACCGCCGCCCGGACGTAGGGTTGCCGCCTGGCAGACAAGACCTGGCCGCGCACCAGCCGGGTGTATGTTGGTATGCCGGCGATGCCCACTGCCACCACCACGTTGGCGATGCCCGGTCCCAGGGCAGCGACGATCGTCAGCGCCAGCAGGATGCTTGGAAAAGACAGCATCACGTCGACCAGCCAACTGATGAGCCGGTCTGGCCAGCGACCATAGTAGCCGGCGATCAGTCCCAACGCCGTGCCCGGTACGGCAGCGAACAGCACCGCCACCAGGCCAATCCCTAGCGAGATGCGCCCTCCGTACAGGATCCGGGCTGCCACGTCCCGGCCAAAAAGGTCGGTACCCAGCGGGTGCCTGGCACCGGGTGGCGAGAACTGCTCCTTGGGAGACATCTGCAAAGGATCGTATGGGGTCAGCAGCGGCGCGGCCAGTGATGCTACCACCACTAGGGCCAGCCAGGCCAGGGCGGCCAGCGCGGTGGCATTGGCCCTGGCTCGTCGAGGCGGTGGCGCATAGATGTGCCGGGGTACGGTTCTGCGGGTTGGGATGGGGTAGCGTCTAGTCATAGCGGATGCGGGGATCGAGAAAGCCGTAGGCCACGTCCACGGCTACGTTGACCAGCGTATAGACCAACCCAGCCAGCAGCACCACTCCCTGCACCACCGGCAGGTCCTTCCACAGGATCGAGTTGACCAGTAGCCGTCCGATCCCCTGCCGGGAAAAGACGGTCTCGGTCACCACCGTCCCCCCCAACAAAAAGCCGAACTGGAGGCCGACGATCGTCACCACCGGGATGAGGGCGTTCTTCAACGCGTGGCGGGTCAGCACGATCCCTTCGCGCAGCCCCTTGGCCCGCGCCGTCCGGATGAAATCCTGCTCCAATACCTCCAACAGGCTGGCCCGCACCAATCGGGCGATGGACCCTGCCGAGGCCAGCCCGAGTACCAGGGCTGGCAGGATCAGGTGGTCGAGCCCGCCCTGGCCTGTTGCCGGCAGCCAGCCCAGGTGCAGGCTGAATAGCCAGATCAGGAGCAGCCCCGACCAAAAGATCGGCACCGACACGCCGGTGACCGATAGGGCCGTTGCGGCGCTGTCGATCCAGGTGCCGGCCTTGACGGCGGCCAATATCCCCAGGCCAGTGCCCAGGATCGAGGCAATCAGCATGGCCGCTAGGGCCAGCCCGATGGTGCTTGGCAACTGCTCGGCGATGACCGTCACCACCGGACGGTGGGCAAACAGGGAGGTGCCCAGGTCGCCCTGGGCCAGGTTCAGCAAGTATCGCCCATATTGA
>JAFGOG010000206.1 GCA_016926595.1 Anaerolineae bacterium
ACCTGTCAGGTCTGCTATTGCCAACTGATAAAAAAACTGGTATAATGTAGCCATGTGGGCATTGTTCGAGGTCAGCAAGATCTTGAGCTCTCCCCTGGGCAGCCTAGTCTATCACTTGTTGCTGCTTCTGACTATCGAAGCAGTTCTGGGCATGGCCTGGGAAGAATGGCGGCGCACCCGGCGCGGGCTGGCGCAGCGTCTATTCATCAGCTTTGGCGGCATGGTGCTGGTACGGCTGGGGTATGTCGTAGCTGCCCTACTGGCCATGGCTGGTTGGGCGGACCGGACTATGCTGCTGCCACCTCTGGAGCGTTTCGCCGACACCGCCAGCCTTGCTCTCATCGCCTGGGCATTGATCCCTGCAGCGTCCCTGACCAGATCACAGCGCGGAGCGCACGCAGCTACCCGCTGGCCCCGGACCCGGAACCTCCTATTAGCTGCAAACCTGATTCTGGCACTGGCTGCGTGCATCGCTTCTATCGCCTGGTGGGGTCAGGAACTAGCCGCAGCAGGGACGGGGACACTCAATCCGCTCGACTATAACCTATCATGGCAGGCTACCGTCTGGAGCAGTTGGCAGATCGGCCTTGCCATCCTGGTTGGGCTGGCCGCGAGCGCAGCGAGCGCCAACAGAGATGAAGGCTGGACGGAAAGCTGGCCCGTGTCGTTCTTGGCTGTAGTGGTCATACTCGCCGGCCGGATTATGCAGTTAGTAACGGCTGCGGGGATCGTTTACACAACAGCGAGCCCCCATCTGCCTGTTTGGGAACGGCTGGCCAACCTGATCGCCTATCCCCTGTTGGTCGTCGCCCTATACCAGAACATCGTCGTCGGCCTACGCCTGCGGAGCAGGCAACTCCAGGACATCAGCCAGGCGTCAATGGATCAGATCAAGAGCCTTCTCTTCCTCTTTGAGGCCAGCCGGGAAATGTCCAGCTCGCTAGACCTGCCCACCGTCCTCGACAATGCAGCCCAGGGCATAGCCCGTGCCCTGGACGCCGACCAGTGCGCCATCGCCTTTCCACAGGATAACGATCCCGGCCAGATGCGCCTGGCGGCGATCCATAATCCCGCCCGCCACGGACGCGGTGAGGGAGTCGCCTTTCCTCTCGACTATCAGCTTGCCGTCCAACAGGCCATGCGACGCAAGCGTTACGTCATTGTAGAAGAAGCGGACAACGTTCAGCTCAAGGTTCTCTTTGCCCTCCTGGGTTCAAGCGACATCGGCCCGCTCTTGATCCAACCCCTTGTATCTGAAAATGAAGCGATCGGTGCTATCATAGTCGGCAACTCGCGCTCACAGCGGCCGTTTACGGCTAATGAAGCCAAGCTGTGCCAGTCGATGGCCGACCAAGTTGTCGGCGCTATCCAAAATGCCAGACGCTACCGTACACTACAGGCCGCAAACGAAGAGACGGCCCGGTCATTGACCGAGGAACGTCGCGCTTCTCAGCAAGCCCGAGCCCAAACCCAGGATCTGACCGACCGCCTGGCTTCTGTTCAGGCCGAGATAGAGGAGATCCGCCGCCGCGAGGAGACGGCGCGCGAAGCCCGTAACGCATTGGAGATCAAATTGGTGAGCAGCCGGGCCGAGTCCGAATCGCTAACCGATCGATTGGCTATGCTCGAAAGCGACCTAGCCCAAACCCACGCCAACGCCGAAGCCCAATTGAACTGGCACAAGATCGAGCTAGCCCGCCAGGAAGCCGCGTGGCAAGAGGCCCTTCAGTCGCAAGAACGCCTGCAGATCATCCTGCACAGCCTGACTGCCGGCCTCATCATTGCCGATCGACAAGGCCGTATTATCGAGGCCAACGTAGCATCCGAAATCCTCCTCGATCGCGACACCGAAGAGCTCAAAGGCACCGATCTGCGGACCGTAAGCGACGACCCGCGTTGGAAGCAGGCTGTGCTCACTGCTAGTGGGGGCGACGCGCCGGCCGTCCGGCTGACCATCGCCATCGGCGCTAACACCCTCTTGTGCGACATAGCTCCTATCCCGGCCTCGCGGACCGGGAACGTATCCGGCACCGAAGCTGGCCAAGACTTTGCAGAGGGTATCATTGTCGTCATGCAGGATATCTCGGCCGAGGTGGAAGAATATCAGGGACGCGGGACGATCATCGCCCAGATCGCATCCAAAGCACAGGAGCTGCAAAGCTCGTTAGCAACCGCTGCCAACTATGCCAATCTGGTTCTGAGCGATATAGCCGGGGCTGAAACGGCAATCCACAAGGAACAACGATCTGCCGTGGGTTCCTCGGCAGGAGTAAGCACGTGGAGTGGGAGCCAGCGGGGCGCGACGAGCGAAGCGGATCTCGAGCGAAACGAATCTCAGGGCGCCGGCGGACATGCAGGGCCGACGGAGATCCCAGCCAGAGGAGTCGCGGCTGCGGGTGCGCCATCTGCGGAGCGGACGATCGGCGCCGCCAGGCACAAGTTCCTGTTACGCCTCAGAACCAGCGTCGAGAGGACAGCCCAAATGGCGGACGATCTGGTGCACCTGGCCACTGGCTCGCCAGCGCGCCACCGGTCCGCTGACCTCGTAGGCAAGCACGCAGGGTCACTTGCGACCGAAGGGGGTCTCGGACCATCGCATGACGCGGCGCAGTCTGCTACAGCACAAGCCAAATGGGCCGCCGTGGACATCAACCATCTTATCGAGACAGCAGTAGCTGACTCTGAGCCTCAGCTCAAAGCCAAAGACCTCGTCGTGGACCTGGAACTGCCTGACAGCTTGCCTGCCGTTGAGGTCAACCTGAACGACTTGCGCCAGGTCATGGCTAACCTGCTGCTCAACGCGTACCTCGTCTCGCCCACGGGAGGGCGCATCCAGGTACAAGCGAGCCACTCACCTATGCCGCATGCCCCCGGCGACAACGGGGACTCGTTCGTCATCATCTCCGTCCGGGATTCGGGCGGCGGCATGCCATACGAAGCCCTGGATCAAGTCTTTGACCAGGCGCGTCCGGGCCGGACGCCGCGGGGTCTCGGCGCTTCCGGCGCCGACCTGGCTTTGGTCAAGACTCTCGTCGAGTCGCAGCGGGGTCACCTTTGGGTGGAAACGGAAAATGGAGTCGGCACCACCTTCAACCTGGCCTTACCCATCGAGGAGCGTGGATAGTCATGCGGCCTGCAAAAGGCAGCACAGACTCGAGCGCGGATAGACAAGGCAACTCCCGCCTCGAGGATAAAGAGATCGTCGCCTTTGATGATAGCGCCGTCTTTCATGACGCCGGTCGCCGATCGCTTGCACGCTGGCTTGGGCCACTTCTGGGCGGTTTGTTCACTACTGCTCTCATCACCCTCACCCTATTGGCAGCAGTCATATTGGGTATGCAGGAGGGTATTTTGGTGGCGGGCCTGGGGTCAGGGGAAAGCACGGCAACCCCCTCTCCTCTACCCCTCTTACCCTCCCCAGCCCTTCTCTCTCCCTCTCCGTCTCCCCTCCCCTCTACGCACCCGTCACCCACGATCCCGCCCACGGGGACACCCACAGCCTCCTGCCCTATGCCATCTGGCTGGCAGCTGCACGTCGTGCAGTCTGGCGAGACACTACGCCAAATCGCCGCACGCTATGGCACGACCGAGTCTCTGCTACAGCAGATCAACTGCCTGCAAAGCACGGTCCTCCACCAGGGACAGGCCATCTACGTCCCCGGTAGTTCATACAGCACTTCTACTGCCACGAGCCGGCCCCAATGTTATGTACGAACCGACTGGGTCATCTACATCGTCCAGCGAGGAGATACCCTATCCAGCATAGCTAGAAAGGTAAACATCAGCGTCAATGCACTAAAGCAGGGCAACTGCCTGGTGAGCGACAGGATCTATGTCGGCCAGCGGTTGCGAGTACCCTACCTCCCAAAGCCAACCCAGACCCCAGTTCCCACCTCCACGCCGGCGCCGACCGAGACGCCCATCGATACGCCGACCGGAGAACCGCCAACCGAGACGCCGACGGGGGAACCGCCAACCGAGACGCCGACCGGAGAACCGCCGACCGAGACGCCGACCGGAGAACCGCCAACCGAGACGCCGACGGGGGAACCGCCAACCGAGACGCCGACCGGAGAACCGCCAACCGAGACGCCGACGGGGGAACCGCCAACCGA
>JAFGOG010000207.1 GCA_016926595.1 Anaerolineae bacterium
ACGTCGGGCATTTTCCCATGAATATCGATGGTGACGCCAAGTGCGCGAAACGCTTCCTCGTCAACGTATCGCCACTTTTCACCTGTGTCACCGACATAGACGATGTGACCGCCTGGCACGAATCTTGGCGCAAACTCGTCGAGGATGGCTTTGATTAGCCTGCTATGGTCGCCAGGAGTGAGATAGATCTCTTGGCCCTCGGCAAGCGTCACTGGAACCATCTTCATCTGGCGCGCTCGTGCATAACGCCGTTTCAAGCTCTCTACGGAGCTCAAGTATGTTCTTAGTTTGCTTGCCCATGTCTGCGATCCAAAAGTTCTGACCAGATCGAGAGCAGCCGGCTCGATCTGATAACAAAACTTGGGGCTGTTGACCGCCCTGCATGGATCGTCTGGGTTGGGCACGACCAGGCCAGCCTCAACGAATTGGTGCACTGTCTGTCTGCGAAAGGTCTCGCGCGTGTTGGGTGCATACTGTCTGCCATAATGGTCTCGGCAGAAGTCCATGATCGGCGTAATACCCATTCGCGGGTCACTCGCCTCGGACCACGGCATTTCAGGTTTCAGGCAAAGAAGTGCGAGCAGAGTGAGGGCAGAACGCTCATTCTGTTGGCTTTTGGGAAATCCGAGGCTCTCGAGAATCTTGCCTGCCTCGCCGATCTTTTCTTTTGCGGCGACAGGGTTGGGGGATTCGATGTTTGTCATGGTCTGGATCTCTTTCTCCAATAGATTGTCGATCTCTTTTTGAGACGGGAAGCGGGCTTGGACGTTTCTGCCAAGTGCCTCCAGAAGCGATCGGCTCGGATAGCGCAGCATCCTCAGGTCGGTTGCGTTGACCTGCGTGTGCCCGTTAAATTGGCGAAAGTAACTGTCTACCAACGTCGAGTTCAGGAACAAAGTGAGACCCATGGCAAGTTCCTTGGGCAACCCGCCGTTGTCGCGATGGTACACATTCAAATGGTTCTCGAATCCCACCCATGCGGACAAAGAGTGTGCTGATTCGTAGAGTGCAGCCACAACGCGTCGCGGCTCCTCTTTCGATGAAAAACGTCTGACCAGCACATAGTTTCCAGTTGCAAGCAAGAGAGGTTCGGTCTGGGGTGTGAGCACGATGGCGTTTGGCTTCCTGCCGTGCTGTTTGGGCCAGCGAACAAATCCCTTGTCAAAGTGAGTCGGATAAATGAGGGGGACCGTGCCGTCCGCCGGCTCGTGTCTCAAATAGTCCCTGGCCCGAAACTCGACGACGCGTCCGGTAGAAACGGCGATGTCGAGATCGCCCAGGGAGTGCTTGAATACGTTCATCCGATCCAGAACAAATTGATCCATTTCACTTGCAGCAATGTGCACGATCAGGTCAGGGTCCTTGGGGTGGACTACCTGCTCATAGTCCACGCTGCGGACGGTCATGCTCTCTTTGGTTGGGCCATCGCTGCTGGAAATGAGTACTCGGTCCCTATCTCCATCCTTCACAGCATGAAAAATGATATTTTCCTGTAGAATGTCGTCTTCTTTGAACGCTTCTTCTCGCGACTCAAATATGTGGATGCGCCGTAGTGCCATTGCACCCAGGAACAGCCTGCGGAAGGGTTTAAAGTAGGGGCCGTTGCAGAAGCTGCGAGGTGTGATGGCAACCAACTCTCCGCCAGGCTCCAGCAGGTCCACCGCGATTGCCAGGAAAGCAGCGTACAAGTTGCTGATCTCAAGGCCGATACTGCTCAGCCAGCGTCGGTGTTCGGAATCGGTTCTGATTTTCCTGTAGGGAGGGTTCAGGATCGCCCGGTTGAAGGAATAGCGTTCGACGGGAAAGAGCCCTCCGCGCAACATGTCCACGCCTGCCAGAACAAAGTCCTGCTCCAGAATTCTATGATGAAATTCGATCCCATGTATCTCGCAAGCGGCCTGGCACTCTGTCAACGTAGCGTGTAGATACTCGACCAGCAGCGGTTCTAACTCGTACACAGTTGCCGAAAGGATACGGGGCTGAACGTCACGCCTGCAAGTGTCTTCGACAACGGCTGCTGTTAGGGTACCCACGCCGGCCCCGGCATCCAGGAGCCGGATCTCTGGTTCAGGGGGCCCAAATAACGAGGCCATGAACCGGGCCACAGAAGGCGGCGTGAAGAACTGTCCCATGCTCGAACGTTGTTCAGAGTCGAGGCTGCGGCATGCATCTACACGATACAGGTCAGCCTGTTCCACTGGCCCGGACAAAGGTACGCACAAGCTCGAGTTGACCTGGTACAGCCCTGCTTTTTCCATGCTCGTTATTATACCCCGGCAGGCCCAGGAAGCCAAGTATGCAGTAGAAGGAATGGCATGTTAGCGGTCCGGCTGGTAGATGTCCACTCCGGCCGTCCGCGTGCCGACCCACCACCTGCCGCCGGCGTCGCGGGCGAAGGCCAACGGCTCGGCGCCGGAAAAGCCCGAGTTCTGCGGCGTGTACTCCCTCCAGGTCTCTCCATCGAACTCGGCGAGCGCGCCACCCACCTGGGCGGGGCGCGCCGTGCCCACCCAGAGCACGCCCGGCTCCACTTCGGCCAGCGACTGGACGGTGTTGAACGGGATGTCCGAGTTGCCGGTGCGGTAAAACACCCACGACGTACCGTCCCACACGCCGAGGCCGCCGCCAACCGTGCCCGCCCAGAGCCGGTCCGCCGAATCGACGAGCAGCGCGGCAACGCCACCCCACGCGGGATCGAAGGGCTCGGTGTGCCGGCTCCACTCGCCACTGCCCGTGTCGAGCCACGACACCCCGGTGTCGGTGCCGAACCAGATCCAATCGCCCTCGGGCCGGGGCTGGACGGCGAGGGAGAGGACGTTGTTGTCCGCCAGGCCTGCCGGCCCTGCCCTCAACGCCGTCCACGACTCGCCGTCTAGGACGGCCGCGCCGCTGCTCGTACCCACCCACAGCCGGCCATCGCTGCCCACGGCGAGGGCGTACACCACCCCAATCTCCAGCCCCATGTCGTCGGACCAATAGGTCAGCCAGGCCGACGTGCCCTCGGTGCTGTCATAGCGGGCGACGGCAGGGCCGGCGCCAAACCAGAGGTGGCCTCCCCTGCCGCTCGCCACTGCCCGGACAGGGTGGCCCTGCGGCAGGCCCGAGCTCTCTGAGGTAAAGACCAGCCAGCGGTCGGGCAGGTCTGTGGCATCGGGTGGCGACCAGATGGCGGCGCCACGATGGGTGGCGAGGATCAT
>JAFGOG010000208.1 GCA_016926595.1 Anaerolineae bacterium
GCTGCTCATCGGCTCGCAGACGGGCACCACCAACTTTTACGTGGCCGTGTACGAGGTGCTCGACGGCGACGAGGCCAACCCGCGCATTATCCTCTTTGAGAACTTTGGCGCGGCGGTGCAGGCGCTGCTCGCCGGCGACGTCGACATGGTGCTCATGGACGCCGCCTCCAGCCGCGGCTATGTCGGCGCCAACCCCGAGCAGCTCGAGGTGATCGGCGATCCGCTCGGCACCGAGCAGTTCGGCTTTATCTACCCGCCCGGCTCTGACCTGGTCGCGCCCTTCAATGCCGCCATCGACTCTATGGCCCAGGATGGTTTCCTGGACCACCTGAACACCCGCTGGTTCTTTCTCTACGATCCGGCGGCTGAATAAGGGATATCGTGGTCGATGGGCAGGTTGATGCCCCGCACCAACCTGCCCATCGACGACTACCCCGAGGTCACTGTCCATGACCGCTGACCAACACTTGGGTGAGGCACAGCCGCACCTGCTGCCCGTCACCCGGCGGCTGGGGCGGACCCGAGTACCCCTCGGGCGGCTGCCCCTCTGGCTGCTGGCGGCGCTCCTCCTGGCCGTCTATTTCCTCTGGATCGTCTACACCCGGGCCAACTACCGCGTCATCTTTGGCGCCACCCTCAAGGGGGTGACGACGACCATCTATGTCTCGATCGTCGCCTACACGGCGGCCATGATCCTCGGCCTGATCTTGGGCCTGCTGCGCGCCACCGGCCACCGGCTCATCTGGGAGGTGACCTCCTTCTACGTCGAGATCGTGCGCGGCATCCCCATGCTCGTCATCCTCTACTATATCGCCTTTGTCGGCGCGCCCGCCTTCGTCTCGGCGCTCAACTTTCTGGGCGCCCCCCTGATCGACGCCGGCATCATCGAGCCGCTCAACGTGCGCCAGCTCGACTTTACCGTGCGCGCCATGCTGGCCCTGGCCGTGGGCTATAGCGCCTTTATCTCCGAGATCTTTCGCGCCGGCATCCAGTCGGTGCCCGAGGGGCAGATGGAGGCTGCGCTCGCCGTGGGCATGACCAACGCCCAGGCCATGCGGCGCATCATCTTGCCCCAGGCTGTGCGCAACGTCCTGCCGCCCCTCGGCAACGAGTTTGTGGCCATGCTGAAGGATTCCGCCCTTGTCTCTGTCCTCGGCGTGCAGGACATCACCCAACTGGGCAAGGTCTATTCCGCCTCCACCTTTCAATTCTTCGAGACCTACAACACCGTCGCCTTTCTCTACCTGGTGATGACCATCGGCCTCTCCCTCGTCGTCGCCGCCCTCGAGCGCCGCCTGGCCCAACACCGCAAAAGGTAGCCGGCGGTTGTATCATCTCAATGAGTTGGGGGGTGTAGGGCGGATTGCCAATCCACCCTACATCCCGCCCCGACTTGGATGATACCGGCGGCTGTCATCCGCTACGAGGTGCTGCGCACGATCAGCGGCAAAAAGATGCGCTGTTGCGCTTCCTGCCAAAACCCAGAGTGAGCGCTGAACGCCCCCTGTGCGACCTCGCCCGCCACCGCCTGGCCGATGCTGCCGTGCAGCGCCAGGCTGCCGCTCTGCCCCACCCCGCTGCCAAGTGTCAAATGGATAGACAATGCCCCTTGTCGCGCCGGGAAAAATATGCTATAATTGACCGCAGAGGTCAGGTGCGCCGCACCTCCGAGGTGCGCTGCACCTGAGAGAGAGGGTGCCATGTCAGACAACGCTCCGCCGTATAATGTGAACACCATCCACAAGCTGCTGTTGGCCTCCTTCACGCCCCAGGATCTCCGCCGTTTCTGCCGGGACCGGCCTCTTTTCAGCCCGGTCCTGGCCCGCTTTGGCACCCGGCACGGACTCGTCGATATGGCCGACGAGGTGATCGACTATTGCCAGACACAGGCCCTCTTTGACCAGCTTCTGAGCGAGATCGAGCAGGAAAACCCGGCCCAATATGCCCGCTTTGAGCCTTCCTTGAGATCCGACGTGGAAGCGCTGGCCATCAAGATCCTGAACCCGGGCAATACGCTGCTGAAGGGCAAGTACCGCATCGATCGCCACGTGGCGCGGGGCGGCTTTGGCTCCATCTACCTGGCCGAGGACACGCTGCTCTACGAGGACGTGGCCATCAAGGAGCTGATCCCGGCCCTGGTCGGCGACGAGCAGGCGCTGCGCCGCTTCCTGACGGAGGCCAGGACGACGATGAAGCTGGCGCATCCGCACGTGGCCCACACGCGTGACGTGTTCGCCGAGGCCGGCAACTATTACATGGTGATGGAGTGGGCGCCTGGCGGCTCGCTCGAAGACCTGCTGCGCGACCGGCCGTCGCTGCCCGTGGACGAGGCCGTGCGCATCGCGGAGCAGGTGGCCGAGGGACTGGCCTACGCCCACAGCCACGGGGTGGTGCACTGTGATCTCAAGCCGGGCAATATTCTCTTCGGGGCGGATGGCTCGGCCAAGGTGGCCGATTTTGGAGTCGCCCACGTCTCGGAGCAAACACTGACGCGATCGTGGTCCACCGGCGGGGCCTTTGTCGCCGGCACGCTGCCCTACATGAGCCCGGAGCAGACCGATGGCGTGCGCGACGACCCGCGGGTGGATGTTTATGCCCTGGGGGCAGTATTATATCGGATGCTGACGGGCGGAACCTACCTCGAGTTTGACCAACGCGACACCCCCCGCGCCCAATCGGAAAACGTGCAGCGCATCTGCGCCGAGCGGCCGGCTGCGCCCAGCCTCCGCGACAAGCGCATCCCACCCTGGCTCGACCGGCTGGTGCTCAAGGCGCTGGCCAAACAGCCCGAGGCCCGCTTTGCGTCGATGGACGAGCTGCGCGCCGCGCTGCTGCGGCCCCCCCGCGCCAGGGCCAGGCCGGCGCCTCGCCCCGGCCCCACCCCACCATCGCCGGCCGTCCCCGCCCCCGAGGCGGAGCCGGAGCCGCCACCAGAACCCGCAGAAGAGCGCCCGCTCCCTGCCCCACCATCGCCGGCCGTCCCCGCCCCCGAGGCGGAGCCGGAGCCGTCACCAGAACCCGCAGAAGAGCGCCCGCTCCCTGCCACGCCGCTCCCTGGCACCGCGCCTGGTCCTGGCGCAGCGGCGCACCGCCCCAGGGCGGCGCGCGCGCCGCTGCCTGCCTGGCTCTGGCCTGTCGCCGCAGTCCTGTTCCTTCTCGTCGTCGGGGGCATCCTCCTGATTGCGCTGCCCGGCCCTGGCTCCCCGGAACAGGGCACCCCTGCGGCGACTGGGCTCGCCACACTGCCCCTGTCCACGTCGCTCGTCCCATCTGGCAGTGGGCGCGGCAATGGCCGCATTGCCTTCACCTCCGACCGCGCCGGCAGCGCCGACATCTACCTGGTGGACCCCGACGGCTCCGACCCGGTCCGCCTCACCGACAGCGAGGCCGACGAGAGGATGCCCGCCTGGTCGCCGGCCGGCGACCGGATCGCCTTTGTGGCCGACCAGGGCGGCGACGACGAGATCTACCTGGTGAACGCCGATGGCAGCGGCCTGACCCAGCTCACCGACAACAGCGCCGGCGACTGGTGGCCCACCTGGTCGCCCGACGGCCGCCGCATCGCCTTTGCCAGCGATCGTGACGGCAACCCCGAGATCTACCTCATGAACGCCGACGGCTCGGATCAGACCCGCCTCACCCACGACGACGCTGTCGACTGGATGCCCGCCTGGGCGCCCGACGGGCGCATCGCCTTCACCACCAATCGCGACGGCGACGGCGATATCTACCTCATGAACGCCGATGGCTCGGGCCTGACCCGCCTCACCGACGACCCGGCCAACGACTATGGCCCCCACTGGTCGCGCGGCGGCGACCGCATCGCCTTCACCTCCGAGCGCGACGGCAACGCCGAGATCTACCTCATGAATGCCGACGGGAACGGCCAGACCCGCCTCACCGACGACCTGGCCGAGGACTCGGCGCCGGCCTGGTCGCGCGGCGGCGACCGCATTGCCTTCGAGTCGTGGCGCGATGGCAACCGCGAGATCTACCTCATGGATGCCGACGGCTCCAACCTGGCGCGCCTCACCGACGACCCGGCCCAGGCCTACGACCCCGACTGGTCCCCGTAAGCCGCGAGCAGCCATCCCCCCCCCCCCCCCCCCCCCCCCCCCCACCTCCC
>JAFGOG010000209.1 GCA_016926595.1 Anaerolineae bacterium
CCGCTCCCCTTCCGGCGGCGGGGCCGGCTCCTCAACCGCACGCTGCACCGGCGGCACAGCCGGGCGCAGCGGCAGCTCGGGTGGCGCGGCTTCGGCCTCCGGCCCAGGCTGCTCCCTTCCCGGCGGCGGGGCTGGCTCTTCAGCCGCCCGCTGCACCGGCGGCACAGCCGGGCGCAAGGGCAGCTCGGGCGGCGCGGCTTCAGCCCTCGGCACAGGCCGCGCCCCTTCCCGCGGCGGGGCCGGCTCCTCAGCCGGGCGCAGGGGCAGCTCGGGTGCCGCTTCTACCTCCGGCACAGGCCGCTCCCCTTCCGGCAGCGGGGCCGGCTCTTCAACCGCTCGCTGGACGGGTGGCGCAGTCGGGCGCAGGGGCAGCTCGGGCGGCGCGGCTTCGGCCCCCGGCACAGGCCGCTCCCCTTCCCGCGGCGGGGCTGGCTCCTCAGCCGCACGTTGCGCCGGCGGTGCAGCCGGGCGCAAGGGCAGCTCGGGCGCGGCTTCTACCTCCGGCACAGGCCGCTCCCCTTCCGGCAGCGGGGCCGGCTCTTCAACCGCACGCTGAACGGGCGGCACCGCTCCGGCCCCCGGCACCGGCCGCGCCTCTTCCGGCGGCGGGGCCGGCTCCTCAGCCACCCGCTGCACGGGTGGCGCAGCCGGGCGCAGGGGCACCTCGGGCGGCGCCGCTTCGACCCCCAGCACAGGCCGCTCCCCTTCCGGCGGCAGGGCCGGCTCTTCGACCGCGCGCTGGACGGGTGGCGCAGCCGGGCGCAGGGGCACCTCGGGCGGCGCGGCTTCGGCCTCCGGCACAGGCCGCTCCCTTTCCGGCGGCGCAGCGAGCATCTCTGAGCCATCTTTGACGGTGCGCATGACCGTCGGTGGCTTGGCAGCGTGCGACGGCGGCGGCCCGCCCTCAGGCTCAGCCACCTCGGGCGGAGCCGGTGGCAAAGGCGCACCAGGCTCGTCCACCAGGCGCTGCACAGGAGGTTGGCTCAAGCGCAGTGGCGCAGCCTGGGTGGGGCGCCCCGTCATTTCCTCAGCGGTTGTTTGCCGCGTGGTCTCCTCGCGGACCCGAGTACCCCTCGGGCGGGGCGCCAGCGCTCTCTCCGGTGCCGCGGGGGGCATCTCAATCTCCCCCGCGACGGGCTGCACCTCCTCCTCTGCCCCCATGCCTGTAGACACAGGCGGCAAGGAGGGCGTCTTGCCACCGGGCGTGATCTCTTCAACCCGCGACATGGGGCGCACGCCGGGCCGGCGCTGGATCGTCGGTGGCAGCGGGGGGGGCGGCGGCAGCGGAGCCGGGTATGCCTCGGGCGCAGGCTGGGCAGGAGTGGGCCGGACAAACCCCTCGGGGATCGAATCCATCCATGATTCCGAGTCATCAGGGGGCAGCCCACCGCTCATATCCATAGTTCCCACCGGTGCCAGCACGAGATCCGACTCTTCCTCCGTGCTTGCCTCCGCACTTGCCACGATGTACTTGTCTGCAACCGGTGCAAAGCGCTGGACGATGTTTGCGGCAAAGCGATCGGTCGCCATCGGCGCCGCCGGCCCCTGCTCGGGGTGCCAGGCACGGGTCCCTTCGACCTTGCGGTAGATACGAGCCCACAGGGCGCGCGAGCCCGACTCTAAAAGCGCAGCCTGCCGCTGCGGGCCCCGAGTATCCATCGGGCGGCTGCCACCCGCCGCCTCGCCCGCCGGATCTACGCCGGCCTGAGCGTCGCGCGCGCGCGCACTGGAAGCCAGTGCGCGCTGCACCCACGGCGACAGGGCACCCCGCACCCGGCCCGTCTTGCCTGCCAGCGAGCGAGCCCACCCACCCAATTGCGCATTCACACTCTGCGCCCGATCGTCCCTTTCGTCAGTCATTCCTTGCCTATGTCAGCGTGAATCCGTGGTGCGCGATCTCGAGCGTCTCGATGGCCACCTGGCTGTTCTCCACATTCAGCGTAGGGCCTTCCCACTTGACCGGGAATCCACCGACGACGTTCCAGGTCTTCAATACGGTCCCGTCGACGCCGCGCAGCACGATCGAAAAGTCTTTGCGCTCGACCTTGCCATCGTACAACCCGGTCTGGTACCAGTTCCAGATCTCGTTCGACTTGGTCACGCCATATTTCAGCACGATGTTACTCTGCTTGACTCGCCCGGGCAGGATGAACCAATGGTCGTTGACTCCCCCTGACTCGACCTCTTCCACCTTGCGCTCCAGGCGCAGACCGCTACACTCCTTGAACTCGGCTTCGACAATGCCCCCGATCGTGACCCAGAACTTGAATACAGGGATCGGGTCCGCCGCCGTGGCCAGCTTGGTCACAAAAGACTTGGTCAATTTCTCAACCCTCACACACCTGCACGATCATTCCCCAAATCGCCCCAGGCGCTCGCGCTCCACCCGCGCTTCCTCCCTCAGAAGCTGGTAGACACGCTCTGCCAGGGCTTCGCGGTCGACGGTTCGCGCCGCCCCTTCTCCCGCGGCTTGCGGGTCGGCTGCCCGGTTGATCCGCTTCTCGCCCGCTGCATCTGGCCTGCCCACATCTGCAGCAGATCCTCCACCCTGTCCGCTCCCCATGGCGATCTCCAGGGTTTCGATGGCCACCTGGCTCTGCTCCACGTTCAGCGCCGGGCCTTCCCACTTGGCCGGGAACCCATCGCTAAAGCTCCACGTTTTCACCACCGTGCCGTCGACGCCGCGCAGCAAGACGGAAAAGTCCTTGCGCCCGACCTTGGCGTCGTGCAGCCCGGCCTGGTACCAGTTCCAGAGCTCGCTCGACTGGGCCACCCCCTGTTTGAGCACAATGTTCGCACGGTGAGTCCTGCCGGGCAGGATCTGCCAATGGTCGTTGACGCCTCCCTCCTCGATCTCTTTGATATCGCGCTCCAGGCTCAGGCCAGTGCACTCCTTGAACTCGGCTTCGACGATGCCGTCGATCTCTACCCAGAACTTGTATTCAGGAACCGGGTCAGCCGCCGTGGCCAGCTTGGTCACAAAAGACTTGGTCAACTCTACCCTCTCACCCCCCACCATCCGCTGTCATTGCGAGTTATCCATGGCGCCTGCGCCACTCAGCCCACAAGAACCTGTCATTGCGAGCGAAGCGAAGCAATCCCCACCTACCGGCATGACAGTTTCTTAGCAGCGGTAGCAAGCAATCCCCTAGGTCCCCGCTCCCTCACTCAGCCTGCGATTGATCTTGGCTATCTCTTCCACCCACCGCTGGCGCTCGCCATGTTCCATGTCCATCACGTCAAGCCGCGGCCAGTGAAAGTGATAGGCAATGTAGGCTACCTCCTCGTGCAGGCGGTCGAGGGGGTAGCCTACGATTCCCCCAGTTCAGCCAGATCCAGCTCGAACTTGTGACTGCATTCGGGGCACGTCAGCTCCATCACGCTCGTCCCCTGTTCATTGATCTGCCGGTAGAAAGCCTGTAGATAGGCCATGTCGGCGGCGAACAGGTTCTCGATGACGCTCGTGGTCACCTGGGTCAGGTCGCCGAGCCTGACAATCACCCGCGAGAGCAGGATGATGACCAGGTAGGCCTGGTTCGAGCGCACGCGCAGGTCGCGCAGCGGCGCGATTTCGTCCATCGCCGTAGCCAGCCGCATCACTCCCTTGCGGTGCAGGTTGCCCGCCTGATCCACGTACCCCCTCGGCAGCGTGAATTCGAATTCCGTCTGCAAGCTCATACTTCCTCTCTATCGATCCCCCAATGCTCAGCAGAGCAGGCTCGCACACTCACGGCCCAGTAGGGGTGAGGCCGAACCCCTGTACCCCAGGGGCGAACCCCTGTACCTCAGGGACATCCTGCACTCTGCCCCACCCCTACTGGCCATTCTCCGCGCCGAGCGCACCCGAGTACCCAGGCCGAGCGTATCCGGCACGACCTCGGCGCGGCCTCGATCATGTCGCGCGGTACATCCCCTCATGCACGATCGTGACCTCCTCAACCCCAAACTCGTTGCTGTCAGACTTGAGGTTGGGACCCGACACCTTCGATGGCCAGGCGTTGTCAAAGCTCCACTTGGCCACCTCTGTCGAGTAATCACGGCTGAGCATGATGATCGAGCAGGTTTGCCGGGCGTCAGAGATCTTGCCCAGAACGACCTGGTCTCTCCAGTCCCAGATGGTCATGTCGGACGTGATCCCTCGCTTCAGGGTGACGTCGCCCCACTTGAGCCGGCCCGGGATCTTGCGCACGATCTCGTGCCCCTTGTCGTCGACTACCTTGTGCTCAATGATCTCGTGCTCGGAGCCGATGCCATTGCACTCGGTAAAGTAGCCGACAATCCGGTTGCCGAGGTCCAGCCGAAAGTTGAACCCCAGGAGGGGGTCCTCCGTCGGCTTGGCATCCCTTTTGCTTAGATACGGGTTTGCAGGCATTTCGTTATACCTCCTACGTTAGTCGATTGATTCGAACGGATTATCCGCCGCCAGCCCACTGGCTGATGCGGAAGATGACAAACTCGGCGGGCTTGACAGGGCACATCCCGATCTCGATGATCAGCCGGCCCATGTCGCGCGATTCCGGCGGGTTCAGCTCGGCATCGCACTTGACATAGAACGCCGAGGCGGGCGCCGAGCCAAAGAGCGCGCCGTCGCTCCAGACTGTGGTGAGGAACGACGTCACGTCACGCTGGACACGGAACCAGAGGAAGGGGTCGTTCGGCTCGAACACCACCCACTGTGTGCCGTTCTCGATCGACTTTTCCACAAAGTTAAAGAGCCGCCGGACGTTGATGTAGCGCCACGAGGGATTGCTCGACAGCGTGCGCGCACCCCACACGCGGATGCCGCGCCCCGGGAAGGCGCGGATGCAGTTCACCCCGTTGGGGTTGAGCGTGTCCTGCTCGCCCTTGGTGCAGTTGTAGGCCAGGCCGGTAGCACCGAGCACCACCTCGTTGGCCGGCGCCTTGTGCACGCCGCGCGTGTTGTCGTTGCGCGCCCAGATACCCGCCACGTGGCCCGACGGCGGGACCAGGATCGGCCGGTTCTGGATCGGATCGTCCACCTGGATCCAGGGCCAGTAGAGCGCCGCATAGCTCGAGTCATAGCCCGCAATGTTCATCCGCCACTCCTTGATCTCCTGTGGCGTCGCGTTCGGCGGCGGATCGAGGACCGCTACCCTGTCGGCCAGCCGCTCGCAGTGGGCGATCATGCCCGTCTGCACGGCCTTGACCATATCCAGGTCCAGCTTTTCGCCGGGCGGCACCGACATCAGGTCGGGCACCACCAGCATGGTGACGTCGTCCAGCGCCTCCAGCCCTTCCACACCGGAGCGCGCGATGACATCCCCTTTGAACTCCGACGAGGTCGCCGGCAGCAACTGCTGTTGCTCCATGTTGAGCGACTGCTGCTGGGTGGTCGGCCACACCTTGGCCAGGGGGGCCGAGACATCGGGGATGAGCAGGTCAACCAGCTCCGAGGCCTTGTTGTTCTTGTAGGCCACCTGGACCTGCTTCGCCCCATTGTCCTCCACTTCAACCAGCGTGACATCGGGCAGCACCTCTTTCACCTGCCAGGCGCCGCTGATGCCCTGCCGCTCGACGGTGACTGTGAAGGGGGGCAGAGGGCCTGCTTCCGCAGCCGCCTCCTCTTCACCCTCTTTGGCCTTGCCCTTCCCTTTCGGCGCTGGCAATTCCGGCACGTCAATCTTGACGCGCAGGCGCAGCCCATCAAAGCCGGCCTGCTTGGCGCGGGCAATGAGGTACGGTTTCCCGTCGGTGCCTAACAGGGGAACCTGGGCACTGCCGATCGTTTTGACGCTGATGACGTAGCAGCGCGAGCCGCCGTTGTGAAAGTAGCCATACACCGCATGGGGCATGTAGGCACCTTCCACAAACCCGCCAAAGCGCTGCACGTACTGCGTCCAGTTGGTGACCAACTGCGGCTTGTTGAGAAGATGCTCGGTGATCATCTCGCCGTCGACCAGGCGTTGGTACTCGGCCTTTTCCGTAAAGCCGACGAAAGCAGCCATGGCCGTACCAACCCCCTCGATTGGCTTTGGTCCTCGATCGACCTCTTCAACATAGACGCCAGGCGATAGGTATTCTGGCATTTCCAACCTCCTTGTTTGGATGAACCCACAGTGTGTGCGTCACACGCACTCTCTGTGCCAATCTACCACAGGTGACCATTCACCCACGCGAGCCCCCGAATCTGACCCGAGTACCTTCGGGCCCCCTCGGACCATCTCCTTCTCCGCCCCTCACCTCCCTTCTGGATAGCAAGTAGCAAGCAACAGGCCAACCCGCCACTCTTGCCCCTTGCATCCCGAGTACCCTCGGGCTGAGTACCCTCGGGCCGAGTACGCCCGAGGGGTACTCGGGACGGACCTTGCCCCCACATCACAATTCCAGGTCATAGTCGGCCGCCGGAACGGTGATAGCATAGCGCTGAGGCAGGTGGCCCGGAAGAGTCACCTCGAGCGTGTACTCCCCGGCCCGCAAGTGGCCAATAACAAACCGGCCTTCCGGCTGGAGTGGCACATCCAGCCCCTGTTCGAGCAGGCTCACGCGAACCTCGTCGAGGTCCAGTGACCGCTTGCTGCGCACCGTGCCGCCGATGGACCAGAACGTGTCCGCCGACCCGAGTACCCCTCGGGCTTCGTCGAGCGTGCGCAGCACGGGCCGGCCCGACTGCCCAATGATCAGCTCGCGCGTGCGCACCAGCGGCGACGTGATTGGCAGGTAGGGATCGACAGCCAGCGTGATGATCCACGCCAGGGCCGGCCGCATCTCGTTGTCGAGCACGTTCCACACGTCGGTGGCGTTGCGAAACTCGTCGTACTGCGCCACCATCATCGGGATCGGCACCGGCTGCGTCCCAAAGCTCTCCGGCAACAACTCCTCCGGCAGGTGTGGGTAGCGGAACAGGACCATCAACGTGCGGCTCAACAGCCGGTGCTCGTCCTCCGGTTCCGTGGCCCAGGCCGTGACCATATAGTGCAGGTCGACCCGCGCCGGCTTGCGATACTTGGTCACCGTCCCGTCGTCATTGCGCACCATCTCCCACGTCGGCTGGGTCTGGCGCAGCTTCTGGTTCTCGCGAATGTCGTACAGGAACAGGTTCAGCGTGGGCCGGCTCACCCGCGCCGACCACTCGCGCTTGGGCTGGTCGAACTTGACGTCGACCTCACCGTTGCGGATCGGCAGGTCGCGGATCAGAAACTGGCGCAGCGCTTCGTCCAGGTCGTCAATCATCGCTCACTCACCCGGCAACCTCTTGCGCTTCTGTGCGCAGCTCCCTCGCCTGCTGGTAGTAGGCGAGCGCGTGCTCCTGGCTGCCTCGCAGCCTCTGTAGCAGGCCGAGCTGTTCCAGCGCGTCGGCTTGCAGCGTGCGGTCCTCGATCTTTTTGCCGAGGGCGACCGCCTGCGCCAGGTAGGCCTCGGCCGCGTCGTACGCCCCCTGGAAGAGGCCCAACACGCCCAGTTGAAGCAGGCTACCGGCAGTGCCCGCATCGTCCGTCGCTGCCTGGGAAGCTGCCAACGCCGCCTCTGTCTCTGCCCGGGCAGCAGGGTAGTCGCCGCGTGCCAGCCTCTCCCTGCCGGCGGCCAGCGCTTCCTGCGGCGAGCCGGTCACGATAGCGGGGTCGGGCCCCGCTCCCCCCGGGGCGGGTGCCGCCTCAGGCTCCGGCGCTGGCTCCGGTTCAGGGGCCGCCTCAGGCTCCGGCTCCGATTCAGGGACCGCCTCAGGCTCCGGCTCCGGTTCAGGTTCTGCCTGCTCTGCCACAACCTCTCCCTCCACCACCTGTTCCGCCGGGGCCTCCTGCGCCATCTCTTCTTCTTTCAATTCCGGTTCGGCCTGGCCCTGCTCTTGTTCCACCTTGGCCTTGCTTTTTGCCATGTGCTCTCCCCCACCTGCTGCATTCGACAAGTCATGTCATTGCGAGCGAAGGCGCTTCCGTCGAAGCGAAGCAATCCCCACCTCGCCTCTCAGAATCCCCTTGGCCAGCTACTAGACGGCCAATCCCAGCTCTTGCAGCAACTCGTCCAGCTCGTCCTCCTCTTCCTGCGCTTCGTCGATCGAGGCGAGGTCCAGGTCGATCTCTTTCTTGTCCTGTGCCAGCGCCGCCAGTAGCTTGGTCACCGCCTCCACGCGCTTGGCTTTCTCGGTGGCCCGGTTCCTGTCGAGCCACGTCTGGGCAGCGTCCTTCACCGCGTTGATCGCTGCCCCCTCTTGCTGCAGCTCTGTCTTTCTCGTCTGCCTGTCTTTTTGATCGGTCACGGTGTCCAGCTCGTTCACCTTGAGCAGCGCCTCGTAGAACTTGAGTCCCTGGTCGACGACCTTCAACCCGGCAGGGCGCTTGGAGAAGCGGATCTTGGAGTCACTCTTGAACTCGTCGGACAGCCATTTCTTTCTGAACTGCCTGCCGGAGCTGCTGACAATCCGCTTGCCGACCGTCTGCGGCCCGCCTTGCGGCACCACGCCGTGCTGAGGTTTTTGCGCTTCGAGCTCTGGCGTGAGCGCAAACACCTTTTGCAGGTAGGGCTTGACCACGTCGCCCCAGTTCGCGCCCTGCTTGGCAAAGCCCATCACTCTGGCGCCGATGGTCGCCGCTTCCTTTGCGCCGGCGGTCTTTTGCACGTCGCCTTCCTTCAGCTTGTCGGCAATGCCGTGCCTGTTTTTGTACTTGCTAAAGGCCCCGCCCAGCAGGCTGGCGCTCTGCTGTGTATAGACGTTAAAGCCGCGGATCTTTCTGGTCTCGTCGATCATGCGCTTTTCGGCGACGCGCTGCGTGTGGGACGCGCAGAAGGTATCCTGCAGCATGTGCATCATGCTGCCCAGCGCCCGCAGGCCGACCACCGGGCTGTCCTTGTCGCCCGTGAACAGCCAGGAGACCGTATTGTCTTTCCACTTGTCGAACAACTGCGCAATCGTGACGACGCCGCCAAAGTCTCGATCGGCCGCCAGGGTGATGCCCCCGATTTTCTCGTCGCCCTTGATCTCGCCGGTGGCGATCTTGAAGCAGAACTCGGCCCATAGCATGATCTTGTGCTGCGTCTTCCACGCTTCCTCTGCCTCGTTTGCAGCCATGCCGTGCAAGAACTGGAGCTGGCCCTCGTGCGACTGGTGGGCCAGGGAGCTTTTCTTTGTCAGCGCCATGCCCATCGTCACCACGCCCCAGTGCCCCAACAAGTCGTTCCAGCGTGCTCCCTTTTCAAGCTGCTTCAGCTCCGCGTTCGAGATCTTTAATCTCTTGTCCTGCACCTGGCTGTTCCACTCTTTCACCGACTCGGCGGTGATCGTCTCGTGCCCGCGCTTGCTGCCCCACGACGAGATCGACCAGCGTTGAATCCGAGGCTGGACCCTGCCTGTCTGCTGCACCACGTGGGTCAGCTCGTGCGCCAGCAGGCGCTTGCCTTCATCGGTCTCTCCGTTGAGCTTGCCCGGCGGCATATAGATGTCGTGCCCGTGGGTAAACGCCTGCGCATTGAGGCTGCGGTTCAGGTCAGCCGCCTCGGCGTCGGTGTGGAGACGGACATTGCTCAGGTCGGTGCCAAAGCGAGACTCCATGAACTCGCGGGTGTCGCCGGGCAGTGGCTCGCCGCTCCCCTTGCGCGCCTCCAGACGGCTTTCGACCACCTCCCCTGCGTCAAAAGCGCCGCCCTGCGCGCCCGGCGGATCTGTGTGCCCCACGCGCCTGGTCTGGATCTCTTCTTCCTCCACCTGGCGCTGCAGAAGCGACAGCGACTTGGTCTGGATCTCTTCTTCCTCAGGCTGGCGCTGGACGCGCTTGGTCTGGATCTCTTCTTCCTCAGGCTGGCGCTGCACGCGCCGGGTCTGGATCTCTTCTTCCTCGGGCTGGCGCTGCACGCGCCTGGTCTGGATCTCTTCTTCCTCGGGCTGGCGCTGCACGCGCCTGGTCTGGATCTCTTCTTCCTCGGGCTGGCGCTGGACGCGCCTGGTCTGGATCTCTTCTTCCTCGGGCTGGCGCTGGACGCGCCTGGTCTGAATCTCTTCTTCCTCAGGCTGGCGCTGCACGCGCCGGGTCTGGATCTCTTCTTCCTCAGGCTGGCGCTGAATGCGCCGGGTCTGAATCTCTTCTTCCTCAAGCTGGCGCTGGAGGCGCCGGGTCTGGATCTCTTCTTCCTCAGGCTGGCGCTGGACAAGGCGGGTGATGGTATCCGCCAGAGGCTTTGTCTGAATCTCTTCCTCCTCAGGCTGGCGCTGCACACCCTGCTCCTTGCTGCCTGCGCGCTGCGGCTGCCCGCTCACCACCTGCTCTGCGACGCGCTCCGCTTCCCGCTCGTAGTGATCGTCTGCCGGCCCGACCGTCAGCTTGGTCTGGATCAGATGCGAGACGGCCTGATTCCCGGCCACGCGCTGCAACGCGAGCACGTCAGCGGGCCGGGCGCTTTCCGGATCGACCATGGCCTGCTGAAGCGCCAATCGATCCGCCTCTTGCCGTGGTGAGACCGGCACCGGCCGGTCTGCTCCGGCTGGGGTGCGTCGTTGTATCTCGTGTCTCCTTGCACCCGGCTGTTTTTCCTTCATCGTTCCCTCCTATCCTGCCTTGTACTGCGCGTCGACCTCGGCACGCGCCTCCTCCAGCGAGATCGCGCCGCTGCCCACCTTTTCCACAATCTCCCCAAACAGGTGCGGGGAAAAGCTGACCATGGCGACGACGTCGGCGATGCGCTCGCGCGTGATCAGCTCGTCCACCTGCAGCGCCTGCACGTAGCGGTAGTGGACCGCGCCCGCGTCCTCGTCGATGCCCAGGTGGCCCACCACCAGCCGCCGGTTGAGATAGGGCAGCAAGCCGGTCACCCGCTGCAGCCCGGCGGCGTCGAGCCGGAAAGGAAGCTGGACATAGTACTGCAGCAGCATCGTGCTTTCCAGTTCCTCCGTCGGGTAGAAGGTCACGGCCAGCGTCTGCTCACGCCCGGCAGAGTCGGGATCGAGCCCGACCGCCAGGAGCGAATAAGGCAGCTCCTCCGACCGCTCGTAGAGCTGGACGCGGTCGTAGCCCATCTCCCGAAAGACGTCCTCGAGAAAGCCGAGCTCCGCATCATAGTGTGCCGGTGCCAGGTGATCCGTCATGGTTCACACTCCTCCCGGCGGTCAGGCCGCCTCGAACTCCCTCTTGGCCATGGCGTCAGCCAACAGCTTGACTTGCCCGCCCGGGTCACCATTGAGGCTGTACAGCTTTTCCGGCGAGACCCCGGCAGCGAGGATGAACTCCTCCACTCGCTTACCCTTGGCATCGAACTCGACCAGCTCAAATCGCCAATTCCGCGAGCCTGGAATCGACTTGGGTACGGGCAGGCTGGCGACCAGCTCGAGGATCTTGATCGCACGCTTTTTGCGGGCCGCGAGCTTGGCCGCCGTGGACTTTTCGGCGACAGGCTTGAACACCCGTGTCATCATGCCCGGCGCCTTGCCCGACGCCGCCTCCTCGGCTGCCTTGTTTCTCGCGTACTGCTTCATAAAGCGGAAGAAGGGCAGGCTCAGATCGACTAGGGCGGTGCCGGTTTTCAGAGCGACCGCCACGGCCGCCCCAACGCCGGTGGCACCCGCCACGAGCTGCGTGATGGCAGCGCCGATCTTGACGATCTCGTTGCCGATGTGGATGAGCTGCCGAACGATGCGTTTCCCCGTGCCGCTGCCCAGCTCCATCGCCAGCTCCAGCTCGCCCAGTTCCTCACGGCTGAGGCTGTCCTTCGCGGCCCCCTGGGCATCGTCCCTGGCTTTCATCGCCGCTTCGGCGTCCTTGGCGGCCTGGTCGTACCTGGTGATCTTGCCATCCTGCGCCGTGATCTTGGCGTTGAGCGCGTTCCGCTGCTGCGCGGATTTCGGATCGGCCCCCGTGATCTTGGCCATCTTGTCCTGCAGCAGCTTCTTTTCCGCCTCTGCCTGCTTTTTAAGATTGGCGTTGTTGGCGACGATCGCTTCTTGCTTCTGGTAAAAGCCCCGCGTCTCGCCCACTTTCGTCTCTGCCGCCTTCTCGGGAAGAGGACCCTGCGTCTGGCCGCGAAGCATGGTCTCCTGCTTCGCCACGGCTTCTTGCTCGAGGCTGGCCTTGACCCTGGACATCCGGTAGTGGTGCACCGCCGCCTCGATCGCGTACAAGCCCTCCATGACAATCTTGACCGCGCTGACGCCGATGTCGAGCCCTGGCACCGCCTGCTCGAGCCCCGTCGGGATCTCGGTCACGAGGCTAAAGACGTTCTTGGCGGATGACACGACGCCCGTCGCCGTATCGAGAACGTCCTGCAGGAGCTTGCCGCCGAGCGCGCCATACTCGTGCCCCGAGTACTTTTTGTCGTCCATGACCATCCCGACCATTTTCACGCCGTCGTGAATGACGTTCACCACGCCGAGGAGGGCCTTGAGGCCCCCGGTGAACGACTCGAAGAACGCGCCTGCGGCCGCGGCCTTTTCCCCGGCGGTCGCCGCCTCAGCCAACGGCTTGGCCTCTGCGCCGGTGCCGGCCACGATAGCACCCGATATCCCAGATCCGGTAGAAGTCACGCCCTGCGCCATCTCCAGCGACCCCTCAATCGCCTGGAACACCCCCTCGGTTCTAGATTCAGCAGCGCGGACCGTTAGCAGCTTGCGCAGTGCCAACGCGCATCCCAGCAGGCCGCTGGTCGCGCCGATCGCACCCGCCAGCGCCTGGCTGCCTGTCGTCGCCTCATCAAGGCCCAAGAGGTCTGTCGGCAGGCCGAGCGCCTCGACCGCGCCTTTGTAGGTATCGTACTCTTCGGCCTTGGTCTCGGCCGCCTCGCCCGCCGTCTTGCGTGCCTGCTTCTTCAAGTCTCTCTGCGTGTCAGGGTCCGACAGGAACACCTTGGTGGCGCGGATGTACTGGTTCGCCCCCTGCTTGGGCGGCTTGACCTCCAGCCGGTACCACACCACGTTCTTGCCGTCCGTGTCCATGATGTGCAGCGCATCGTTGTCGTCGATCTCGGCCTGGGACAGGGGCTCGAACTCCTGAGCCATCCCGCCCCCCTCAACGAGCTTTTGCTTTTGCTTTGACGTCGCGGTCGCCGGGAAGGCGGCGGGCCCAATGCGTGCGTGCGTCTTCTCTCTGACCCACCCCGTCTTGCGCTGCAGGGTGCCGTCGGCGATGGTCGACGTCGCTGCCGCGACATTGGCAGCAGGCCTGGGCTGGACCCTGGTGGCCCCCTGCTGGATGGTGTGCGCCAGCTCATGCGCCAGCAACTGCTTGCCTGCTGTCGTGCCCAGGTCCGCGCTGCCAGCGCCGAGGTAGATGTCGCTGCCGTGGGTAAAGGCCTGGGCACGCAGGCTGCGGTTCAGGTCGGCCGCCTCGCCGCCCGTGTGCACGCGCACCCCACTGAAATCGGCGCCAAAGCGCGGCTCCATGAACGAGCGCACGTTGCCCGCCAGCGGCTCCCCTCCCCCCTTCTGCGCGGCCAGGCGCTGCTCGACCTCGCTGCCTGCGTCAAAGCTGCCATCGCCGCGGCGCTGCACAAGCGGCTTCGTTTGGATCTCTTCCTCTTCCCCCTGGCGCTGCAGAAGCACTAGTGACTTGGTCTGGATCTCTTCTTCTTCCCCCTTCCGCTGAAGGCGACTGGTTTGAATCTCTTCTTCCTCCCCCTGCCGCTGTACGAGTGGTGTAATAGAAACAGCCAGGGGCTTTGTCTGGATCTCTTCTTCTTCTTCAGGCTGGCGCTGTACACTGCCACCGGTGACCGGCTGCGTCGCAGGTGTCGGCACGCTCAGCACTTGCTCTGCCACCCGGTCGGCTTCTTGCTCATAGTGGTCGTTTGCAGCGCCGACGGTGAGCTTTCGAAGCACCAGCGACTGGGCCTGGATCATGCGCGAGACGGCTCGGTTGCCCGCAACGCGCTGCAGGGCAATCACGTCGGTCGGTCGGGCCTGACCTAGATCCGTGATGGCGCGTTGCAAGGCCAGCAAATCGGCGTCTTCATTGACCACGACCGGTTCCGCCGGAACCCATTGTGAGGTGTGCCACTCGCGTGTGGCTGTTGGGGCTTGTTGTGTGTGAGACTCCTTACCTGCCATACAGGACCCTTCCACCTGGATGAAACCCAGTTACAGACACCGAACAGATGCTCAATACGGCCTCTATCTCTCGATCTCCCCAATCGCCTGTGGGTTCTGCCCGAACTGGCCATTGTGTGCTTGATTCGTCATGGTTCCCGCCAGTCCGCCTGCTACCCATTTTCGACGGTAATGCCCCGCTCGTCGGCCATCTTGATCATGGTCGTCACCGGCCCACTCATCTCGCGGATCTTTTCTCGTTTGAGCTCTTGGAACCGGACCATCGCCGATGTGTTCACCTTCTGTCCCATCCGTGTTTCTTTTTCCTTGGCGTACCGGGTGGGGTCCCTCTTCACCAACTTGGGGATTTCTCTCTCCACCTCGGTAGCGTACCTTAGCTTTTGCTCGAGCGGGAGAGCCGCCAGCGTCTCGGCAATCGCCTGGTTCAGGAGTGCTACTTCCTGGTCCCCCGTAACCGTGACACCTTCGACCGCCGTAAAGCCGTCAGTACCGACAGCCCCCTTGCGCACGCCGTTGGCCAGGGCGATCTTTTCGATGTCCGTGCTGTTCCAGTTGAGGTCCCCAACGATGTGAAACTCGACACCAGTCCCCGTCATGGTCCCACTGAGCAGGCCGTTGAGCAACCCTTGTGCTTTGTCCACCATGTCGGCCATGAGCATCACCAGGTCGTTCCTCTCTTTGTAGTGCTCCAGCGCAAACACTACGCGTCCCGCAAAGGTGGCCTTCCTGGCGATGATGTGATACTTGCCGTACACGTCTATGGTGGATAGATTCCTTGGAGATGAAACGAGCTGGATGGCGCCGTACCGCGGGAGCTCCCCCATGCTGAGCTCGGCCAGCCCAGTGGCCCACACGTCTTTTTCATAACGATGCACACCATAGTCCGGGCCCCGTTTTTTTGTAGGCTTGATCCGCTCAATCCTCTTGGTGCTGGTCGGAATCTCGGTCGACAATCCTACTTCTTCCAGGTTGACGTCGTAAAAGTGTTTGTACTTGGTCGGCCGATCCGTGGGGGCCTTGAATATGTTCTCGGGCTTGAACGCGATGGCCCACAGGGCCCGTGCGTTCCAGTTGTCCTGGCAAGTCGTGATTTGGGCATCGGCCTCCCTTTCCAAATTGGCACGCTCGGGGCCTGACAGAGTGGTCTCTTTCAGGCGGGGCCTGAAGTACTTGCGGACCTTGTCCCGAGCGGCTTGCAGGGTTGGAGCGTCCTCTCGAGCGGCCAAGTCGGTGAGATACTTTTGCTGGCTGGCCGTCAATGGCCCAATCCCCACCCCTGTCGCCACAGGAGCCGTTGGGTGCTGGGCCTCACTCTGCACGGCCGTCCCCAACTCGGACAGCGCGGTCTCTTTGGCCGGCTGGAGCGCGAGACCACCCTGCCCCGTCTTCCACCTTGGCTCCTCATCGCTCTCAAGCTGGACCACCTCCTCGAAGTACTTTTTCGAGATCTCACCATATTGTCCGGCGATGGCAAAATGGCCCTCGGCAAATGTCACTTCAGGTCGCTCGCCTTTGGCCACATCCGACTTGTTGAACGCACCGATCTTCATCTGGTACTGCTGACTTAGGAGCTTGAACATCTTGGCTGCTGCTCGGACGCGCCCTCGCCGGGTGAGGGTCACGGTCGGGTCCATTTGCCGGGCCATAGCCACGATTCGCCTGGCCGCTGGCTCGATGGCCAGTTTCCCCTGCATGTAGAGCCCAAGTGGATCGTCCACGAGCAGCGACCGCGTCAGGTTCAGAGAGGTATTGCCCATCTGCCGGTGCTCGTGCAGCCCGGTGCCCTTGCCCTTGAGCTCATTGGACAGTTGTGGCCGGAGGATGTCGAACAGCTCAGTGCTGATTTCAGACTGGGCATATGGCGCGTGAAGCTTGTTGGCGATGGCAGCTCCGATGCTGGTCAGGGCAGCCGAGAGCCGCAGCGCATTCGCCGCACGATCGTCTAGCCCCTCGCCCAGGCGCTGCTCGTACACGTCGAACTGGCGCTCGATGTACTCGCCCAGGGTCATGCCCTGGCGCAGCCGCCCGCTTCGCAGGCGGTCTTCTTGGATCTGCGCTTCCGCAACGGCCGGCTCGTTAGGGGCCGTGGTCCAGCCTGTCTCGGTGTTTTCATCTAGCAGCGAGCGCCTGCCCTCCATGTATTCCTGGAGAAGAGAGATGCGCTTCAGGCCGGCCAGTATCTCGTCTTTGGTCAAGCGCGCCCGCTGGATTGTGGCGGACTGCACCTGGCGCCTAGTCAATCCCGTCTGCTGCACGACGTGCGTCAACTCGTGGGCGATTAGTCTGTGGCCCGCGCTTGATCTCAGATCACCCTTCCCTTCGCCGAGGTAGATGTCGTTGCCGTGAGTGAAGGCCTGCGCGCTCAGGCTCCGGTTCAGGTCGGCCGCCTCACTTCCTGTGTGGACGCGTACCCCGCCGAAATCGGTACCAAAGCGCGGCTCCATCATCAAGCGCACCGAGTCGGGCAGCGGCTGTCCACCACCCTTCTGGCTGTCCAGGCGGCTCTCAATGTCAGAGCCGGCATCAAAGCTGCCACCACCCTGCTCGGCACGCTTGGTCTGGATCTCTTCCTCTTCCAGCGGCCCACGCTGCACCAGCGGCTTGGTCTGGATCTCTTCCTCTTCCAGCGGCCCACGCTGCACCAACCGCGTGATGCCGGCCGACAACGGCTTGGTCTGGATCTCTTCTTCGTCGTACTGGCGCTGGGCGTGCCCTCCATTGGCCGGCCCGGTCATCGGGGCGGGCATGCTCAGCACCTGCTCCGCCACCCGGTCGGCCTCCTGCTCGTAGCTGTCGCGCGCCGGCCCAACCGTCAACTTGGCCTGGATCAGACGTGACGTGGCCCGGTTGCCGGCGGCACGCTGCAGGGCCAGGATATCGGCCGGGCGCGCCCGGGCCGCATCCTGCACGGCGCGTTGCACCGCCAGCAGCTCGCCCTCTTCGATCTGGATGGGTCCTTGCACCATCGGCTGCGCCGGCTGATGTTGTGGCCTGGCCTGTTGTGCGTGTTTTGTGGTCGGAGTTCCGTCTGACATCTAGCCCTCTCACACCCTCAAGTCTCGCTCGTTCACCAGCCGCCCCATCTTTTGCAGCTCGCGGCGGGTGCCATGCAGCAGGTGCTTCATCTCCACTTCGCCGCCGTCCGACGCGGCCAGGTAGGCGGCGCTGACCAGGATGTTGCGGATGTTGCCGCCCGCCAGCTTGAAGCGGCGGGCCAACAGATCGAGATCGAGGTCCGACACGCGCGGCACGTCCGGTGGAAAGAGTGTCTCCCAGATGTGCAGCCGGTCTGCCTCGTCGGGAAAGGGAAAATCGACGGCAAACTGCAAGCGCCGCGTAAAGGCCTCGTCCAGGTTGGCGCGTAAATTCGTCGCCAGGATCGTCACCCCCTCGTATGCTTCCATCCGCTGCAGCAGGTAGCTGATCTCGATGTTGGCATAGCGATCGTGGGCGTCCTTCACCTCCGACCGCTTGCCGAAAATGGCGTCGGCCTCGTCGAAAAAGAGGATGGCGTTGCTGCTCTGCGCCTCG
>JAFGOG010000210.1 GCA_016926595.1 Anaerolineae bacterium
GATCACTCCTTACCACACTGACAATAATCTACCTCCTAGGTTCAAGAATCTTGCAAGGTTTGGATTCTACAAGGATTCAGTCTCCGTAAGGTGCCAAAAAAAGAGGACGTAGCCGCTGGCCTATTCACCCTCCCGGCAATCGGGGCAGACGCCGTAGAAATCGAGCCGGTGGCCGATGATCTGATAGCCCGACTGCTGGGCCACCTGCTGCACCAGGTCCTGGGCTATGCTCACCTCGGGGTCCATGATCTTCCGGCAGCGGACACAGATGAGGTGTGGGTGGGGATAGGGTTTGTTACCGTCGTAGCGGTTGTCGCCGTCGCTAAAGCCCAGCTCCAGCACCTCGCCCAGGTCCTTGAGCAGGTTCAGCGTCTTGTAGATGGTCGCCGGGCTGGTGGTTGGGAATTGGGCCTGGAGCTGGTCGTGCAGGTGGGAGGCGCTGGGATGCCCGTCGCTGGCGGCCAGGAGGCGCAGCAGGGCGATGCGCTGCGGTGTCAACCGGTACCCCCGCTCCCGGAGCCGGCCTACTAATGCCTCGAACCTGGCTTGTGGATCGACCATAGTCTAGCTGCCCTCTCTCTCCAAAATAAGGAGAATCATTCTCTTCAAAGACTGGGAAATTATAACTGGATCCAGTTCTGCTGTCAACTCCTGGTTAGTGTCTTGTCAAGTGGTGTAGAAAGGCAGGCATCAGGGCGATTTGCCTCGGCGGTCTCGCTACCCCTGATCGATGTGGTCGCGCACTTTTACGTAGTTGAGCACTTGAGTTTTCACGTGGGTGTACTACCACGTCTCAACCTTCGAGCAGGTCGGTGACCTCCAGAAGCGAAAGAGGGTTGCCTTCGATGCTGGTAGAGTGGTGAGCGCTGCGGATCAGTGCCTCATGGCGCAGCTGGGCTTCCCATCGGGCCGCAATCGGCGAACGTAACACGACAGCGCGAGCAGCCTCGATGCGGCAACCATCGCCATGAGGTCATCGGAACGCTGAAACTGAGGGTTGTTCATAGCTTTCTCTGTCCCCGAGCAAGCCAGGTCCAGGAATGGAGACTGGTAAGGCCAGACGGCCGGTGACTTGCAGTATACCAGAGTGCCTGCGTTCTCAAGTGAACCGGCCCTTGGGCCTGGGATTCCACGTGCATCCGCACTAGGGGTGCTGTCCGCTGGAGAGAGGGCTGGGCGGGTTTGGAAAGCTGATGCAAAAAGCGCGGCGCACGCCAGATCAGCTCAACCGGCCTGTTAGAAATGCCAGGTACCCCCGGGGCGACTCGAACGCCCGCACACGGCTCCGGAGGCCGCTGCTCTATCCACTGAGCTACGGGGGCTCACTGAGCGGAGTTTAGCACAGTCTGCCCGATTTGGCAAACAGGCGAATCAACAAATCAACCCGAGACTGCGCTATCAACTGTTTGCCGGTTGGCCCTCGTCGCCAGCAGGATCACGCCTCCCACCACTAGCGCCGCCCCCACCGGCTGCCAGCCCCGCAGTCGCTCGCCAAAGACGACATAGCCGATCAGCGCGGCAAAGACCACCTCTGAGGCGGCCAGGATGCTGGCCACACTGACCGGCAGGTGGGTCAGGCCGGTCAGGTAAGCCGCAAAAGGTGCGATCGTCGCTACGTACACCAGGCCGGCAAACCACAGCCACGTCTCAGGTGGCGCCTTCCACGGCTGCTCGATGCCGAATTGGAGCGGCAGCAGGATGAGCGTGCCAAAGGCAAAGCCGTAGGTCAGGATCGTCCACGGAGAATAGTGGCCGGTCAGGCGGCGGCTGAACAGGCTAAAGCTGCCGTAGGTCAGCGCTGCGCCCAGCCCCAGGATCAGCCCGCCGGCCGTCAGATCGGTCCCAGCCAGCTTTTCCAGCCCCGCCGCCAGGACGCAGCCGGCCAGGGTCATGGCAATCGCCGCGATCTTGGACCAGGTCAGCGGCTCGCGCCATATCAGCCAGGCCATGACCGTGACAAACACCGGCGCGGAGTAGAGGATGACGGTGGCGGCTGCATAGCCGATGTGCAGGATCGTCAAGTTCCACAGTACGTGAAAGGCGCCGACCCCGGCGATGCCCAGCCCGGCCAGCCATGGCAGGTCGCGCCGCCTGACCCGCAGCCATTCCCGCCGGAAGAGAGCCAGGCCCAGGATCAGGCTGGCAGCCGTGGTCAGGTCGCGCCAGAAGGCCAGCGACAGCGCCGACAGGCCGCCGCTGGCCACTGTCCAGCGGATGAACAAACCCGATGTGGACCAGGCGGCCGCCGCGCTGAGGACCAGCAGGTAGCCGCGCCCATTGCTGCCCACGGTCAAGGCCGGCGGCCGTAGATCGCCGTCATCTCCAGCAGCCGGTCGGCCACCGCCTCGGTCAAGGCGCCCGGCGACAATCGCCAGCACCAGTTGGGCGCGCCCACCGTGCTCGGCGTGTTCATCCGCGCCTCGTGCCCCAGGCTCAGCAGGTCCTGGACGGTGGTGATCGCCGTGTTGGCTACCGACGCCCACCCCAGCCGGATCAGGTCCCAGGCAATGTCCGATCCCGTCCGGCCCAGGTACTTGCGCGCATAGTCGCGCTCCGCTTCGGTCGAGGTCGTTTCGTACCAGCCGGATGTGGTGTCGTTGTCGTGCGTCCCGGTGTAGGCCACTACGTCGGGGGTGTCATAGTTGTGGGGCAGGAAGGGATCGACCGGACCGGCGCCAAAAGCGAACTGGAGCACCTTCATGCCGGGGTAGCCAAACTCCTGCTGCAGGGCATCCAGCCCCGCCCGCGATTCGTCGTCGAAATCGCCCAGGTCTTCGGCGATGATCGCCACCTCGCCCAGCGCGGCGGTGACGGCGTAAAAGATCTTGGCGCCGGGGCCATACAGCCACCGCCCTTTGATCGCCGTCTCCTCCCCGGCCGGAACCTCCCAGTAGTTGTAAAACCCCCGGAAATGATCGATCCGCGCCACGTCGGCCTGGGTAAAGGCCATCCGGAAGCGCTCGATCCACCACTGGTAACCGTCCCTGGCCATCATCTCCCAACGGTACAGCGGGTGCCCCCACAGTTGGCCTGTCTCGCTGAAATAGTCGGGCGGCACGCCTGACTGGACCGTCGGCTCGAGGTTTTCGTCAAAGTGGAACAGCTCCTGGTTAGCCCACACGTCGGTGCTGTCCAGCGCCACAAAGATCGGGATGTCGCCGATGATCCGGATCCCTTTCTCGTTGGCGTAGTGCTTGACCGCAAGCCACTGCTCGAAAAACTGCCACTGCCGATACTTCTGGCTCTCGATCTGGTCGGCCAGGGACCGCCGGGCGGCGGCCAATGCCTGGCCCTCCCGGGTCTTGAGCTCTGGCGCCCACTCGTTCCAAGGGCGAAGGTTGTGGGCTTCTTTCAGGGCCATGAACAGGGCGAAACTATCGAGCCAGGCGGCCTGCTCCTCGCAAAAGCGGCGGAACGCCGACCGCTGGTCGCGCGGCGCCTGGGCTCGGAAATTGGCAAAGGCGCGGTTCAGCAGCCGTGTTTTGTAGGGGATGACCGCGCCAAAGTCGACGCGGTCCTGGGGCAAGTCGGGCGCGTCGGCCAGGTCCTCGGCAGGCAGGTGGCCGGCCTCGGCCAGCTTGGCCGGGCTGATCAGCAGCGGGTTGCCGGCAAAGGCCGACAGGCCCTGGTACGGCGAGTCGCCATAGCCGGTTGGGCTTAGGGGCAGCACCTGCCAGTACGACTGGCTAGCGGCCGCCAGGAAATCTACGAACCGGCAGGCCTCGTCGCCCAGGTCGCCGATGCCATACCGGCCGGGAAGCGACGTGGGGTGCAGCAGGATGCCGCTGCGGCGTGGAAACTTCATGATAAAACCTCCCTACCTGTCCTATCTTGAACGGCCGGTATGCTCCTGACCGGCCCATCGCTGCACACCAACCACCCCTCCCGGGCGCACGAACCGCACACCCCAAACCCGCAGCGCATGTACCGCTCGTAACTCAACTGCGCCGGCATCCGGTGCGCCTGGGCCAGCCTCTCGACCGCTGCCAGCATCGGCTCCGGACCGCAGGCGTACAGCGCCTTGAAACTGCGCCCCCCCCGGGCGGTGATCAGCCGCTCTGCCGCTTTGGTGGCCAGCCCCTGCTCGCCCAGCGAACCATCGTCGGTGGTGACGTGCACCTCCGCCCCCAGCGCCGCCAGCCGCCGGTGAAAGATCAGATCCGCCGCCGTGCGCGCTCCGACGGCCGCGCTCACCTCCCATCCGCTCGCCAAGGCCCGCTCCGCCAGGAAATGGAGGGGCGCAACCCCATAGCCGCCGGCCACGAGCAGGATCGACCCCTGCCGGCGGCCTGCTGTTTGTGGCGGCAGGGCAAACCCACGGCCCAGTGGCCCCCGCAGCCACAGCGAGTCGCCCGCCCTCAAACTGTAGATCTGTGTTGTAAAAGGGCCCACCCGGGCGATGGTCAGCGTCACCGGATCGGCCCGCACCAGGCTGAACGGCTTTTCGTCGATGCCCGGCAGCCAGACCATCACGAACTGGCCCGGATCGGCCTCCAGGCTCCGATCGAGCGCCAGCGTCCGCACTGTAGCGCTCTCGTCGGCGATTTCGATGATGTGGGCAGCCGCCGGCAGGCTCGTCTGGATCATCGGTGCGCCGCTCCGCGCATCTCGTCGACGTTTTTGTAGCCTAGCTCGGCCATCCATTCTACCATTTCTGCGCCGATCCGGCCAAATATCTCCGGCCCTTGACCATAGACCGCCGAGCCGACCCCCACCGCCGTCGCTCCGGCCATGATCATCTCTACCGCGTCGCGCCCGCTGCTTACCCCGCCGATGCCGACGATCGGTACCCGCACCGCCTGGTAGATGTCGTACACGCAGCGCACCGCCAGCGGCCGGATCGCCGGTCCCGACAGGCCGCCGCTGCGGTTGGCCAGGATCGGCCGCCGGGCGTGCAAGTCGATGATCATGCCGGTCAGGGTGTTGATCGCGCTGATCCCATCCGCCCCGGCCGCCTCGACGGCCCGGGCGATGGCCGCGATGTCGGCCACGTTGGGCGACAGCTTGACCAGCACCGGCGCCCTGCCGGCCACCGCACCCTTTACCGCCGCCGTGACCTCCGCGGCGGCGGCTGCGTCGGCGGCGAATGGCGCGCCAAGCTCGTCGTGGACGTTGGGGCAGGAGATGTTGACCTCGATCAGGTCCGGCCCGGCCTCGACGAGGCGGGCTGCTGCCTGGGCAAACCCCTCCACGGTCTCGGCAAAGACGCTCCCGATCAGCGCCACCCCCAGCGGCCGGAGCAGCTCCTTCGCCCGCGCCAGCTCCTTCGCCTCGGCGTCGACGCCCGGATTGGCCAGCCCCACGGCATTGATCAGCCCGTGCTGCCAGGCCAGCACCGTCGGATTGCGGTGCCCGGCCCGCGGCAGTGGGCTGCACGACTTGGCTGTGACCGCCCCGGCGCCCGCCCGCGCCACGCGCGCCAGTAGCTCCGCCTCCGTGCCCAGGATGCCACTGGCCAAGATCAGCGGGTTCGGCAGGGAGACCCCGCACAGACTGACCCTTGCGTCTGGACCACCGTCCATTTGCTGACTTAGGCTTTTCCCAGCACCGCCGCCAGCAGCGCCATGCGGATGTACATCCCGTTTTCCATCTGCCGGAAATAGGCCGCCCGTGGATCGTCGTCGACGATATAGCTGATCTCGTTCACGCGGGGCAGGGGATGCATGACCACCATCTGCTCTTTGGCCTTGTCCATCAGCTCCGGGGTGATGATATAGCAGTCCTTCACCTCGTCGTATTGGGCCTGGTCGGCAAACCGCTCCCGCTGCACGCGGGTGACGTACAGCACATCCACGTCGGCGATGACGTCGTTCACGTCGTAGGTTTCGCGCACCGGCAGGTTGTGGTCCTTGACCTCGTTCATCACGTCCAGCGGCAGGCGCAGGATCTCGGGCGAGATGAAGGTCATCCGCACGTCGTACAGGCACAGCAGCCGCGCCAGCGAGTGCACCGTCCGCCCGTAGCGCAGGTCGCCGACCATTGCCACGTGCAGCCCGTCGAGCCTGCCCAGGTCGGTCCGGATCGTGTACAGGTCCAGCAGCGCCTGGGTCGGGTGCTCGCCCACCCCATCGCCAGCGTTGATGATCGGCTTGCGGGCGTACTTGGCCGCCACCTCCGACGCCCCTATCTCTGGATGGCGCAGCACGATCACGTCGGCGTACGATTCCAGGGTGCGGATCGTGTCGGGCAGGCTCTCGCCCTTGGTCACCGACGAGTAACGCACCTCGTTGATCGGGATGACGCTGCCGCCCATCCGCGACATGGCGGCGATGAACGATGAGCTGGTGCGCGTGCTCGGCTCGTAGAAAACGCAGGCCAGCACGTGTCCCTTGAGCAGATCGGTCGACCCCACCCGTTTCACTACCGCCCGCATCTCGTCGGCCACGCCAAAGATATAGTCCAGGTTGTCGCGTGTGAACTGGCGGACAGAGATTATGTCCTGTCCATAGAATCCGCTGGTCAGGTTGGGCGCCAGCCCTACCCTTTTGATCCCGTTGCTCGCTTTTGTTGTCATTTTCCTCTTACTCCATCTCAGATCGGACTGACGATCCGGCCAAAGCCGGGCTCGGCCCGAATGTGACCCTCTTCCACGACCGTCTGGCCCCGCAGCACAACCCGCCGCACCCGCCCCTGCGCCGCCCAACCCTCGAACGGCGTCCAACCGCACCGGGTGTGCATCTCCCGGTCGCTCAGCGTGTAGCGAGCGTCCGGGTCTACCTCCACCCACGTCTCGGCCTGCGCTGGCAGCCCAAAGATGCGCCGCGGCGCTTGGTGTGTCAGTTCCACCAACCGCTCCAGCGTGAGCCGGCCCTCGGCGGCGGCGGTCAGCAGCAGCGGCAGCATCGTCTCCAGCCCCGGGACGCCCGGCGGCGGCGTGTCGCCCTCCTTTTCGGCCTGGGTGTGCGGCGCGTGATCGGTGGCGATACAGTCCACCACGTCCAGGTTGGCCCACAGCGCCGCCCGGTCCGCCTCGGTAGCCAGCGGCGGTCTCATCGCCCCGTATGGTCCCAGCCGCCGGGCGTCGGCGTCGGTCAGGAACAGGTGGTGGGGCGTCACCTCGCAGGTCAGCGCCGCCCCTGACCCTTTCGCCGCCCGCACCAGCGCGATCTCGTCGGCCAGGCTGACGTGACACAGGTGCAGCCGCCGGCCAAAGCTGCGCGCCAGCCCGATGGCGATCGCCGCCGACAAACCCTCGGCGTGCACGGCGATCGGCCGGTTGGCCGGCCAAGTGCGAAAGTGGGCCAGCAGCGCGGCCAGGTCGCGCATCCGCAGCGGGCCGTAGGTCTGATCCAGGTACACCTTCAACCCCACCGCCTGCCGGGCCAGCCCGGCAGCCTCCTGGGCATTCGTCTCTGTCGCCCCGACGTAGAACCCCACGTCGCACAGCGCCTTCTGGCCGGCCAACTGCTGCTTGAGCGCCAGGGCTGCGCCGTCCACGATCGGCGGGTAGGTATTGGGCATGTCCAGGAGCATAGTAACGCCGCCATTAAGAGCGGCGGCGCTGCCACTGGCCATATCCTCTTTTTGCTCTCCGCCCGGTTCGCGGAGATGGACGTGCACGTCGATCAGCCCCGGAAGCCGTAAGGTGCCCATGCTGCCTCACACAAAAAAAGGGCACTCGGCGGTGAATCTACTCCGCCGGTGCCCGCTTTATGTCTACAATTGCGTGTTGGGTACGCAGTCCCACACCCACCTTCCTCAAGTCGGCGCATTCTAGCACACAATGCCGCTGCTGGCAAATCCGGACTCGTGCCTTTCAGGAATTCAGATAGGCGTGTACGGCCTTTTGCTGCTCCGTGCTGATCCGCCCCGCCTCGGCCAACAGGGCCAGCATCTCGCCCAGCCGCAGTACGGCGTGCAGCCGGTAGCCGGCCGCAGCCAGTTCCTCTGGTCCTCCCTGCTCCCGGTCGATCAGCACCACCACGTCCTGCACCCGCAGCCCCGCCGCTTCCAGCGGTTCAATCGCCGCCAGCTTGCTGCCGCCTGTCGTGATCAGGTCGTCCAGCAGGATGGCCCGCTCGCCGGGCTGGAACTCACCCTCGATCGCCCGGCCCGTGCCGTGCGCCTTGGCCTCTTTGCGCGGGTAGATCAGCGGCAGCCCCATCTCCAGCGCCACCGCCGTCCCGATCGGCAGCGCCGCGTACGGGATCGCCGCTAATCGGACGCTGGCTCCCTGATCCTCGCCATCCAACACCGCCTGTATCAGTTTGGCATAGCCGTGGGCCACCAGCCGCAGCACGCCGGGGTGGGAGGCGAGCAGCCGCAGGTCGATGTAGATCGGTGACTTTTGCCCTGACGCCAGCGTAAACTCGCCGAACTTGACCGCGCCGATGTCGGCCAGGGCCAGCGTCAGTTGCGATTGCATCGTGTGGCGGGCAGCAGGCCCCTTGGCCCGCGCCGCGTTGATCTGCTGGCGCAGGTCGAGCGCCGCCTGGCGCGGATCGCCGGCATAGATGATCCCCCGCGAGGCATTGACGATCACTCCCAATCCGTCGTCGCGCAGCCCGGCGGCCAGCGCCGCCTCCAAATCGCCCCCCTGCGCGCCGACGCCCGGAAGCAGGATCCATGCCTGGGGCGCCAGCGCCCGGACGCGGGCCAGCGCCTCGGGATAGGTGGCCCCCACCACCAGGCTGGCGCCCCATCCCGCCGCCTTTTCGGCCACCAGCTCATAGAGCGGGCGGGCAGGGCAGGGCAGCGTCTGCAGGTCGGCGGCGCCGGGGTTGGAGGTGTGGCATAGGATAAACACGCCACGGTCGGCGTAGGCCGTGAACGGCGCGACCGAATCGCCGCCCAGGTAAGGGTTGACCGTCAGGGCGTCGGCGCCCCACGTCTCGAAGGCGGCCCGGGCATAGGCCGCCGCCGTCGAGCCGATGTCGCCCCGCTTGGCGTCCAGGATGACCGGCGCGCGGGCCGTATTGTGGATGTAGGCTATGGTGCGGCGCAGCGCATCCAGGCCATCCGGTCCCGCTTGTTCGTAGAAGGCGCTGTTCGGCTTGTAGCAGCATGTCAGGTCGCGGGTCGCGTCTACGATCCGCCGGTTGAAATCGAACTGGTCGGCGGCCCCTGCCAACTGCTCCGGCTGGCTATCCAGCCCCACGCACAACAGGCTGTCGTTCCGCCGCGCCGCTTCTGCCAGCCACTGATAAAAGTGCACCGTCTTTCCTCCCGAATGCCTCAGTGTCCCAGTTCCTGGCTGTCCAGGATGATCGTAAACGGGCCGTCGTTGTGGATCTCCACCATCATCACCGCCCCGAACTCGCCCGTTTCCACCCGGCGGATGCCGGCCTGTCTGAGCCGCTCGGCGAAATAGTCCACCAGCGGTGCGGCCACGTCGGGCAGGGCCGCGTAGGTAAAGCCCGGCCGCCGTCCTCGACGGCAGTCGGCATACAGCGTGAACTGCGACACCAACAGCACCTCTCCGCCCACGTCCAAGGCCGACAGGTTGGTCTTGCCCTCGGCGTCGGCAAAGATGCGCAGGTTGGCGATCTTGTCCGCCATCCGGTCGGCTTCCTGCCGGCCGTCGCCGTGCCCCACGCCCAGCAGGATCACCAGGCCTGGGCCGATCTCTCCCACCGTCTGTCCATCCACCGACACCCGGCCCTTCTGTACTCGTTGGATCACTGCTCGCACAAGCTCCCTCCCTGTCAGTATGAGCGAAACGAAGAAACCTGCGGCCATTCTAGCCGGGCTTGGGTCAAAAGTCAAGCCAGGCGCCCCGAAAACCCTCGCCGAAACTTGCACATCGTAGTGTTTTGAGGTTTTTGACCTTGTTGTGCTATGATGGATGCCAAGAGCATAGGACCTGGACAGGCTGACAGATGAAATCGGACTATCCCCACGCCACCTGGCGACTCATTTTCCACGGCGAGGCGCCGGGCGCGCTGAACATGGCCATCGACGAGGCGATGCTGATCGCCCTGGCTGAAGGCGTCTCCCCGCCGACGCTCCGCTTCTATGGCTGGGCGCCTCCCTGCCTGAGCCTGGGCCGCAACCAACCCGTGACCGACGCCGATCTGCCGGTGTGCCGGGCTGCCGGCATCGATCTGGTCCGCCGGCCAACCGGCGGGCGAGCCATCCTCCACACCGACGAGCTGACCTATTCGGTAACCCTGACGGCCAGCGATCCCCGCGCCGCTGGTAGCGTGGTCGAGGGTTATCGCCGGTTGAGTGAGGGGTTGCTTGCCGGGCTGCGCCGCCTGGGGGTCGAGGCGATTCAGGCGCGCGGCCAGCGCAAACCAGCCTCCGGCCTGACGGCGATCTGTTTCGACACCCCTTCCGATTACGAGATCACTGCCGGCGGGCGCAAGCTGGTCGGCAGCGCCCAGTGGCGATCGCGCGGCAGGGTCTTGCAGCACGGTACATTGCCGTTGCACGGCGATATAACCCGTGTTGTCTCCTACCTGTCCATGCCCGATGGCGAGCGTGAAACACAGCGCCGCGCCCTTGGGGCCAGCGCGCTGACTCTCGAGGAAGCGTTGGGACACACCCTCCCCTTTGCTCAGGTAGCTCAGGCCCTGGCTGATGGTTTCGCTCAAGCCCTTAATGTGACCCTGATACCGGGCGATCTGGCCGACTATGAGCGCACCCTGACCGATGACCTGCGCTGGCGGTACGCTGCCCTAAACCGGCCTGCCCAACCAGAAAGCTGAGCTGGCCGTTGCACGATCGGCGAGATTATGCTATAATTGCTACCAGAAAACTATGACTACGCACATTGGCGTCTGTGTCATCGAGTTGCGCCTCCCGGACAACGCATCGCTCAAGGGCAAGCGCAGCGTCATCAAATCGATCATCAGCCGGGTCAGGCACGAGTTTAACGTCTCTATCGCCGAGGTAGATGCCCAGAACGCCTGGCAGCGAGCAGTGCTGGGCGTCGCCTGCGTCTCGGCCAGCGCCAAATATGCCCACGGCCAGTTGGAACGGGTGGTGCAGTGGATCGAGTCGAACCGTTTCGACGTAGAGCTGCTGGATTATCAGATAGACTTTTTGTAAGGCTGAAAGAAAAGAAACCCGGTTTCCCACGAGAGACCGGGTTTCGCGCTCCTGGAGGTAGCGGATACGGGATTCGAACCCGTGTCTCTGCCTTGAGAGGGCAGTATCCTGGGCCCCTAGACGAATCCGCCCTGCCCCAAAAGAACGGCGCTATTGTACCAACAGGGAGGAGAAATGTCAAATCGCTGGCTGTTCGTGCCGCCCGCGACCCGGCGCTATATCAGGCGGGCTTGCAATCGAAGCGCAGCGTTGTATAGCCAATAGCGCACCGGCGCATAGACCAGATCCCAGGCGCCGACCGTCCGCACCAACCGCCCGCCAAATCCCCGTTTGAAGCGATACACCCCCCACAGTCCGTCGCCGCGCTGCGCGAACTCGGCTTCCAGCCTCGACTCGTCCTCGTCTGGCACACCCCACAGGTCATAGGCGCGGCAGCCGCGCTCCCTGGCCCACATCATCGCCTCCCACTGTAACAGATAGCTGGCCATGAGCTCCCGTCCCTCGTCGGCCGAAGCCCCGTACATGTAGCAGGCCGTGTCGCCCAAGGCCACGGCCACCAGGCCAGCTAACAGCCGACCCCCATGCTCAGCCAGCAGCAGGCGTCCCCGTCCGGTCGGCACGAACAGACGGTGTGCGGTCTCGTAATAGGCCCGGCTGTGGATGGCAAAGCCGTCGCGCCGGGACGTCTCTTCCATCAGCCGGTAAAAAGCAGGCAGATCGCCTTCGTCGCCAGGTCGGACGGTTACCCCCTTACGCCCGGCTAGGCGGATGTTGTAGCGGGTCTTTTGTTTCATCCGGGCCAGGATCACCTCCGGCTCGGCGTCTAGGTCCACCACGATCGTCCGCTGTGGCTGGATCGGCTGCGGGCTGAGGCGGAAACCGGCAGCTCGTATGCGCTCAGCCAGGCTCAGACAGTCCTCCAGGTCCGGCTCGATCTTGAGGCAGATGGCCCGCTGCCGCTGGGTCCAGGGACGGATCGCCGCTGCGAACTCGCGAATGGCCCGGCCGTCGTCCCAATCCAGTAGTGGCCCTTTGGGCACGTAGGCGATGCTGCCCACGCCGCCCGGCAGGTGCCGGTAGAGTATCTGGGCGATGGCCTGGCCTGCGCCCAACCGCTCGACGCGCCAGCCAAACCGACCTTTCAGCTCGCCCCATGTCCAGCTTTGTAGAATATGCCCATCCGGCGCGGCAGTAACCTGGTCATCCCAGGCTCTTTCATCTTCTGCCAGATCGTAGGTTTGTACAGCAAGCGTCATGGCCTGGATTATATCATGGCTGCCGCTATCAGGGAAATCCGCAGATTCTATATTCGCCGCCCTGCGACTTGCCTTTTGTATCGACCTGTGGCATAATAGCGACCGCTTGAACCCCTGACAAAGGAGGTAGCACGTGCTATCGGATTATAGTTTCATTGGGGTGTTTCTTGTTGTGGCCATCCTGTTTGGTCTTGTGGCGCTGGGATTGGCCTGGCTGCTCAGCCCTAGAAAGCCAAACCCCGTCAAAACTAGCACCTATGAATGCGGCCTTGAAACGATCGGTGACACCTGGGTCCAGTTTCGCGCCCAATACTACATCTATGCGCTGGTCTTTGTCGTTTTCGACATCGAGGCCGTTTTTCTTTTCCCCTGGGCGGTCGCCTATGGTGCTAAGGGTGTTGGCCTGTGGGCACTGGGCGAGGCGTTCCTGTTCCTGGCCATCCTGACCGTGGGCCTGGTCTACGCCTGGCGCAAGGGCGCGTTGCGCTGGATGTAGCGGCATAGTCAGACAAGCCGTAGTGAGGAAAAGCAGCGAGAGGAGAAGCTTATGGATTATGTGCTGAATCTGTGGGTGAACCTGGCCACGGATCTGTATCAGGTGTTTGGCGGCTGGGGTTTGCCAGGATGGGCTGCCAAGCTGATCATCGACTTTATCATCATCCTGATCCTGGTCATTTTGGGAGTGATGGCGGTTATTGTCCTTACGCCGATGGAGCGCAAGGTGATCGCCCGGATGCAGGATCGTCCCGGTCCAAACCGGGCCTGGCCTTATGGCCTCAGCCAGGCTTTTGCCGACGCCATCAAGATGCTGACTAAGGAGATGATCCTGCCCCGTCACGCCGACCGTTTGATCTATACAGCGGCCCCGATCTTGATCGTCATCCCGGCGTTGATGATCTATGCCGTGCTGCCGTTCGGCCCCCAGGCGGCTGATGCCGAGCTGCAATTGGGCGTGACGAACCTGAACGTAGGTGTCCTCTATTTCGTGGCCCTCGGTTCGATCTCGTCGATTGCCGTCTTGATGGCTGGCTGGGGCTCGAACAACAAGTTTGCGCTGTTGGGCGCCTTTCGCGTGGTCAACCAGTTGCTGGCTTATGAAGTGCCGATGATCCTGTCACTCCTGGCGGTTGTGGTATTGACTGGCACGATGGCTACGCAGCGGATCGTCGAGGCCCAGTCGATCCCATACCTGATTGTCATGCCGATCGCCGCCTTGACATTCCTGGCCAGCGCTATGGCTGAGCTGAACCGTTCCCCCTTTGACCTGCTGGAGGCCGAGTCGGAACTGGTCGCCGGGTACCAGGTGGAATACGGTGGCATGAAGTTTGCCATGTTCTACATCGCCGAATATGTGAATATTCTGTCCACTTCGATCCTGTTTTCGGCTCTGTTCTTGGGCGGCTACAAGTTCTTTGGCCTGGAAGAGGTGGCTCCTGTGCTGACGCCGTTTATCGTGTTGGGCAAAGCGGTATTGGTCTTTTTCTTTATGCTTTGGACCCGGGGTACCTTCCCTCGCATCCGGCTTGACCAGCTCGTCGGCTTTGCCTGGAAATTCCTGGTCCCCCTCAATCTGGTCAGCCTGATGCTGGTGGCGCTGGTGGCCAAGCTATCGGTCAGCACCTGGGCCCAGGCCGGCCTGCTTTTGCTCGGCAACCTCATCATAGTGGCTGTGACCTTTCTCATCCTGGGCCTCGTAGAGCGTCGAGCCAAGTCCGCCAGGCCTGCCGTTCAACGAGATCCTCTTCAGAGAATGCCTGTCCTGACCGGAGGGTCAGGGAGCGAAGCGAAAAACCTAACCTCTGCGGCAGAAAGGTAAAGAGCCTATGACCATCCAGCATGTCGTCTTTATCATCCTGAGCGCAATCGCCCTGATCGGCGCCCTGGGCGTCGTCCTGGACCGCCGCCTGTTCCGCAGCGCCCTGTTCCTGGTGCTCTCTTTCGTGGGCGTGGCGGGCTTTTACATCCTGCTCGAGGTCGAGCTATTGGCGATGATCCAACTGCTGATCTACGTAGGGGCCATCGCCATTCTGATCATCTTTGCCATCATGCTATCCCGGCAGGCGATGATCGCCGACGACAAGGTTCTGAATGAGCAGTGGGCTGCGGGTTGGCTGGCGGCGGTGGCTTTGTTTGCCGCCCTGGTCTATGTCCTGGTACAGGTCAACTGGCCGGTCGTCGAAGCGGCAGCACCAGCTAACGGCATCCAGCGCTTGGGTGAGACATTGATGAATCCCGACGGCTTTGTCTTGCCCTTTGAGATTGCGTCGGTGTTGCTGCTCGTGGCGCTGGTCGGCGCCGTAATCATCGCCCGCGAAAAGTAAGGAGGGAACGCCTATGCAAGTCCCATTGTCGTGGTATCTGATCGTCGCTGCTGCACTGTTCTGCATCGGCCTGTACGGCGTGCTCTCCCGGCGCAACGCCATCGGCATCCTGATGGGTATGGAGCTGATGCTCAACGCTGTGAACGTCAACCTCATCGCCTTTTGGCGGTACATCGAGGCGGTGCGGGCCACGATGGCCGGTCAGGTGTTTGCTATCATCGTCATCACCGTGGCCGCTGCCGAAGCTGCCGTTGGCCTGGCGTTGATCATCGCCATCTACCGCAACCGCCGCACGGTCGACGTCACCGAAGCGGACCAACTGAAGCTGTAGAGGAATGAGGAATCGATGACTGCCAATCTCTTTTTCAACCTAACATGGCTGATTCCGCTCTTTCCCCTGGCGGCCTTTGCCATCATCGTGCTGTGGACCAACCGCAACCGGCTGCTCAGCACCTGGGTGGCCTGGATCGGCATCGGGCTGGCGTGGATCTTGGGCTGGATCATCCTCTGGCTGGCGGGGTACTATGCCCAATATCTGACTCCACCGGTCGACAATTACCCGGTGCCGCTGTTCAAGATCCCCACCGGCTCCACAGCCCTTCAAGTCGGCTTGCAGGTGGACACCCTGACCGGGTTGATGCTGTTCATGGTGCCCTTTGTGTGCCTGATGATCTTTATCTACTCCAAGGGTTACATGAATTATGGCACCAAGACCGTCGATTCGCGCTACTCCCGCTTTTTCGCCTACATCTCACTTTTCGCCTGTGGCATGCTGGGGCTGGTCGTGGCCGACAACCTGGTCGCGCTGCTCATCTTCTGGGAGGTGATGGGCCTCTGTTCCTATCTGCTCATCGGCTTCTGGTTCGACAAGAGCTACGCCGACCCCAACCGCATCACGCCCAAGCAGGCCGGCCTGAAGGCATTCCTGGTCACTCGCATCGGCGACATCCTCATGCTGGCGGGCATGCTGCTGCTCTATGTCCAGACCGGCACGCTGACCTTCAAGGAGATTTTCAGCCCTGAGGTGTTGCACAAGCTAGGCCACACTTACGCCTTTGGCCAGGTGCCGTGGGCCACGGTGATCGCCATCCTGATCTTTGGTGGGGCGGTGGGCAAGAGCGCCCAGTTCCCACTCCACATCTGGCTGCCCGACGCCATGGAGGGCCCGACCCCGGTCAGCGCCCTCATCCACGCCGCGACTATGGTCTCGGCCGGCGTCTACCTGGTGGCCCGCACCTTTCCCCTGTTTGTGGCCGTCGAAGGGGGCGCCCAGCTCGCGGTGGTGGCCTTTATCGGCGCTTTCACCGCTCTCTTTTCTGGCACTATAGCGATCGCCCAGAACGATATCAAACGGGTGCTGGCTTATTCCACAATCAGCCAGCTCGGTTTCATGTTTGCCGCGTTGGGAATCGGGGCCTATGTAGCAGCCGTGTTCCACCTCATCACCCACTCCTTCTTCAAGGCGCTCCTCTTTTTGGCTTCTGGTTCGGTCATTCACGGCGTGGAGCATGGGCACCATCACGCCAAGCACGAGGGTCACGGCCACGAGTCCCCTGAAGGGGATCTACGTGGTGGCGAATTCGACGCCAACGACATGATGAACATGGGCGGCTTGCTGCGGCGAATGCCCGCCACCGGTTGGGCGTTCATCGCCGGCGCGCTGGCCCTGACCGGCATCTTTCCCTGGGCTGGCTTCTGGAGCAAGGACGAGATCCTGGCCGATGCCTGGAATGCCTTTATGCACGGCGCAGAGTTTGGCGTGGCAAAATTCTGGCCCATCTTTGTCTGGGTGATGCTCATCCTGGCAGCTTTCCTGACTGCCTTCTATACCGCACGGCTGGTGTTCCTGACCTTCACCGGCCGGCCTCGCACCGAGGCGGCTCAGCATGCCCCGGAGAGCGTGCCCAGCATGACCTGGCCACTCATCATCTTGGCCATTTTCTCCACCTTCATGGGCCTGCTTGGTATGCCGTGGGCCAGCCAGGTTTACAACCTGCTCGGCAAGCACGGCATAATCCTGGGCGAGCATATCCCGCATGGCGAGTTCAACGCGTTGATCGCCGGCATCTCGCTGTTGGTGGCGGGCCTGGGCTGGCTCTTTGGCTGGCTGCTCTACGGCCGCAAGCCATTGGCCGAGGCGGTGGATCCGCTGGAAAAGCCGTTGGGCCCGGTCCACACCCTGCTCAAGAACCGGTACTACATCGACCAGCTCTATCAGAAGGTCATCATCCGCCCGGTCATTGGTCTGGCCAGCGCTGCCTATGCCTTTGACGACCGGATCGTCATCGATCCCATAGTCGATGGGGTAGGCCGCTTTGGCCGCTGGCTGTCAGAGTGGTTGAAAAAGGCCGTGGACAACCCGATCGTGGACGGCGCGGTCAACGGCGTGGGACGGGTCACGGGCGCCTTTGGTGGATTCATGCGTGAAACCCAGACCGGCCAGATACAGAATTACTTACTGGTGGCAGTCGTGACAGTCCTGCTGCTGCTGGTTCTGTTTTTCGTGCGCGCCTAGCTGCGCCTATAACGAACTTGAGCAACGAACGGCATTCTGTACATCGAGGAGGATATAGATGGCGAATTACCTGCTGACCTTCATCACCTTTGTGCCGCTGATTGGGGTGTTGTTGATCCTGCTTATCCCCAAGGAAGAGGAGCGGACCATCAAGCAAATGTCCGTCGGCATCAGCTTTATTCCGTTGCTACTGGCGATCTTGCTGTGGTTTACCTACAACCAACAGACCGGCGGCATGCAGTTTGAGACGAACGAGCCGTGGATCCCGACCATCGGAGTCAACTATCACGTCGGCGCGGATGGACTGAGCATCCCGCTCGTATTCCTGACGACACTGCTGACCACCCTGGGCCTGATCTACTCGTCCTTCACCATCACCCGGCGGGTCAAAGAGTTTTTCCTGCTCTTCCTACTGCTGGAGATGGGCATGCTGGGCGTTTTCATATCGCTCGACCTGGTCCTATTCTATGTCTTTTGGGAGATTGGGCTGGTGCCCATGTACTTGCTGATCGGCATCTGGGGGCAACCCCAGGACCGGCCCCAATACGCAGCCATCAAGTTCTTTCTCTACACCCTGGTCGGCAGCGTGGCTATGCTCCTGGCCATCCTGGGCCTGTACTTTAACCATGGCACCTTTGACATTGTCAGGCTGTCCGCCGAGCTGACACCGGACAATCCGGTTTTTCATGGCAACGGCTACGCGGCGGTGGCCGCCTTCTGGGCTTTTTTCGTGGCCTTTGCCATCAAAGTGCCCGTCTGGCCCTTCCATACCTGGTTGCCCGATGCCCATACGGCTGCTCCTACCGCCGGCAGCGTCATCCTGGCCGGTATCCTCCTGAAGCTGGGTGGCTATGGCATGCTGCGCATCCTGCTGCCCATCTTCCCCCAGCAGTTTCGATACTTTACCTGGGACGTGCCGATCATCACCATCCTGGCCCTGCTCAGCATCATCTATGGAGCGCTGGTGTGCATGGCCCAGTGGGACCTCAAGCGGCTGATCGCCTACTCGTCGGTGAGCCACATGGGCTACTTTATGTTGGGCGTGTCAGCGGCAGCGGCTGCCTGGGGTAACAGTCGGCTCAGCGAAGCGGCGGCGATGGCCACCAACGGCGCTTCACTGCAGATGTTCGCCCACGGCATCATCACCGGCGGTCTCTTTTTCCTGGTCGGGGTCATCTACGAGCGGTCACACACTCGCGATCTGAAGAGTTTCGGCGGGCTGGGCAAGATGACGCCCTACTACTATGGCATCTTTATGGTGACGGCGCTGGCCAGCCTTGGCCTGCCCGGCCTGGCCGGTTTCTGGGCCGAGTTCTTTGTCTTCCGCGGCGCTTTTGAAATCATGCCCGTGTTTGCAGCCATCGGCATCATCGGCGTCGTCCTGACGGCGGCCTATATCCTGTGGAAGATCGTCCAGTATGTGTTCCTTGGCGAGTTCAAGCAGGAAAAGTGGGACGAGGTAACCCACGGCGCCAAGCTGACCGACTTGCTGGCTTTTGAAAAGGTGACGATGTGGCCGCTCGTCCTGTTCATGATCGGCTTTGGCGTGTTTCCCACACCCATCATCAACTTTTTCAACAGCTTTGCCCAGAAGCTCTTTGGGGGATAGCCTTGTGTCCATGTGCCGAGGAGGTGGGTTTTGATTTCAGGTAACACGTTACGACTGCTCTCACCCGAATTGTTGTTGCTGTTTACCGGCCTGGTCGTTCTGTGCGCGGATTTCATCTGGAGGGATCAGGTCCGGAAAACTCTGTGGATCCCAGCCCTGGCGGTTGTAGGATTGGCGGCGGCGCTGGCGGCGGCGATCCTGTTGTGGAAAACGGATCAGACTACCGTTCTGGCTGTGATGGCGGTGGATCACTTTGCCCTGCTGTTCAAGATCATCGCCACTCTTACCGTAGGACTGGTCGTGGTAGCCTCGGTGCCCTATCTTCAGGCGCGCACCCCCTACCGGGGCGAGTTCTATGCGCTGCTCGTCTTTGCCGCGCTGGCTATCTGCCTGGCGTCGTCGGCCATCAACCTGATCTCAGTCTATCTGGCCATGGAGTTTCTGAGTATTACCTCCTACGTGTTGGCCGGCTACCTGCGGGGCGACAAGAAATCGAACGAGGCCGGCCTCAAGTACTTTTTGTACGGTGCGGTCACTTCGGCAGCCATGCTGTACGGCATGTCGCTCCTGTATGGCGCGACGGGCACCACCGACCTGGCTGGGATTGCCCAGACCTTCACCGCCAGTGCTCCGGACATGCAATGGCTGGCGGTCGCGGCTATCATCCTATTGCTGGCCGGCTTTAGCTTCAAGATGGTGCTGGCCCCCTTCCACCAGTGGGCGCCTGACACCTACGAGGGTGCGCCTACGCCGGTGACCGCTTTCCTGTCGGTTGGCTCCAAAGCAGCCGGGTTTGCCATTCTGATGCGCGTGTTCCTGACGGCGCTGTACGACTTTCAAGGCGGGATCGGTTGGAGCGCTTTGATGTCGCTGTCGATCATCTCCATGCTCCTGGGCAACCTGATCGCGCTGCGCCAGACCGATATCAAGCGCATGTTGGCCTACTCCAGCATCGCCCAGGCCGGCTATATCATCATCGGCGTGATCGCTATGGCGACCGATGCGACCAATTCCTTCCAAGGCATCAATGGAACCCTGTTTTACCTATTGGGTTACCTCTTTAGTAACTTGGCTGCCTTTATCGCCGTCATAGCCTTTGAAAATGCTACCGACTCCACCGCCATCGCCGATTACAAGGGGCTGGTCCGGCGCTCACCTGTGCTGGCTGGCGTGCTGCTCATCGCCATGTTATCGCTGGCCGGCATACCAGGAACAGCCGGTTTCTTGGGCAAGTTCCTCGTCTTTGGCGCGGCCATCCAGGTGGGCGAGTGGCGAACTCTGATCCTGGCTATCGTCGGCATTATCGCCAGCGTAATCGGCGCTTTCTACTACCTGAACGTTGTGCGCCAGATCTTTTTCGAACCGGCCGATGAAGGGGCTGCCCCTATCGCCGTGCCAGCCGGGCTCAAGGTTGGGTTGGCCCTGGCGGCAGTGGGCATACTGCTGATCGGTGTCTATCCACAGCCGTTCATCAACCTGGCAACCCAGTCAATGCAGATGCTGGCAGCAGCGTTCTAGCCTGCAACCTGTCCGTCTGACAAACGTATAGGCACCAGAGAACAGAACCCCGGTTTCTCAAAGAAACCGGGGTTCTGATAAAAGAGGATTGAAGGGAGGTTGTATGGACGATAGACCCGGATGCCTGGGCGGGCTGTTACGGCTTACCATCATAACAGCAGCTTACAACTGGCTGCAAAGGAACTTGGGCTTTGGCCGTGGAGCGTCGTGCAGCGGCTGCGGCTGCGGCGTCATCCTGCTGCTCATCTTTATTGTGCTGGTGTGCGGTACCTGCACCGGCACCAATTGGTTCGATTTCTCGTTCTAAGCGAGAACCCCGGTTCCCTCAGGGAACCGGGGTTCTTTTTCTCTCAATCTCGCCGCCGGAATCCGCTCAGGATGAAAAAGTAGTAGAGCAGCGTCGACAGGGCCTGGGCCAGAGCCGCCACATAGGTCAAGGCTGCCGCATTCAACACCGCTTTTGTCTGCTGCAATTCCTGCCCATTGGCCAGCTGATAGTTCTCCAGCAATTGCTGAGCCCGCCTGCTGGCATTGAGCTCGACCGGCAGGGTCACCAGGGCAAAGATGGCAGTGCCGGCAAAGAGAAACAGGCCGATCCATGCCACTGTGGTTGACTCGGTGTAGGGCGCCAGCAGAAGGCCGACAAAAAAGATAATCGGCCCCAGCCAGGAACCGATATTAACGATCGGCACCAGCCCGGCCCGAAGCCGCAGCGGACTGTAGTTGGTTGCATCCTGGACGGCATGACCTATCTCGTGGGCGACGATGCCCAGCGCTGCCACGGATGGGCTGTTTGCCACCCCGCTGGACAGACGCAGAACGTCCTTGCCCGGATCATAGTGGTCGGTGAGCGTGCCTGGCGTTCCTTCCAACCTGATGTGATCCAGCCCGGTGCTGCGCAGCAGGATGCGGGCGGCTTCCTGCCCTGTAATTCTCCGTGCGTTTGGCACCTGGCTGTAACGGCTATAAGTCGACTGGACTTTCCACTGAGCATATAATGCCAGCAGCAGGGCCGGTAGGGCAAAAATAAAGTAGGTCAGCATTTTGTCTTTACCTTTATTACCGCTTTGAATTCGAGGGTCCTTTTGAGCACCATTGCCTTCATAACACCCAACTGCGGAAGATTGTCATAATCGCATTCGCATGGCCCGCCTTGGGCGCAGCCAGGGCAACAATAGACTTTGTCATCCACGATGGTGGGTTGCCACCGGATGGTGATCCCACAATTGGCGCAAACCGGGCTTGACATGGTACTAGCAAACTCCCTGCCTCATTATATCACACATGTAGCCATTTTAGCCAGTCAATGTTAGACGAATGCTAGAACGCTATTAGAATTGCGTTAGACAAGTCGGGGGTGACAAGTTGATCTACGCGGCCGGCGGACTCCCAAAAAGATAGAGATATTTGCCAGCTTTAGGTTTCTAGGGTACAATTTCTACCTGATCAAAGGAGTATTATCGAGGAGGTGGCATCGTGAGCTTCCTAAAGCAGTCGGCTTTTTCCCTGGGCCTGATCGCTGGCCTAGCGACCATCGGGGCTGCCGGAGCGGTCCTGCTCACCTATCTGTTCACTGGCAAGTTGCCTGCCGTCAAGATGGCAGGTGGCGACAAACCCAGGGTGCAGCTTTTCACCCCTGACGAGCTCGTGACCCTGATGCGTCAGCAGATGGGCGGCACCCAAGCTGGCGAGCCATCGACAGATATAGGAGAGTGACAGCAATGGACAAGCCCAACCGCAGGTCAGGTGGAGTGCTGAGCAGTCTCCTGGCCTTTCCTTTCAAGTTGATCGCCGGCTACCTCGTCGGCCTGCTTACGCCCGTTGCGGCCCTGGCCGCCATCGTCGGCGGCATCTACCTCGTGACCCACAAGGTGCCCTTCCTGAACCATACGTCGCCTGACGACGAGGGTGGGCAGCAGCTATCGTTCAAGCTTATGCCACCCGATCAGGCTCACGCAGCATTTGTCCGGCAAAAGGAACGGATTAGTGCAGAGCTGAATGCAATGAGCGCCGAGATCAAGGCCCTCGCTGAGCAGGCCAAGGAAGATTAGAACCAAAGTATGGCAACTAACCAGACTGTGCCTCGCTACGAGGCCACCGACATTCAGGTCTTGGAAGGGCTGGAAGCCGTACGCCGTCGTCCGGGCATGTACATCGGCTCGACCGACGTCCGGGGTCTACACCACTTGGTGCAGGAGGTCGTCGACAACTCGGTCGACGAGGCGTTGGCTGGCGCCTGCAACCGGATCGAAATTGTCCTCAACCCCGACAACTCGGTAATGGTCCAAGACAACGGCCGGGGCATCCCGGTCGGGCCGCACCCAACGCAGAAAGGAACCAGCGGCGAGCCGATGGACGCCTTGGAAGTAGTCATGACCGTCCTCCACGCCGGCGGCAAATTCGGTGGCGGCGGCTACAAGGTCGCTTCTGGGCTGCACGGCGTTGGCGTTTCGGCTGTCAATGCCTTGGCGGAATGGCTCGAGGTCGAGGTCCGCCGCGATGGCAAGGTCTATCGCCAACGCTATGAGCGCGGCCGGCCGGTGACGCGGGTTGAGGCTATCGGTAAGGCTCCAAGCGGCGAGACCGGCACCAAGACGACCTTTATGGCCGACGCGACTATCTTTCAGAGTCTGGATTACAAGTTCGACGTTCTGGTGCAGCGTTTCCGGGAGATGGCTTTTCTGACCCACGGGCTGACGATCCGCTTTGTCGACAATCGTGAGGTCAGGGGCCAACCGGTCGGCCGGGAACTGAACTTTTACTTTGAGGGTGGTATCGCTTCATTCGTCCGCTACCTGAACAAGAACCGCGCGGTAGTACACTCACCCATCTATGTTGAGAAACAGGTAAACGGCACATTTGTCGAGGCGGCCATCCAGTACACCGACGGCTATGCCGAATCGGTGTTTGCCTTTGCCAACAATGTCAACACGGTGGATGGCGGCACACACCTAACCGGCTTTCGGTCGGCGCTGACCCGGGTGCTGAACGACTATGCTCGCAGCAAGGGACTGCTCAAGGACAAGGATCCAAATTTTTCAGGCGACGACACGCGCCAGGGTCTCACGGCCGTCCTCAGCGTCAAGCTGACCGACCCTCAGTTCGAAAGCCAGACCAAGGCCAAGCTGGGCAATGCCGAAGTACGCGGCCAGGTAGAATCAGTGATCGCCGAGGCGCTGGCTGCCTTCCTGGACGCAAACACCAGTGAAGCCAAGCAAATCGTGCAAAAGTGCTTGACTTCGTGGCGGGCGCGCGAGGCTGCCCGCCAGGCCCGCGATCTGGTGATCCGCAAAAGCGCCCTGGAAAGCATGACCCTGCCGGGCAAATTGGCCGATTGTTCCGAGCGCGACCCGGCCAAGTCAGAGATCTTTATCGTAGAGGGGGACAGCGCTGGCGGGAGCGCCAAGCAGGGCCGCGACCGCCGCTTCCAGGCAGTCCTTCCCCTGCGTGGCAAGATCCTAAATGTCGAAAAAGCTCGCCTGGACAAGATCCTGAGCAGTACCGAGGTCAAAGCGCTCATTACCGCTTTGGGAACAGGTGTAGGAGCGCAGTTTGGCTTGGATAACCTGCGCTACAACCGGGTGATTGTGATGACCGATGCTGACGTGGACGGAGCCCACATCCGCACCCTACTGCTGACCTTCTTTTTCCGCTACATGGAGCCGTTGATCGACAGCGGGCACCTATTCATAGCCCAACCGCCTCTATACCGGATCGACACAAAGAGCGGTCACCAGTACGTCTATTCGGATGAGGAAAAGGACAAAATCCTGAAGCGGCTCAAAAATGAACGGGTGACGCTCCAGCGCTACAAGGGGTTGGGGGAGATGAACCCGACGCAGTTGTGGGAGACAACCATGAACCCCGAAAAGCGGACCTTGCTCCAGGTGACTATCGAAGATGCAGCCGCTGCCGACCGCACCTTTGACATGCTGATGGGCTCGAGCGTCCCGCCGCGGAAGCGGTTTATCCAGACACACGCCAAGAGTGTGCAAAACCTGGATGTGTAAGATGTGTGCAGAATGGTGAAACGCCTGGTTCTTGTCGCCGGGAACATCGGCACCGGCAAGACATCCCTCACCGAGCGGTTGGGCGCCCGCTTGGGTTGGCGTACTAGCTTCGAGTCGGTGGCTGATAACCCTTACCTTGCCGATTTCTACGCTGACATGCGGCAGTGGTCTTTTCACTTGCAGGTCTTTTTCCTGGGCCATCGCGCCCAGCAGCACCTGGCCCTGTGCAATTGCTCCGATTCGGCCATCGCCGATCGCAGTATCTACGAGGATGCATATATCTTTGCCCGAGCCCTGCACCACATGGGGAATTTGAGCGAGCGCGACTATGAATCCTACCGCCGCGTCTTTGACCAGGTTGTAGCTGGCCTGCCCCGCCCCGACCTGCTGCTCTACCTTCAGGCGCCCGTTTCTGTGCTCATGAAGCGGATCGGCCGCCGGGGACGGGCCATCGAGACGGGCATCACCGCCGACTATTTGGTGCTGCTTGAAACGTTCTATGAGGAATGGCTCCAGACTTTTGATCTATGCCCTGTGCTCGCCCTTCGCAGCGATGACCTGGACTTTGTCCACAAGCCCAAGCACCTGGACATTGTGGTGCAACGCATCCAGGACAAGCTGACCGGAAAAGAGGAGTTGGTTTTTCCCGCAATCCCCGGGATGATTTAGGGTTGGTTTCTGGCGTGAGGTGGCTGGCCGGGCTCTGACTGTAAGAAATCCGGCGCTACATGCCCTGCGGCGCTCAGCCGGGCATGAAAACTACTCCCACTATCTCTTGCAGGGCGGCTACCCTTTGTAAGATTTGTTCGGCCGGTTGAGCAAAAGCTGGCTGGCGGTGTACGGATCCAGCTCTCGCCGCGCGATCTGGTCGATGAGCGCTGCCAGTTGTGCGCCATCGGTGTGAGCCAACACCCGACGCAGCGCTTCCTGTTGGATGATCGTTTCCAACTCGGCCGCGGCCCGCTCCCGCTCGCGCCATATCAGGTTACCGGTTTTTTCCAGGTAGGCGCGATGGGCGAGAATGGCCTCAACCAGTCTGTCGGTCCCTTCGCCGCGCGTCGCAACTGTTTTGTGGATCGGTGGGCGCCACGCCGATGCGTCGGCGGTTTTGCCGGCCCTCCCTTCGGTCGTAGCCATCCCCAGCAACCGGCCGTGGTGCATGACGGCGTGCGGGCCAGGCGAATTCAGGTCCAACATCATCTGCAGCACCTGGACTGCGTGGTCGGCGCCCTCATGGTCGGCCTTGTTCACCGCAAAGACGTCGGCGATCTCCAAGATACCGGCCTTGATCGCCTGGATGTCGTCCCCCAGCCCCGGCACCTCAACCACGACTGTCGTATGGGCAGTCTTGGCAATGTCCACTTCGGCCTGGCCAGCGCCGACCGTCTCGACAAAGATCAGGTCGTACCCCCCAGCGTCCAGCACCCGAACCGTATCGGCTGTGGCCCAGGCCAGCCCGCCAAGGCTCCCTCGGCTGGCCATGCTGCGGATAAAAATCCCAGGATCGCCGGCCAGATCGCGCATCCGAATGCGGTCGCCCAGGATCGCCCCGCCGGAGAAGGGGCTGGTCGGGTCTATGGCGATGATGCCCACCGTCCGCGGCGGATGGCCGGCGCTGCCCCGCCGGAAGCTCAGCGCCAGGTCGTTGACCAGTGTGCTCTTGCCGCTGCCGGGCGGCCCGGTGACACCGACCACATGCGCCCGGCCGGTTTTGGGGTGGATCGCAGCCAGGATCGCCTGGGCTTCACTGCCGTCGTTCTCGACCAGGGTGATGGCCCGGGCGATGGCCCGCCGCTGGCCGGCTAGGATGCCGGCTACCAGCTCGTCTGTCACGACACCTGCTCGCGGATAAAGTCAACGATCTCATCGGTCGGTGTGCCGGGACCGAACACGCCCTTGACGCCCATCTCGTTCAGGGCCGGCACGTCTTCGTCGGGGATGATCCCACCGGCCACGACCAGCACGTCGTCCGGGCCGTTCTCCTTCAGCAGGCCCACGATCCGTGGAAAGAGGGCCATGTGCGCCCCTGACAGGATCGACAGCCCCACCACGTCCACGTCTTCTTGTAGCGCCGCTTCGGCGATCATCTCCGGCGTCTGGCGAATGCCGGTATAGATGACTTCCATGCCGGCGTCGCGCAGCGCCCGGGCGATCACCTTCGCCCCCCGGTCGTGACCGTCCAGGCCGGGCTTGGCGATCAACACGCGGATTTTCTTATCTGCCATCCAATCTCCTCCAATTGCTCCAGATCACGAGAGTCGCGCATCAGATAATCACCGGTTCGCGATACTCCCCGAACACCTGCCGGAATATACCCATGATCTCGCCCAGCGTGGCATAGGCGCGCACGCAGTCGAGGATATACGGCATCGTGTTCTCGGTGCCGCATGCTGCCTGGCGCAGCGCCTCCAGCGTCGAGCCCAGTCGCTCGTTGTCTCGCTCGCGGCGGACCTGCTCCAGCCGTGCTACCTGGTGCGTATAACCCTGTGGATCCATTTCCAGTAATGGGATGTGGATCGGTCCCTCTTCCACGTAATCGTTGACCCCGACCACCGTCCGCTGCCGGGCATCGATCTCGATCTGGTAGCGGTACGCCGACTCGGCGATCTCGCGCTGCATGAACCCCTTCTCGATAGCCGGGATGACGCCACCCAACGCCTCGATCTTGTGAAAGTAATCGTACGCTTCCTGCTCCATGCGGTTGGTCAGCGTCTCGACGAAATAGGAACCGGCTAATGGATCCACCGTGTTGGTCACGCCGCTCTCGTGGGCGATGAGCTGTTGGGTACGCAGCGCGATCTTGACCGCGTATTCGCTGGGCAGAGCCAGCGCCTCGTCCATGCTGTTGGTGTGGAGCGACTGTGTGCCGCCCAGCACCGCGGCCAGCGCCTGCCAGGTGGTGCGCACGATGTTGTTCTCTGGCTGTTGTGCAGTCAGGCTACAGCCAGCCGTCTGGGTGTGGAACCGCAGCAGCCAGCTCCGCAGGCTCTTGGCGCCAAAGGTGTCACGCATCTCCCGCGCCCAGATGCGCCGCGCTGCCCGGAATTTGCAAATCTCTTCGAAAAAGTCGTTGTGCGAGTTGAAAAAGTAGGACAACCGTGGGGCAAAGGCGTCAATCTCCAGCCCACGGGCCAACCCCCAGCGCACGTATTCCAGACCGTCGGCCAGGGTGAAGGCCAGTTCCTGGACCGCCGTTGCCCCTGCCTCGCGAATGTGATAGCCGCTGATGCTGATCGTATTCCAGCGGGGCAGGTATTGGCTGCCAAACTCAAAGGTGTCGATCACCAGGCGCATCGACGGCTTTGGGGGGAAGACAAACTCCTTCTGGGCGATATACTCCTTCAAAATGTCATTCTGAATGGTGCCGCCCAGCACTTCCATCGGGATGCCCCGCTTTTCGGCCATGACGATGTACATGGCCCACACGATCGCTGCCGGGCTGTTGATCGTCATCGATGTGGTGATCTGGTCTACGGGGATGCCGTCGAATAGCACCTCCATGTCGGCCAACGACGACACGGCCACACCACACTTGCCAAACTCGCCCATGGCTTCAGACGCATCCGAGTCGTAGCCATAAAGTGTGGGCATGTCGAATGCCACCGATAAGCCAGTCTCACCGTGCTCCAGCAAGTATTTGTAGCGGGCGTTGGTCTCTTCCGCCGTGCCAAACCCGGCGAACATGCGCATCGTCCACAGTCGGCCGCGGTGCATGGTGGGGTGGATGCCGCGGGTGAAAGGGTACTCACCCGGAAATCCTAGGTCGCGCACATAGTCCAGGCTGGCCACATTGAGCGGGGTGTACAACCGCTCCACCGGGGCGCTGGAGGTCGTCACAAACCTGTCCGAAGGGATCCGTTCCGGGTGCTCGACCAGTGTCTTTTTGAGTGTGGTCTCTTCCCAGTGTTCCTTTTGCTCCTGCAATGCCTTTAACCTGCCCTGGTCAAACATGGTTGCCTCCAAGCCGATCATATTGGCTGGTCGCGATGCTCGACCAGCTCCAGCAGCACACCGTGCATGCCCTTGGGATGCACAAAAGCTACTCGCCCGTGGGCTCCCTGCCGTGGAATTCTGTCGATCAGTAGCACGCCATGGGCCTTGAGACGCTCCAATGCTGCTTCGATATCGTCCACTGCCAGGCAGATGTGGTGGATGCCCTCACCCCGGCTCTCCAGGAACTTGGCGATACCGGTGTCGTCGGCTGTGGGCTGCACCAACTCGAGGTTTGTCTCGCCCACCGGCAAAAAGGCCACCTCGACCTTTTGATCCTGCACCTCGACGATCTCTTCTAGCTGCAACCCCAAGGCCTCCTGGTAGACCTTGAGCGCCTCCTGAATATCACGCACGGCGATACCAATGTGGTCCAGCTTCACTTTCGCTCCCCCTCAAGTCCTGCCGCAGCGGGCAGACCATCACCCTGCGCGGCTGGATAAGCGGCTTAATAGGTTTGATCCCATTCTCCACTTGACTGGATCCGTTTCATCTCTGGCGGCAAGGGCGATGCAGCCGGCGTTTCCATCCAGGCAAACGGCTGCTTGATCAAAGAGGGCTCTGGCCGATGCTTGGGCTCGGCCTTTGGCGCCCTTCCTCCGGCCTCGCCTCCTACCGTTTTCTGGAACAACGCCGTCAGCTCGGCCAGCAAAGGGAAACGAGGGTTTAGGTAGTAAAACACCCGGTTGCCTTCTTCGGCGCGAATGAGCAGGTCGATCCCTGCCAGCCGATCCATCTCACGCTGCACAGCCCGAAGCGGTTGACCGGCCTCCCGCCCAATCTCCCGCTGGTAGAAATACCGGTCTGGATTTAGTAGGAACAGACGCAGGATCTCAATCCGAGCTGTAGAAGAAAACAGAGCCTCTAGTATAGACGACATATTGTATACACCCCCCTATTAGAACAGCGTGAATGCTTTGTATTCGCCAAAGACGCCGCGCAGAACGTCACAGATCTCGCCCAGGGTAGCGTACTTTTCCACTGCGTCCAGAATGAGCGGCATCAGAGTGTCGTCAGATTGAGCGCCAGCTACGAGGCGTACCAGCGCTGCTGACACTGTTTCGCTGTCTCTCCACCCCCGTAGGGCTTCGAGGCGTGCTGCCTGGCGTTCGCCCACGGCCGGATCGACGCGCAAAAGGCGAAGACCTGTCCCTTCGCCAGCCTGAAAGCGATTCACTCCGACTACAACCTTGCCAGAGTAATCCACCGCGCGCTGCCAGTGATAGGCGCTTTCCTGGATTTCCCGCTGTATATATCCTTGCTCGATGGCTCGCAGGGCGCCACCCAGGGCGTCTATTTTTGAAATGTAGTCGATTGCCCGTTGCTCGATCTCGCCGGTCCACCTTTCGATGAGATAACTCCCCGCCAGGGGATCGATCGTGTCGGCCACACCGCTTTCGTAGGCGATGATCTGCTGTGTACGCAGGGCGATCTGGACCGCTTCCTCAGTGGGCAGGCCCAGCGCTTCGTCGCGTGAGTTGGTGTGCAGTGATTGGGTTCCGCCCAGCACGGCGGCCAGGGCCTGCAAAGTGACCCGGACAATGTTGTTGTCCGGCTGCTGTGCGGTGAGCATCGAACCAGCCGTCTGGGTGTGGAAGCGCAGCATACACGAGCGCGAATCGCGGGCGCCGAACCTTTCGCGCATGATCCGCGCCCACAACCGGCGGGCAGCGCGGAACTTGGCCACCTCTTCCAAGAGGTTGTTGTGGGCGTTGAAGAAGAAGGACAAGCGAGGGGCAAAGTCGTCTACCGCCAGCCCGGCGTCGAGCGCCGCCTGGACATAGGTGATGGCGTTAGCCAGAGTAAATGCAACTTCCTGGACTGCGGTGCAGCCTGCCTCGCGGATGTGGTAGCCGGAGATACTGATAGTGTTCCATTGGGGAATGTGATCGCGGCAATAGCGGAACAGGTCGGTGACCAATCGCATCGACGGACCGGGTGGGTAGATATAGGTGCCGCGGGCAATGTACTCCTTCAGGATGTCGTTCTGGACTGTGCCCTGCAACTTGGTCGTATCTATGCCCTGCTTCCTGGCAACGGCAATGTACATGGCCAGCAAGACCGCGGCCGGGGCGTTGATGGTCATCGAAGTCGACACGCGATCCAACGGGATGCCGTCGAACAGCCGCTCCATGTCCTCCAGCGAGGAGATGGCCACGCCGACCTTACCTACCTCGCCAGCAGCCATTGGGTGGTCCGAATCGTAGCCGATCTGGGTGGGCAGGTCAAAGGCGACGGACAGGCCCGTCTGGCCCTGATCTAGTAGGTACTTGTAGCGAGTGTTCGTCTCTCGGGCGCTGCCAAAGCCGGCGTACTGGCGCATTGTCCAGAAGCGGCTGCGGTACATTGTGGGCTGAACGCCCCGGGTAAAGGGGTACTGGCTGGGAAAGCCCAGTTGGTGCGGATAGTCGATCTCTGCGTCGGCGGGCGTGTAAAACCGCTCGACCGGGATATCTGATTCCGTCTGAAATTGGGGCTGTCGCTCGGGAAAGCGGGACAACGCACTGGCCAGGAGTGTGGCTTCCCACTCCTCTTTGAGTTGGCTAACCTTCTCCTCGGACATTTCTAACTCCAAACCGACTTTGCTGCAGACCTGCACCGATGCTCAGGCATCGGTTATTCTATTTCCGCCAATACGGCTCCTCGCTCGACGTCCTGGCCTGGTTGGACATGAAGGATCTTGACGACGCCGGCCCGTGGCGCTTTGAGCTCATTCTCCATCTTCATCGCTTCCAGGATGCAAACGACATCTCCTGCGGCCACGGTACTCCCTTCTTTTACCAATGCCCGGATGATCTTGCCGGGCATGATGGCTGTCACTGCCCCCTCGCCTGCTGCTGTGGCGCCCCGGGGTGCCTTGCGGCCTGCGTCACCCTTTGAAGGGGCTTCGGCCAGACCCTCCACAATCAGGTTGTAAGTGATACCTCCGACTACTGCCTGCCCGCTTTCCGTTTTGACGTCGTACGGGGTCCCATCCACCAGAACCTTTTCCCCATCCAGACCGACGACGAACGGCTGACCGTTAACCAGGATGGTGTTGCCCTCTGTGACGATCTTGTATGCCACCCCGTCCAGCGTCAGCGTGAACTCGCGCTTCATCGCGCCCCTCCCGCCCCGTCGATCAACCCGCCCCAACGGCCGGCCTGTGGTCGCCAGGCTGCCTTCCACGGCGACGGGGCCAGCCCCGGCTTTTGTGCAGTCGCTGCGCGTTCGCGGGCGGTTGCTGCGGCGCATTGCTGGGCTTCTGCAATCAGCCGGACGGCGATAGCCGCGACCAACGCCTCCTTGGCCGCGCCGCCCTTAGCCCGCCGCTCCAGGAAGGGCCGGGCCACCTGAGGAAAAAGGGCATAACTGAGCACGTCCTCTTCGCTCCGGGCCAGCTCTTGGATCTCTTGCCGCGCCTGCTCCAAGCCGGGCGGCAGGAGGTCGGCCGGGCGGCAATCAATCGGCTGCTCGTCGCCAATCACCTTTTTCTGTACCTGTGGATCGATTGGCGCTGGCGGTCGCCCGTAATAGCCTCGCACATAGTTCTTGACCTCGGCGGGGATAACCTTGTAGCGCTCGCCCAGCACCACATTGAGCGTCGCCTGAGTGCCGACGATCTGGCTGCTGGGGGTGACTAGCGGCGGATACCCTAGCTCTTGTCGAACGCGCGGCACTTCGGCCAGCACCTCGGCGTAGCGGTCCTCGGCCCCTTGCTCGCGCAGTTGAGACACCAGGTTGGAGAGCATGCCGCCTGGGATCTGGAACTGCAGGACGTTGACATCCACCCCGGTCATACCGCTCTCAAAGGCGGCGTACTTGGTGCGGACGGTGGCAAAATAACTGCTGATCTCGGCCAAGAGGTTAAGATCAAGCCCTGTGTCGCGGGGCGACTCTTGCAAAATACGAACCAGCGTCTCGGTTGGCGGCTGCGAGGTGACCATCGCCAGCGACGAGATGGCTGTATCTACGATGTCTACCCCGGCCTCAATGGCTTTTAGCACAGTGGCCATGGCCATCCCACTGGTGTAATGGGTGTGGAGCTGGATGGGCACCTGGCACTCGGCTTTCAGGCGGCTCACCAGTTCGTAGGCGACGTAAGGCGACAGCAGGCCGGCCATATCCTTGATGCAGATGGTATCGGTTCCCATCTCCTCCAAGACGCGGGCCATCTGGATAAAGGCATTCACGCTGTGTACCGGGCTGATGGTGTACGAGATGGCAGCCTGGACGTGGGCCCCTTCCCGCCTGACCACTTCCATGGCCCGGCGCATGTTGCGCACGTCGTTGAGAGCATCAAAGATGCGAAAGACGTCAATGCCATTTTCGTGCGCCTTGACGACAAAGCGTTCCAGCACATCGTCGGGGTAATGCTTGTAGCCGACGATGTTCTGGCCGCGCAGCAGCATCTGGAATGGGGTGTGGGGCATTTTGGCCTTGAGCCTGCGGATCCGCTCCCACGGATCTTCGTTGAGAAAGCGCATGGCCGAGTCAAAGGTGGCGCCGCCCCACATCTCGACCGACCAGTAGCCCACTTGATCCAGCTTTTCGGCGATGGGCATAGCCGGCGTCCCGATCATGTCGTCGGTGCGCATCCGCGTGGCCAACAGGCTTTGGTGTGCGTCGCGCAAGATTGTGTCACAAATGCGTACAGGTTTCTGCTCCATTTTACGTATCTTTCAGGGATCCTCTGTAGATGATCCGGCCTCTACTCAGCGAAAAGGTGAGCGGCCTTGAATATCAGGACCAGAGCTTCCTTGTCGGCGCGTGAGCGGTGGCGCTCGCCAGCACGCAATACCAGGCTTTCTCCCATGCGCAACAGGACACTTGGGCCGTCGTAATAGTCGATAAAGATCTCGCCTTTGAGGACATAATACATCTCGTCTTTGGTGTGCTGGTGAAACCTGTAGCTGCCCAGGAAGCGGCTCAGGTAGGCGCAGTAGTCATCTACTTGACCCAGGATTGTATGGGTGAAGGGCTGGGTCAGCTTCATGGCTGCTTCATCAACACCCATTTTTCGCTCAGGCATTTGTATCTCCCCTTGTGGCCGGCCTCTTGTTCCCTGCGGGCGCCTTGCCGCCCGTCGACTCGATCCCAGCCATCTACCCTGGCAGGTTGGATTGGGCTTTGCCCGGATTCGCTTCACTCGCCGCAGAGTTGGCCCACGGCCTGGTCACGTCACGCCAGGCGTCGGCTGCCTGCTCGGCGTGGTCTGCAGCTTTTGGCCAGTTGCCCATCATCCGGTACGTGTCGCACAACGCCCAATGAGCTTCAGCGATGAGGGATGGACTGCCGACGGTGCTGCGCAACGCCAGAGATTGTTGGTACGCGTCAAGCGCCTTTTCCAATCGGCCCTGGCCCTTCTCCCACTGCCCGCGCATGAACATGACGTAGGACAGGCCGATCTGATCCCCAGTCTTGCGGGCAACGATCTCGCTGTCACTCAGGTACTTTTCTGCCTGACGCCAGTGACCCTGCGTCACGAGCACTGCTGCAATCTGGTACAGGCTACGTCCTTCATGGAGCTGCAGGCCGGCCTCGCGGCGAATAGCCAGGCTGGCCTGATGGGCATCGAGCGCCTTGGCCATGTCTCCCATGCGCATATAGGTCACGCCAAGATTGTTGAGCGCCCAAGCTTCCTGCTCTTTCTGCCCAGTGCCTTGGCACAGGTGCAGGGCGTGCTCAAAGGCCCCCAATGCCTCCTGATATCGACTCCGGCGCAGGTGATTCCAGCCCATCAGGTTATAGATCGCCGGCCGGGTACTCTCGTCATCCAAGACCGAGGACAGGACTAATGCTTCCTGTTCCAGGCTGCTCTGCTCTTGCCATTGGCCGCCATAGTGGAGTGACTCACCCAGCCAGCGCAACACTCGGGCGCGCAAATCGACCGGCAGGTCCTGATCCAACAGCTTTCGAAAGCTGCTCTCGGCCGCGCGCCACCTCTGCCGTGCCCAGTGCAACCGTGACTGGTAGTATTCCAACCACATGCGCGCCGGATCACTCGGCACGACAGGTTTGGGGGCTTGGTCTCGAAGCGCGTCGTTGATCGTCGCTTCCAGTTCGTCGAGCTTATGGGCTGCCAGCAGGGCCTCGGCTTTGTCACTAAAGTCCAGCGTGTTCATCGTGCCCTCCCTCTACAACGGGATGTTCCCATGCTTCTTCGGCGGGTTCGAATCACGCTTGTTGCGCAGCATCTGCAACGCCTCGATCAGCCGCGGCCGCGTTTCCTTGGGCTCGATCACGTCGTCGATATAGCCCCGCGCCGCCGCCACGTATGGGTTGGCGAACGTCTCGCGGTATTCATGTACCAGCCGCGCACGCTCGGCATCTGGGTCGCTTGCCTGGGCTATCTGCTTTCGGAAAATGATGTTCACCGCGCCATCCGGCCCCATAACCGCGATCTCTGCCGAAGGCCAGGCGTAGTTGATGTCTCCGCGGATGTGCTTCGAGCTCATCACGTCATACGCCCCGCCATATGCTTTGCGGGTGATGATCGTTACCTTGGGCACCGTCGCTTCGCAGTAGGCGTACAGCAGCTTGGCCCCGTTGCGGATGATGCCGCCGTGCTCTTGCGCTATCCCCGGCAGAAAGCCCGGCACATCCTCGAAGGTGATGATCGGGATGTTAAAACAGTCGCAAAAGCGCACAAACCGCGCCGCCTTGGTGCTCGAGTCGATGTCCAGCACCCCAGCTAGCACCATCGGCTGTTGAGCGACGATGCCCGCAGAAAAGCCTCCCAACCGGGCAAAACCGACGATGATATTCTGCGCCCAGTGCTCCTGTACCTCAAAGAAATCGCCATCGTCCACCACCCGGCGGATCACTTCCTTAATGTCGTATGGCTTGTTGGGGTTGTCCGGGATGAGGCTGTTCAGCGCCTCATCCATCCGGTCAGGCGGGTCTTCAGTGGCCTCAAAAGGCGGGTCTTCCGTATTGTTCTGCGGGATGTAACTAATCAGCTTGCGGACTTGGTAAATACAGTCCTCCTCGTCTTCGGCAGCAAAGTGGGCCACGCCGCTCTTGGCATTGTGGACCATCGCCCCGCCCAGGTCTTCGGAGGTGACCTCCTCACGGGTAACGGCCTTGATCACATCCGGGCCGGTAATGTGCATGAAACTGGTCTTTTTGACCATCAGGATGAAATCGGTCATGGCTGGTGAGTAAACCGCCCCACCCGCGCACGGCCCCATAATGGCGCTGATCTGCGGCACTACGCCAGAGGCCAGCACATTGCGCAAAAAGACGTAAGCATAAGCAGCCAGGCTGACCACACCTTCCTGGATGCGTGCTCCGCCGGAGTCGTTGAGGCCGATAACCGGCGCGCCGTTCTTCATCGCCAGGTCCATCACCTTGCACACCTTCTCGGCGTGAACCTCGCCCAGCGACCCACCAAAGACGGTAAAGTCCTGGCTAAAGACGTAAACCAGCCGGCCGTCAACCTGCCCCCAGCCGGTGACAACGCTGTCGGCTAGGTACCTTTGCTCTTCGATGCCAAAGCCAACGGTGCGGTGAGTGACAAATGGATCGAGCTCGCGAAATGTGCCGGGGTCGAGCAGTTTGTCGATCCGTTCGCGGGCAGTGAGCTTGCCTTGGGCGTGCTGGCGGGCGATCCTTTCCCGGCCTCCGCCCTGCTCCGCTTGGGCGCGTATGTCGTAAAGCTTCTGGATCTTGCGGTCCACGGCCATTGTCCCTCTCCTCATCGGTGAAATGACGGCTACAGTATAGCACAAGGCCCCCAGCTTGACAACTGATCGTTGCGGGCAAGCGGCTTGACAGAATGCAGTCTTGTCAGTATGATGGGTTGGGAGAGGTTGAATATGGGTACTGCTCGCGAACCAGCACCGGTCAAGCTGATCGCCAGCCTTCTAACTGGCGATCCCACTCTTCTGCCCAGAGTCAGAGCAACTCTGGTTTGTGCCTTTGGCCCGACGGATCTGGAAAGTGAGATCCTGGCCTTCGATCACACCGACTATTACGCCGCCGAATTCGGATCAGACCTACGGCGGCAGTTCGTGACCTTTGAGCGCCTCATCGCCCCGGAGGATTTGGCCGCCGTCAAGCGCCAAACCAACGAGCTGGAGCAGTCATTCGCTCAACAGGGACGGCGGCTGGTGAATATCGACCCAGGTTATGTCTCGTTGTCCAAGCTGGTCTTGGCGACCACCAAGGACCACGCTCACCGCCTTTACTTGGGTCAGGGTGTCTACGGCGAGGTCACTCTGACCTATCAGCAGGGCCGCTTTCACCCCTGGCCTTGGACCTACTCCGATTATGCCAGTGACCGTTACTGTGCTCTTTTTGTGGAAATCCGCAGGCGTTACAAAGCACAGCTTAGAGGGTAGAGCAGGACTATTCGACGAGAAGCTGAACCTCTGACACCAGGCTGTCGTAATTCCAGCCTGAAGCATAGATTTTCAGGCCGGTGACATGCGCCGGCTTGTTGTCGCCTAACAGGATTAACAGGTTACCCGACTCGTAAGGGAACCACACATCCTGGGGGATTTGTTTTCCGCTCGGCCGCCCCCATGGATCGGGGCCAATGGCATAGCCGGCCTGGTTTTGATAGTAGAAACCATGCGTCCAGAACTTGTCATTGCCCCATCTATCTTTATAATCTAGTCGGACGATGATTGGGAACTCGGAGCTCTGCAGACCTCCGCCCGACAGACTTTGAAAACTTAGCTTGACATCGAGTACCACCTCGAGCCGCGCGAAATCGCGCACGTCGTAATCGAGTAGTTGCTGGATAAAGGCCTCGGTGTGGTTGCCGTTGTCCGGTTCGCGCCGTACAAGGCGGACAGCTTTCCGACCTCCCTCTTCAACCTGTTCAATAGCCGGCGGTTTTACAGACGTGGTCAATACTACGGTGTCGCTCACCCAGGCAGTTTCGAGCGGCTCTTGAAAGTTGCCATTCACCAGCAAGTTCTGCACGGCCGGCATGGGTGTGGACGGAACGCCATCCAATCCGACCTGGCTGCGTGTCCCCTGAACCAGGATAATCTGGGGCGAGCCATTCCCCACCACTGCTTGTCCTCGCACGACCGTCACCTGTGTTCCCTCGTTGGTCACCCCGATCCGGTAGCTGCCCTCTTGCAGGGAGATGTCTGTATGGGGCGTTAGTACCTGAAAGTCGATGGCCCGTTCGGCCGGTGAGCGCGGCGCAACGCCCGCCCGCACCAGGCCTCCCGTGAGGTTCAGGTGGATCGCATCAGGGCGGTCGCTTACCCCAAAGCGGGGGGTTTGCATCCTTTCCAAGATCAAGTCTGTGTTGCTGTACACGATGAGAAGGCTGCGCTCAAAGAGGTCCAGTGTGGCGCTGGATGTGGCGTCGGTGATCACCTGGTCACCTTGCGCCAAGGTGGTAGCCTGCGTGACCCCAATCGGCTCGCTCCCCTTGGCTTTCTGAACGAGGATGGTACCGCCGATCACCTGTAGCTGGGCTTCTTGGCTTTCGCTGGCGTTGATCAGATAGGATCGAAGCCCCAACGGCGTACCGATTGCCAGGACCCAACACGCGGCAAAGGCGATCCATAGAACTATCCAGGCGATCCGTTCCGGGTTCTTGCGCATCTAGTAGCGCACCTCGAAACGCTCGAATTCGTCGGTTGGCGTCAGCCATTGGACATCTACGCCCGTGACAAATGCAACTCGCGGCCCAACCCGGAGGAAGGCCAGCAGCTCATCAACGGCTGCCCGCTGTCCCTCGGCCACAACCTCGACGCTCTCGTCCCAGCGGTTACGAGCATATCCGGTTACACCAAGCTCACGCGCGCGCTGCACAGTATAGTAACGAAAGCTGACGCCTTGCACCCGCCCATGGACGATGGCGTGCAGGCGGACTTCTACAGGCATCTCGTTCTCTCTGTCATAAGCCTGATTATAGCACGAGTAGAGCGAGATGCAAAAAAGACGCAGGCCAGCCCCTCGCTCCCAGCCGGCCTGCCTCTGCCCCTCACTGAGAACCTGGACGTCTACCGGCCTAGTAGTTCCACCCATACGTGGATGCGGGCTTGTAGGGTCGCTTCAAAATACTCGACTTTGATGGTATGCAGTCCCTCGTCGAGATAAATGTCCGCAGTCTTGTCGTCGACAGGGCCATCCTCCCAGGCGCGGATCAGTCGCCGTTCGTCCACCCACACGCGGGCGCCATCGTCCACCGTCAGGTGGAAACGATAATTGCCGGACTGGAACCACCTGCTTTGCGTCCATCGCGCCGAAAAGTTGTCCGCTGGAACGGATGGACCGGGTGAGCCAGGTCCCCAATCCAGGTTCAGTTCCGATCCTATGTATTCCTGGACAAGCACCGGATTTCCGTCTAGCTTCCGATTGTCAAAGTACTCGCCATACCACATACTGGGTGGCGCCGGCGTACTGGTCGTCGGCGTCGGGGTTGGCTCTACAACCTGCGACCAATCAAACTTGATCAGGGCTCCGCCGAGATTTTCATAGTATTCAATCCGCAGAGTGTGTGTACCTTGCGTCAGGTATAGATCGGCCACATAGGACGCTTGTCCGTCGTGCCACTCGTCGATCAAGAGAGTGTTGTCAACCCACAGGCGGGCGCCGTCGTCGACAGTGAGCGTGAAATGGAAGATCCCGTCCCGGAACTGCCGGGCGCGCGTCCATCGTGCCGAGAACCCATTCATAGGGATGGCCGGCGCCGGCGAGCCCTCACCCCAGCTAAAGTCGACATACCCGTCATTGCGGATGAGCACCGGATCACCCTGTAGCTCGCGGTTGGCGAAATATTCACCGCGCCAATCGGTGATCACAAGGGCAGTAGGCGTAAGAGTCGGAGTTGGGGTGTCGGTGGGCGGTATCGGCGTGGAAGTATCGGTGGGCAGCAACGGTGTGGGCGTACTGGTCGGCAGGGCAGTTAGCACCGGCACCGTATTGGTGGGAGTGGGCGCCACCAATGTGAACCGGGTAATGGCTTCCATATTCGAGCGGGTGCCTCGCCCAATTACATCGGCCCACGGTTGTCCCATCCAGCGGGCTTCGTTGGGGAAGGTAAAGGCAGTACGGATGTTGCCTGCCTCGTCGGCTACTGCCGCTGCATATGAGAATCCCCGGCCTGCCCCTTCTTGTGGCGAACGGAGAAAGACAAAGACCGGCTCTCCCGGCCACCAACCCTGACCAGTGACGGTGACCAAGGCGTTGATGTAGCCTTCCGTCGGATTGGCCGTGATCTGAGCCTGGCCCGGTACACCCGGCGAAGTTGTCTGGCCCGGGCCGACTAATGTGGCTAAAGGAGTCGCAGAACTGATGACAGGAGGAATGGCAGGTGCATTGCGCCTCAACAGGAAAACAAGTAGAATTGCTAAGACGCACACAACCGCCGTGGCGAGTAGCGTCAAGGCTGCCACCGTATATCCAGAGATACCCCGAGAGGCGGGCTCCCCCTCTGGGTAATAGGCAGGCAGGGTCCAGGTGTCCTGTTCGTGCGACGACAATTGATCTGGCTGAGTCTGAGTCCTACGGACAGTCACAACAACCTCCCTTACCAAGTCCGTCCCCTATACTATAACGTCCGGGACCCGTCTCCAGTTCCGCTCCACCTGACCGCGAATAAGCAGTTAGCCATTTCCTCGTCACGGGCTGATTTTCGCCCAAAAAGGTTCCCATAACCCTTGACGGCTTGCGAAACTCCTTGTCGCCAGCGGCGCACCGAACACGGACAACCTGATACCCATCTTCGACGGTGAGCGTTGCTGCCAACTTCAGGTCCGCCAGCAGGCCACGCTTTTCCTCAAAGCTCGCTGCGGCCAGGTCAACCCCCTGTGCGACTTTGGCGGCGAACCGTTGCAGGCCAACGATCTGCTCGTTTGTTATGCTCGCCGTCTGCATTTGGGCCACAAGGCCGGCCCGCTGGTGCTCCAAGGCCGCAATCGTCGTGTCCAGTTGGGTTTTCTTGGCGGTCAGCACGCCCTTTGAGAAATCACCCCCGACATATAGATCAAGCAGGCGCCCTAACTGGCGGCGATTCTCGGCCAGCAGGTCGTCAACGATCTTCATCCTTTCCAGGATCGGAGCATTGGCTCGCTGACACTCGGCGGCATACTGTCTCAATCCCTTTTCCAGCGACGCAGGGTTGGTCAGTGTTTCTTTGACCCATGCCCACACTTCGCTGTCAACCTGGTCAGTCGCAAACGAGGGCAACCGGCACCGCTTGCCGTGCTCGTCGTTGCTGCCACAACAGTTATAGTACCGATATACCTTCCCGTCTACGGTTTTGCCACTACCCGCGACCGCCTTGTTGCACAGGCCACAGCGTACACGGCCAGCCAGCAGGTATTCATATTTGCGCGGAACCTTCCGGCGGGTCTTGTCCATCTTGCCTGCCTTTGCCTCTTCCCAAATATCGGAGGCCACGATTGCCGGCACCTGCACAGTGACACCTGCATAGCGCCAAGTCCCGGTGTAGGTTTCGTTTTGCATGATACTGGTGACGGCCCCCGCCCACCATCCTCCCAACCGTTCCCTGCTACATTTCCAATGCGTATCGGCCCACGTTGGCACCCCCATTTCGTTCAATCGGCGTGCTATGGCCCGGTAAGACATTGGCCCGCTCTCACCATCGCCATAAATATACCATATGAACATCAGGCGGACAATTTGCGCTTCCGGCTCGTACACGACAAGCACAGTCCGCCCGTTGACATCCTTTTCCAGCCGATAGCCATACGGCGGCCCGCCGTTCCCCATTACCTGTCCATCCTTTGCCTTCAGCAATCGCGCCCGCGTTGTGCGCTCGGCTGTCTTCGCCCGCTCGTATTCAGCCACAACTGCTTTGACGTGCTTCATAAAGTCGCCTTCGGGCGTATCTGGATACTCCCCCAAGACATACTCGATACCCACCCCGGCCCGTCTCAACTCTTCCTCCACAATCAACTGCTTGGCGAGGTTGCGGCTCAGTCGGTCTAGCTCGCGAGGTATCAGAACGTCGAAAGCGCCAGCCGCTGCCATTTCCCTGATACGGGTTAGCCCTTCCAGCTCAAAGGATGCGCCGCTCGCGCCTTTGTCGTCTTCTTGAACCTCTGCCACGATCTGATACCCTCTGCTCAGAGCGTATTCCCGCGCCATTTCTAGTTGGCCGGCGAGGTGCTGGCCACCCGCTATCCGATCCGTACTCGCCACGACGTGCAGATCTGGCGCAACCTCGACTGGGAGGGCGCTTTCCGGTTGACTGCCTTGAGCGGGCGGATCGACCCGGTGGCCATGCGCAGTTTCTTCAAGTACACCCGGCAGCACGGGGGCGTGGTGTTCATGAGCCACGCTACGGCAGCCAAGGTCGGCGGCGACTTTGACGGCGACAACTTTCAGATTATGCCGGTCTCGCGGCAGCACAAGCCGCTGGCCGAGATCCGCAACCCCAACCGCGACTGGTCTGACCTGACGCCGCTGGTCGAGCAGGTGCGCCGCGAGGGTTGGGGCCAGGAGGTAACCACGCCCAAGGTCAAGCGCCGCTTGGCGACCCACGTCGCCCCGGAACGATCGGAAGATGTGACCGGCAGGAACCGTCCCTGGCTGGCATCGGCCGCCATCCACCAAGGTGGCCACCGCCAGGCGTTTCTGGCAGATGCTGACCGGCACCTGGATGCGCAAGCCCTGGACGCTGAGGCCCGGCAGACGACTGTCCAAACCCTCGCCGACGCTGCCCAACACCCCGACCAGAGCCTGGACGCCGCCGTCGAGATTGCCCAGGCCCACGGTTTTGACGCCCATGCGTGGCTTACTGGGCGAGAGCCAGACCTGTTCGCTCTCGCGAGAGCCTACAACCGCGAGCAGCTGGCCCGCCAGGCGCTGAAGAACATGGACTCGGACCTGGGCCAGATCGTCTACACCATCTCCCGGGTCAA